>DAIRFV010000021.1:0-45357 GCA_036794905.1 Pyrinomonadaceae bacterium | reverse complement strand
GTTGAGGTTGGTCGGGTGCGGCAGGTGGTGCGCGCCCGTGAAGAGCCAGCTCGCCTGGATCGACATGTTCGTCGTCAGCTTCTGCTCCAGCGTGACGTTGGCCTGGTTGGCGTAGGCGAACTCGAAGTCGGTCGAGACCGGCAGCGAGAACGGCAGGAACGGCCCGAAGCCGGGGAACGTCTGGTCGTTGAAGCGCTGGCGGCCGAACTGGTACTGCGCGGTCGAGGCCGCGCCCGGCGTGAAGACGCCCGGCGGGCACAGGGGGTTGCCGCCCGCGGCGGTGCAGACCGTGCCCTGGAAAATCTGGACGGCGTTCAGGAGCGCGGTCGGGGTGGGGCTGCCGGGCAAGGAGACGAACTGCTGCTGCTGCACGTTGTCGGCGATGTCTGAGTTGAAGCCGATGGCCAGGAGCGGGTGGTCGTAGAAGAGGCCGTAGGCGGCGCGCAGCACCGTCGAGCCGTTCCCGCGAACGTCCCAGGCCATGCCGATGCGCGGCGCGATGTTGTCCTTGTCGCGCGGGAAGCCCTGCTGGATGCGGAAGGCGTCGTAGAAGCCCTGCGTGGTGGCCGCGGTGACCGTCAGGCCCGAGAGCGGGTCGCGGAAGTCCTGCACGGCGAGCTGGTCGGTCTGCTCGTAGTCGTAGCGCACGCCGTAGTTGAGCGTGAAGCGCGGCGTCACCTTCCAGGAGTCCTGCGCGAAGACGGCGAAGGGCCGGTTCTTCAGGTTGCTGCTCGGGTTGCCGAAGCCCTGCACGTAGTTGCCGGGGAAGCCGAGGCCGTACTGCTGGACGGGCTCGAAGGCGGGCGCGCAGCCCGCCTGCGTCGAGGTCAGGCAGTCGCCGCCGGGGAAGGCCGCCAGGGTCGTCGCGGAGAGTCCGCCGAAGTTGTAGAGGCCGGCGAAGTTCAGCTCGAAGAGCGCCGAGACGCTGACGAAGTTGGCGTCGCCGCCGAACTTCATCGTGTGGTTGCCGGCGACCCAGCTCAGGCTGTCGGTGTAGGCGTAGCGGTTCTCGGTGCGGATGACCGGGCTGAACAGCTCGCGGCCGATGAAGGCGACGCCCGTGATGTTGTAGGCGGTCGCCTGCCCGTTCTGCGAGGTGAAGGTCGCGCGGCGCTGCCCGAAGTTGAAGCGCGCCTCGTTGACCATCGTGTTCGAGAGCGTCGAGTGGAGCGTGGTGACGAAGTTCGCGTCGCGCAGGGTCTGGATGCCCGTGCGCGAGAAGTCGTTCTGGCCGAGCGCCTGGTTCTGCGACTCGACCTGGATGCCGGTGATGTCCGAGGGGTTATAGCCGAAGCGCATCGTCAGCTCGTTCTTGTCGTTGATGCGGTGGTCGAGGCGCGCCGACGAGAAGGTCGTGTCCTCCGAGATGGGGAAGACGCGGTTGAGGCCGAAGAGCGGGCGGAAGGCGTTCGGGCTGACGGGGACGGGGGCGCCCGTCAGGAAGAAGCGCTGCCCGATGGTCGTGCCCGCGGTGATGGCGCCGCCGGGGCTGCGCAGGGTGCTCGCGCCGGTCAGGCCGGTCTGCCCGCCCGCGGAGGCGAGCGTCGCGTACTGGATGGCCGCGCCGGCGATGGCCTGCCCCGTCGCGATGTTGCCGGGCGTGCCGGTCGCGATGAGCTGCGCGGCCTGCGAGAGCAGACCCTGCACGTAGCCGGCCTGCTGCGCGGTGACGCGGTCGAAGGTCTGCGAGAAGGGGAGGAAGGGCGCGCCGATGGTGACGCTCGAAGTCAGGCGCTGGACGACGTCCGAGGTGAAGAAGCCCGACTCCTGCCGCTTGCGCTGCTCGAAGGCGACGAAGCCGAAGGTCTGGTCGCGGTTGAGCGGGAAGCCGAGGGTGGCGCCGTACTGCGCGCGCGTGAAGGGCGGCTTCTTGTCGGGGTCGTTGTCGATGACGGGCGCGAAGGGGTTCTTGGCCTGAATCGACTTGTGGCGGATGAAGCCGAAGATGTTGCCGCGCACCTCGTTGGTGCCGGACTTGGTGACGACGTTGACGACGCCGCCCGCCGTGCGCCCGAACTCGGGCGCAAACGAGTTGGTGACGACCTGGAACTCCTGCACGGCCTCCTGCGAGACGGTGGAGCGCGCGGCGTTGACCGAGTTGTCGGTGTTGTCGGCGCCGTCCACCTGCACGAGGTTCGAGCGGCCGCGCTGGCCGCCGAAGCTGACGCCCGAGGTCGGCGCGGGGCCGATGGGGCGGCCGTTGTCGCGCGTGACGGCGGAGGTCGTGAGTGTGAAGTTGATGTAGTCGCGCTGGTTGATGGGCAGGTTCTCGATGCGCACCTGATCGACCGTGTTCGAGACGTTCGTCTTCGAGGTCTCGATCAGCTCGGTCTGCGCGCCGGTGACGGTGACGACGTCGGTGATCTGCCCGATCTCTAGCGCGAAGTCGAGGTCGGCGCGCTGGCCGACGGTGAGCGTGACGGTGGGGACGACGGCCTTCTTGAAGTTGGCGGCCTCGACCGACACCTCGTACGGCCCCGGCGGGAGTTGGACGAAGCGGTAGAAGCCCTCGTCGTTGGAGGTGGCCGTGCGCGTGACGCCGACCGACGGGTTGCGCGCCGTGACGGTGGCGCCCGCGACGACCGCGCCCGCGGGGTCGCGGACGAAGCCGGACAGGTCGGCGGAGGTCGCGTCTGCCTGCGCCAGCGCGGCCGGCGCACCGAACGAGAGCGCGAGGGCGCACGCGAGCACAAAACGGTAAACGGTCGGGAGCCACCGCCCGGGGTTAGCACGCATAAATCTTCTCTCCTTAAAAGACAAACTGATTGCTAAAGGCGAGGCGCAAATGCGGCGCGGGTCCATTGTTCCCGCGCCGAACAATTTCGCCAGAGTGAGTCTTCGAGGTCGCTCGGGAACAGACGGCGGGCGCGCGCCGGGAGCTTGAGTCGCGTCTCGCCCGTTTCGTTAAAGGAGGTCTGTGCTTTAGCCTGTTCTTACGGAGAGCAACCGTCTCTACTTACGTCCGACTTTGTACCTTAAACGCACCGCCTTTGGCAAGAAGCAGTAGGCAGATGGCAGTAGGCAGTAAGCAGTTGAAGTCCATGCCTTTAATCTCTAAATATCCTTAACGCAGAGCCTACTGCCTACTGCTCCCGCGGGTGGAGCGCGCGAGCCGGCGGCGCAGGGAAGCGCTCGCGCCGAGTGCGATGACGGAGACTTCGGCGAGCGCGGTGGGCGCGAGCGCCGCGCGCCGCAGCAGCCCGCACAGGCGCAGCCGCGCGTCGAAGCGCGAGGCGTAGGCGCGACGGTAGTCCCCGGCTATTTCATCGAAGTCCACGCCGCCGCGCGCGAGCCAGTTTGAGACCGCGTGCGCCGCAAGCTCGCCGCCTTCGAGCGCCATGAGCATGCCGCTCCCCGTGAAGGGGTCGATGAAGGCGGCGGCGTCGCCGACCGCGAGCAGACCTTCAAACGGCGCGGGCTCGTGGCGGCCGAAGCCTTCGAGCGAGACGCCGAGCCAGCGCGAACGCGCGGTCGCCTCTTTGAGCGTGCGCGCGGCGCGACGGTTCCGCATCAAGACCTCGCGCAGCACGCGCTCCGGGTCGCTTTCGCGCGCGCGCACGTCGCCCGCGCGTGCGATGAAGCAGAGGTTGCTCAGGCCGTCTTCGACCGGGCTCAGTCCGCCGTAGCCGCCCGGGTAGAAGTAGATTTCGCAGACGCCCGCCGCGCCCCGCGCGCCTTCCAGATGAGCCTTGAAGGCGACGAGCGGCGCGCGTTGTTTCTCGCCGGCGCCGTCCGCGCTCGCGCCCTCGCGGCTCGCCCGCTTCCCTTCGACGCTCAACTCGCGCTCGGCGCGCCGCACGACCGCGCGGTGACGCCCCGTCGCGTCCAGTGTGACCCGCGCGCGAAACTCTTTAAGGTCGCCGCCCGCGTGCAGGCGCACGCCTCGCACGCGGGCGCCTTCGACGACGAGTGAGGCGACCGCGGCCTCTTCGATGACGGTGACGCCGGCCGCGCGCGCGCGCGCGAGCAGACGCGCGTCCATCTCGGCGCGGCTCAAGCCGAGCGCGCCCCCTTCACTCCCGCCGAACCAGGCGCTCGGCACGCAGACGCCGCGACCCGAAGGCGCGTAGAAGACCGTCTCCGAGACGCGCGCGCCGCCGCGACCCATCTCTTCGAGCACGCCGAGCCGCGCGAAGTGCTCCAGACATTCCGGCGAGATGAACTCGCCGCACAGCTTCTCGCGCGGGAACCGCTCGCGCTCCGCGAGCAGCACGCGCGCGCCCGACGCGGCGAGTTGAACGCCCGCGCTCGCCCCGGCCGGCCCGCCGCCCACGATGATCGCGTCGAACTCCGCCGTCATACGCTCGCACTCAAGACCAGACGATAAGGGAAACGCCGCTCGACCCGGACGCCTTTTAAACCCGCCCGCTCGCCTAAACGACGAAGTTCGTCGGGACGGAACGCGCGGAGGATGGAGAGCGCGCCGTCTTCGCGCGTGAGGCGGTTGTGGAGGATGAGTCGGCCGATTGTCGTGTAGAAGTAGTAGGCGACGGGGTGGCGGTGCAGGTCTATGCAGTAGACGCGGCGGCGTGCGACGCGCGCCATCTCCCTGAAGGCCCGGACGCAGGCGTCGTCGCGGAAGTGGTGCGTGAAGAGAGAGCACATCACGTAATCGAACGCGCCGTCGGCGAAGGGCAGGCGCATCGCGTCGCCGCGCACCGACGCGATCTCCGGAAACTCGCGCGACTCTTCGAGCAGCCCCGCGGCGGCGCGCTCGTTCAGCTCAAGCCCGACCAACCGCGGCGTCACCCCGCGAGTCCGGGCGGCGAGCGCGACCTCGCGCAGGAGCTCGCCCGTCCCCGCGCCCACGTCGAGCAGCGTGAAGGCGCGCGCGCCGCCGCGCTCGATGTCGGGGAGCACGGAGCGCCGCAGGGCGCTCACGTCGCCGAGCCAGCGGTTGACGCGGCGCAGCTCGGCCAGGCACCCCTCGTACTCTTCGGGCGTGTAGTCGCCCTTGTCGATGTGCTCCAGCTCTTGGCTGCGCTGGCCGAATCGCCCGCTCACCCGATGACGAAGTTGTAGGTGATGACGCCCGAGACCTTGACGGGGCGGCCGCAGACCGTCGTCGGCTCGAACTTCGCCTTCCTCGCCGCCTCCTCGCTCGCGCCGCGCAGCAGGTTGTGCCCCGAGACGGCCTGCGCCGAGGCGACGTTGCCCTGCTCGTCCACGACGATCTGCACGGTGACGGTGCCCTGCGCGCGCGCCGCCTTCGCGTCGGGCGGGTATCTCGGCTGAGGCTTCTTGACGGCCTTGCGGTTGAGCACGCCTTCCATGACGACCTGCTCAAGCTTCTCGGCGTCGGGGGACGGCTGGGCCGGCGCCTCGACCTTCAGGGTGTCGAGCACGGTCTTCCACGCAGGTGCGCCCTCGGCCTCGTCCTTCTCGGCTCGCACGTTGACGAGGTGGAGGAGGCGCTGGCCGAGGACGACCGTGTAGACCTCGGCCGTCGTCGGCGCGCCTTCGAGCACGCCGCTCAGGCGGAAGCCGACGGCGGTGCGCCCGCCGACGGGCATACACTGCGCCTCGTTCGGCGACGGCGGCTGGTTCAGTCCCAGCTTGTGCGCGATGTTCTCGACGTAGGGCATGGTCACGCCGGTGCGCGCCGCGGAGAGCTGCTCCGCGGTCGTAATCAACTCGCGCCGAGCGAAGACCATGATGATGTTCGACGCGCCCGCACGCGTGAGCACCGCGCGCTGCGACTCGTCGTTGCTCGTGTCGGCGAGCGTCCACGCGACGGGGTAGTCGAACGCGAGCCCGTCCTTCGAGAAGCGGTGGGTGCCGCCCTGCGGCCCCGCCGCGGCCGGCACGCCCGACGGCGGCGCGAGTAAGATGACGAGAATTAGCAGCGTCGTCTTCATGCTCAACTCAAGACTCCGACGGGCGCTCGACGACGAGCGCGCTGTTCTTCGAGCCGAAGCCGATGCAGTTGCAGAGAGCCACGCGCACGTCGCGCTCGCGCGCGCGGTTGGGCGTGTAGTCGAGGTCGCATTCGGGCGAGGGCTCGTCGAGGTTGATGGTCGGCGGGATGAGGCCGGTCCGTATCGCGCACAGCGCCGCGGCGAGCCCCGCCGCGCCCGAAGCGCCCTGCGGGTGTCCTATCTGCGATTTCGTGCCCGACATCGGGATGCGCCTCGACGCCTCGCCCAACGCGAGCTTGAGCGCCCGCGTCTCGATGCGGTCGTTCAGCACGGTCGAGGTGCCGTGCAGGTTCACGTAGTCAACCTCCTCGGGCGCGCGCCCCGCGTCTTCGAGCGCGAGCCGCATGGCGCGCGCGGGCTCCTCGCCCGTGTCTTCCAGGCGCACGCGGTGGTAGGCGTCACACGTCGCGCCGTACCCGGTGATCTCCGCGTAGACGTTGGCCCCGCGACTCCGCGCGCGCTCGTACTCTTCGAGCACGTAGACCCAGGCGCCTTCACCCAGGACCATCCCCGAGCGGTCGCGCGCGAAGGGGCGCGAGGCGCGTGCGGGCTCGTCGTTCCAGTCCTCGGTCAAGACCTTCATCAGACAGAAGCCGCCGAGGATGCCGGGCGCGAGCGGCGCGTCGGAGCCGCCCGCGAGCATCGCCTCCTGACGGCCGAGCGCGATGTGCTGCGCGGCGTAGGCCACGGCGTCGGTCGAGGAGGTGCAGCCCGTCGAGACGACGTGCGAGAGCCCGCGCAGCCCGAAGGCCATCGAGAGTTCTGACGAGAGTCCGCCGTGCGTGGACGAAGGGATGGTGTAGACGCTCGCGGTGCCGGGCGAGTCCGGGAGGTAGAGGTACTTGTACTGCTCCTCGGTGAAGGCCAGCCCGCCGCCGCCCGTGCCGAGCAGGACGCCGAACGCGCGCCTCTCCTCCTGAGAGAAGTCCGAGGGCTGGAGCCGCGCGTCGTTCACCGCCTCGCGCGCCGCGGCCAGCGCCAGAGGCACCGTGCGCGCGACGTGGCGGCGATCCTTCGCCTTCAGCTCGCCCTCCCAATCGAAGTCCCTGACCTGACCCGCGATGCGCACCGGCGAGGCGGACACGTCGAAGCCCTCGATGCGCCGCACGCCGCTCTCGCCCCGCACGAGCCCGTCCCAGAACGCCTCGCGCCCGACGCCCAGAGGCGTCACGCACCCGAGCCCCGTGATGACTACACGGCGCGGTTGCCTCAAATTTCTCAGCATGAAATGAGTCGTCCTCGGACTTATAAGGGGAAGCGCCGACACTATTCCGGGGGACGAATCGTAGGATACCACGCCCCGCCGAAAGTGGCAGTAGCTTTGAAGTCGGCCGAGTTAGCTGGCTTCATCATACTTCCGACGCCGCCGCGCGAGCCACAGGGCCGCACACGCGAGCGCCGTCGCGCCGCCCGCCATGTCGAGCAGGCTGTCGTAGATGGTGCCCGTGCGTGCTGGAAGAAAGCTCTGGTGGTACTCGTCAACGAGCGCGACGCACGCGACGAGCGCGAAGGCCGCGAGCCACCAACGGCGCTTCAACTTCTCGTCGCGGGACGTGCGGAAGGCGCGCGCCGCGAGCAGCGCCAGCACGGCGTACTCGGTGAAGTGCGCGGCCTTGCGGACGAGGAAGTGTGCGGAGGCGAGCGACGCCTCCGAGATGCCGGGGAAGAGCCAGAGCAGCAGCGGCCTTATGACGCGCGACGTGTTCGACGCCGAGAAGTTCGACGACGACGCCAGAAGAACGAAGCACGTCCACGCGACCAGAGGCCCGTAGCGCCAGAGCCTTCGCCGCCAAACCCACTTTTCGTCTTCGACGTCGAACGCCATCTGATTTAAAAGAAAAGAGGGAAGCCGCGAACGCCTGCTTCCCTCACCTGCTGACCAGTTTAGATTGGCCGTTACTGCGCGGCGGCCGCGCCCGAGACGATCTCGATGATCTCGCGCGTGATGCTGGCCTGACGGATGCGGTTCATGTTGAGCGTGAGCGACTGGATCAGCTCGCCCGCGTTCTTCGACGCCGAGTCCATCGCCGTCATGCGCGCGCCCTGCTCGGAGGCGACCGACTCCAGCAGCGCGCGGTAGATTTGCGTCTCGACCAGGCGCGGCAAGAGCTGGCTGAAGATTTCCGCCGGCGGCTGCTCGTACTTGTAGCCGACGAGGTTCGGCGCGCCCTCGTCCTCTTCCCCGCCCCCGTCAACGACGCGCGAGACGGGCAGAATCTGCTCGACCACGACGCGCTGCGAGATGACCGAGCGGAACTCGTTGAAGATGACGAAGACCTTGTCGATGCCCTCGTCCTCGACGAAGCGGCGCATCACCTCGCGCGCGATCTCTAACGCCTCGGCGTGCTCGATGCGCCCCTTGCCCGTCAGCCCCACGTACTCGCCGGCGAGCTTCCCGCGGCGGCGGAAGAAGTCGCGCCCCTTACGCCCGACCGCGAGGATTTCGATCTCCTTGCCGTCGTGCTCGCGTATGAACGCCTGCGCCGCCTTGGTCAGGTTCGCGTTGAAGGCGCCGGCCAGCCCCTTGTCGGCCGTGACGAGCACGAGCAGATAGCGCTGGTCGCCGCGCGCGTCCATCAGAGGGTGCGTGAAGTCCTCGCCCGCCTGCGAGGCGAGGTCGGTCAACACCTCCGCCATCTTCACGGCGAAGGGGCGCGCCGAGACCGCACGCTCCTGCGCGCGCCTCAGCTTCGCCGCCGAGACCATCTTCATGGCCTTCGTGATCTGCTGCGTGTTCTTGACCGACTTGATGCGCCGGCGGATGTCGAGGAGGTTAGCCATTGTCTGAGTGATAAGTGATGTCTGGTGAGTGATGAGTGTTTAAGAGAAGTCTTGCTTCTGCTCATCACTCATCATTCAACACTCATCACGGTTTTCAAGCTCCGGCCGCGGCGGTCGTCGGTGACGCCTTCGTCGGGTCAACCGGCGGGTCGGGCTGCGGGTTGAAGCCGCGCTCCTGCCACGAAGCCTTGAAGTCGGCGACGGCGCGCACCAGCTCTTCCTTAATCTCGTCGGTGAGCGCCTTCTTCTCGCGGATGCTGTTGAGAATGCCCGGCTGCGAGGTCTCGACGAAGCGGAGGAAGTCCGCCTCGAAGCGGCGCGCGTGCTCGACCGGCACGTCGTCGATCTGCCCGCTCGTCGCCGCCCAGAGGATGAGCACCTGCTGCTCGACATCAATCGGGCGGTACTGCGGCTGCTTCAGAATCTCGACGAGGCGCTGGCCGCGCGCGAGCTGATTCTGCGTGGCGCGGTCGAGGTCGGAGCCGAACTGCGCGAAGGCCGCCAGCTCGCGGTACTGCGCGAGGTCGAGGCGCAGCGTGCCCGCCACCTGCTTCATCGCCTTGATCTGCGCCGACCCGCCGACGCGCGACACCGAGTTGCCGACGTTGATGGCCGGGCGAATGCCCGAGTTGAAGAGGTCGGCCTCTAAGAAGATTTGCCCGTCAGTAATAGAGATGACGTTCGTCGGGATGTACGCCGAGATGTCGCCCGCCTGCGTCTCGATGATCGGGAGCGACGTGAGCGACCCCGCGCCCTTCGCGTCCGAGAGCTTGGCCGCGCGCTCAAGCAGACGCGAGTGCAGGTAGAAAACGTCGCCGGGGAACGCCTCGCGCCCCGGCGGACGGCGCAGCAGCAGAGAGATTTCGCGATAGGCCGCGGCGTGCTTCGAGAGATCGTCGTAGACGGTCAGGACGTGGCGCCCGCTGTCGCGGAAGAACTCGCCGATGGCCGCGCCCGCGTAGGGGGCGAGGTACTGCATTGCCGCCGGGTCGGACGCCGTCGCGGAGACGACGATGGAGTACTCCATCGCGCCGAAATCCTCCAGGGTCTTGATGACCTGCGCCACGGTCGAGTTCTTCTGACCGATGGCGACGTAGACGCAGATAACGTCCTTGCCCTTCTGGTTGATGATGGCGTCGAGCGCGACGGCCGTCTTCCCCGTCTGCCGGTCGCCGATGATCAGTTCGCGCTGGCCGCGGCCGATGGGCACCATCGAGTCGATGGCCTTCAGACCGGTCTGCAACGGCTCCTTCACGGGCTGGCGGTCGACCACGCCGGGCGCGATGCGCTCCAGAGGGTTGTACGTGTCGGCCGAGATCGGCCCGCGCTCGTCGATGGGCACGCCCAGCGCGTTGACGACGCGGCCGACGACCGCCTCGCCGACGGGGATGCTCATAATGCGCCCCGTGCGCTTGACCGTGTCGCCCTCCTTGACCATCTGGTACTCGCCGAAGAGCACGACGCCGACCTTGTCCTCTTCAAGGTTCAGCGCGAGCCCGCGCACCTCGTGCGGGAACTCCAGCAGCTCGCCGGCCATCACCTTCTCCAGGCCGTGAACCTCCGCGATGCCGTCGCCGATCTTGATGACCGTGCCGACCTCCGTCACCGTCACGCCCGCCTCGAAGTTCTCGATCTGCTGGCGGATGATATCGCTGATCTCGTTCGCTCTAATCGGTTCCATGATTTTATTTTAGGCTTTCGATTCGACCGGAAAGTCTTATACCTCCCCGACCATCCTCTGCTTTATCTGCTGTAAGCGGCCGCGCACCGAGCCGTCGTACAACGTCGAGCCGATGCGCGTCACGACGCCGCCGATCAGTTCATCGTCCACCTCGAACTGGAGCCGCACCCGGCTTCCCGTCAACTGTCCGAGCCGAGCGCGCAGAGTCTCCTGCGCGTCGGGCGAGAGCGGGCGCGCCGTCGTCACCCGGGCCGTCACGACTCCCGAGCGGCGATCCAACTCCTGCGCGAACTGCACGCTGACCTCACCCAGCTCCGTCAGCCTGCCGTTCTGGAGCAGCACCTTCAAGAAGTTGGCCGTCGTCGGGCGGGGGCGCGCGCGCCTGATCAACTCTTCGAGCACGCCGCGCTTCTGCTCGTAATTAATCGCCGGGTGGCGGAACACTTCGAGCAACTCGGCGTTCGAGCGCATCAACTCGTCCCACGCCGCCAACTCCTCGCGCACTTCCTGCGCTTCGCCGCGCGCCAGCACGACTTCGGCCAAAGCCACCGCGTAACGACGCGCTACCGCCTGCGAACTCAACGCCTCACACCTCCCAGCTCTTCCACGTACTCCCTCGCCAGATGCGCGTCGTCCTCAGGGCGAATGTCCCTGCGAATCATCTCCTCGGCCAGCTTCACGCTCTGCTCGGCCGTGAACGTGCGCAACTCGGCGCGGGCCGCCTTCGCCGCGCTCTCGATCTCACGCCGCGCCTGCTCACGAATCTTCCTGATCTCTGCCTCCGTCGCACGCTCGACGCGCGCACGCTCCTCGGCCGCCTCTTTCTGCGCGTTCGCCCTGATGGCCTCGACCTCCGTGTCCAAACGCGCCAGACGCCCCTTGACCTCTTCGAGCCGGGCCTCCGCGGCCGCACGTTCTTCCTCGGCACGCATCAAGTCGCTGCGGATACCCTCCCGGCGCGCCCGAAACGCCTCGCTGATCGGGCGGCGCAGAAAGTAGACCATCAAGCCGATGAACAGCAGCAGGTTGACTAACTTCGCGATGGTCGGCAGAAGCTCGTTGAAATCCATGTTGAATAGACTTGGCGTGTCGGCCCGTGACTCTCGGGCGCTACTCGATCACATAAAATTAAGCTGAACGTTCGTTCAGGATGGTCAATTACCTGCCAAGCATCTGAGTTTTAATGTCTCCCGCCACGCGCTCGGCCTCGCCCAGCAATGTCGCCCGGGCTCGCTCGGCCTGAGACTGTATCTCATCCTTCTCCACCCCGAGATGGCCTTCGACTTCCCTCCGAATCTCGGCGACTTTGCGCTGCCGCTCGGCGTTCGCCTCTGACTGCTGATGCTCCAGAAGGCTGTAGCCCTCGGCGCGCGCCTGCCTCAACGAATTCTCGTAACGGGATATATTCTCTCCCACCCTCTTTATCGTCTCGCGCGCCTCGTCCGTGCGCCCGTGTGTGCGTGCTTCGCGTTCGCTTAGTATGCGGAGTACGGGCCTGAACAGAAGCCTGTTCAAGACGAAGACCATCGTTATAATGATCGCGATATGGATTAAAATTGTGCCGTCCGGGATGAGTTGGATGGATTCTGCGAAGGCTAACATAATGTCGAACCCGTGGGACGAACCCTGTCAGTGAGCACAAGTCAGCCGCAAAGCTTAACTGTAAGTAAATTTTGCGGTATGGCTAAAAGAGCGGAAGTTTAACACGCGGGATTTTGAAGCGTCAAGATTGCGAGGAACATTGGTGGAACAGGCTTCCGCTGTAGTTACGTTCTAACTCTCTTTTATTAAGGGGCGAATACTATGGTTAAAGTTGTGCGAATCTCAATGACTCAGCATCAAATTTAAGAAGTAAAAAGGCAAAAAACACAAGTGGATTTTAAGTCCAAGTCTCAATATATAACTGCGTTGTTTACTGTCGTTTTACTTGTTAAGAATCCTAGAGATGTTGATAGTTTAAACTATTATAAACTTTCTTTACCCATAATGATCTCGTATAGTCTGTTTAAGTCATTATCATCAAAAAATTCAATCTCTATTTTGCCACCGTTAGTTTTTTGATTGACGACAATATGAACTTTCGAGCTGAGCTTCCGACGTAGCTTATCCTCGGCAGCCTTGAAATTTGGGTCTTCTTTGATTGTGGTAACAGTCTCGGTCTCTTCCCCTTCAACTATCCTTTTTATCGCTCGCTCCGTCTGACGTACGGATAAGCCTTTCTCGCTAACCTCTCTGGCCAATTTTCTTTGTATGTCCGGCTCGTCCACGCCTAGAAGCGCACGCGCGTGTCCCATTGAAATCTGCTCTATCTCAACCATCCTCTGTATATCTTCAGGCAGCCGCAGTAACCTTAAATAATTGGTAATAAAGGTTCTATCCCTACCGACTCTTTGAGCTACCATCTCTTGCGTGAGCCCTAAGGTCTCAATAAGTCTTTTATAAGCGTGAGCCTCTTCTATTGCGTTAAGTTCTTGTCTTTGAATATTTTCTATTAAAGCCAGCTCCAGCATTTTGTCTTCAGGTATCTCTTTGACGACGCAAGGTACCCTATGTAAACCGGCGCGCTGTGCGGCACGCCAGCGACGTTCGCCGGCAACTAATTGATATCTTTCGCCGGATAGCCTACGGACTAATAGAGGTTGGATTATTCCGTTGGCTCGTATGGACTGGGCAAGCTGCTCTAAACGCTCTTCGTCAAAAGTCGTCCTCGGTTGAAAATTGTTCGGCTCGATCAGGTCGATATCAATCTCGACCATCTCCTCGCTAGTTGTCGCCGGCTTGTCCGACAGCAGCGCGCTCAGGCCCCGTCCTAACGCTCTTCTTGTCATGCGCCATTATCTCCTTTGCCAACTGAAGATAGCTTTCTGCCCCCCTCGACTTAATGTCGTAGAGGATAATCGGCTTTCCGTAACTAGGAGCTTCTGCCAGACGGACATTACGAGGGATGACCGCTTCGAAAACCTGATGTCCGTAGAAATCTCTTAGATCTGCTGCCACCGCCGCCGACAGGTTCGTGCGCTCGTCATACATCGTAAGCAGCAGACCTTCGATTGTTAGGGAGGGATTGAGTGAACGCCTGATGCGTGCGAGGGTGTCGAAGAGTTCAGTTACCCCTTCGAGGGCGTAGTACTCGCATTGGATCGGAACGAGTAGGGAATTAGCCGCCGTCAACGCATTCAAGGTTAACAGTCCGAGTGATGGAGGGCAGTCAATAATTATAAAATCGTATTCACTTTCAATCGAGCGAATGGCTTTTTCTAATTTGTATTCACGGCTCTCGATATCAACTAGTTCGACTTCGGCGCCAATCAAATTTTTATCCGCCGGTAGGATTTTTAGTAGAGGTATTTCGGTATTCTGGATGACGTTCTGGGGGGCTTCGTCGAGCACAAGAACGTGATACAGGCTGCGCCGTAAGCTGCCACGTTGTAAACCCACGCCTGAGGTCGCATTAGCTTGTGGGTCTGTATCGATGAGTAAAACGCGAGTTTCCGCGATCGCAAGGCTGGCGGCTAGATTAACTGATGTTGTGGTTTTACCAACTCCACCTTTCTGATTCGCCACCGCAATAATTTTAGCCATTCCGAATCTTCCCTTATTACCGCGGCATCGCTGAGCGGTGATAAATTATCATATTTCACCGTAAGTGACTATAACTTCCATCTCACAGGTTAATTTTAAGAGGATATGGTTGTGTTTCACGTGTCACATCTACGAGATGTGACACGTGAAACGCTAAAGGTGAGGATTAACTAATTCTTGGAAGTCTTTAAGAAGAAGAGAAGTGTAGAGAGGGCACCGGCCGTCATTCCCGGAATTCTGCATGCTTGGCCGAAACTTTGAGGTTTGACACGTTCAAGTCTCTCAACCATTTCATGAGAAAGCCCGCTGATTTCTTTAAAGTCCATAGTACTGGGGATGGTTACATCACTTTGATTTCTTATGCGTTCATTATTCTGCTGTTGAGTGCGAATGTAGCCATGATAGAGAAGGTCTCCGACAGTAGTTTCAATCTCAGAGAAGGTTGCGTTACTCTTTAAGCTTGATGGCAAAAAATCGAAAATAATAGAACTATCAACCATTGGATACTGTGAGACGGATGCAAGAGAGATAGAATCTCCCAAGTCCTTTTGTATCAGTCGAGATAACTCCGAATACTCCTGAGATGAACGTTTAAAACGGATGTCGAGCAGAGCATTGCGAATTTTGGCAATTCGATCCCTTCGAGAGGAGAAGCGCGCCCATTCATAATCTGCCAGAAGTCCTAAATTCCTGCCATAAGGGGAAAGTCTGGCATCCGAAGTGTCATAACGAAGATTCAGGCGATTCTCAGCGCGCGAAGTGAACATCCGGTATGGCTCGTCCACACCTTGCGAAATTAAATCATTGATAAGAACCCCGATGTATGACTCTTCACGACGAAGCGAAAATCCTCCACGCCCTTGGACGTAAAGTACGGCGTTGATTCCAGCCATAAGTCCCTGACACGCGGCCTCTTCGTAGCCAGTCGTCCCATTAATTTGACCTGCGAAAAAGAGCCCGGCAACACGCGTAGTTTGTAGAGTAGGTGTGAGTTCCCTAGGGTCCACAAAATCATATTCGATAGCGTACCCAGGCCGTATAATCTTAGTTTGGTCGAGTCCAGGGATTTTGTGTACGAGTTCTTGTTGCAGATCAAAAGGTAGCGAGGTCGAAAAGCCGTTCAGATAAACTTCATAGGTATCATAGCCTTCAGGCTCAAGAAATAACTGATGACGGGTCTTCTCTGGAAATTTAACGATCTTATCCTCAATAGACGGACAGTACCGGGGGCCAATCCCTTTAATTTGACCCGAATAGAGAGGCGATTCCTGAAGATTGTTGCGGATAGTCTTATGTACAGACTCATTGGTATAACCTATATGGCAGTTAACTTGTGGCTGCTCAATACTTTCAGTCAGAAAAGAGAAGGGAACCGGGCGCTCATCAGCCGGTTGCGATTCGAAAACGTCCCAGTCAATCGTGCGCCCATCCAGGCGTGGAGGGGTGCCAGTCTTTAGACGTCCTACCGGAAAACCCAATCTTTTTAGACTCTCGGCAAGTTCGATAGATGCGGGCTCTCCGGCTCGCCCTGCGATATAAGTCGAGCGTCCTGTGTGAATAAGGCCGTTCAGGAAAGTTCCGGCAGCGAGAACGACGGCTGTCGCTCTGAGGCGTCTTGTATCCTGGAGCTGAATGCCTAGAACCTGCCCGTTCTCAATCACAAAGTCGGTAACGACACCCTGTCGGAGATGCAGATTCGGTGTGAACTCAAGGACATGACGCATCTCTGTGCGGTAGAGAGCCCTGTCAGCCTGAGCACGTGGGGCTTGTACGGCCGGGCCTCTGGAACGGTTAAGCAGGCGAAATTGAATACCCGTGCGATCGATGATTCGACCCATAATACCGCCGAGGGCATCAATTTCGCGCACTAAGTGACCTTTAGCAATGCCTCCGACGGCGGGGTTACATGACATCTGGCCGATCATGTCCAGACTTATTGTGACGAGAGCAGTCTGGCACCCCATGCGGGCACTGGCCGAGGCTGCCTCACAACCGGCGTGTCCCGCGCCGATTACGATCACGTCAAAATCTTCGTCAAAGTTCGTTCTCATTTTCCGATGCAGAAAGTCGAGAATATTTGGGAGAGTATGTCCTCAGGCGTCGTTTCGCCAGTAATTTCGCCCAAAAAGCGCAAAGACTCGTAAAGATTCGCGAGAACCAGCTCTTCGGTGACATTCTCTCGAAGTAAACCCTGCGAAGACTGCAAAGCTTCACTCGTACGCCTTAAAAGATCATAATGCCGGGCGTTTGTGATGACAAAGCTACTTTCGTCCAGATGCCCAGACGCAAAAGGTTTGATGATCTGAGCGCAAAGGGTGTCCAGACCTTTTCCGGTCTTAGCCGACACGGAAACTGATACTATATTATCGTCCAGCAGTTGCGCATTACTAATACGAAAGCTTTCTAAATCGCTCTTGTTTAGGGCCAATACGCATCGGTTACCGACGGCTTCCCTGATAATCTCTCTGTCTTCATCGGTCAAAGTTTGGGACCCGTCGAGTACCACGATGATGAGGTCGGCGTCTGCTACTGCGCGCCGCGTGCGCTCGATGCCGAGCTGCTCAATCTTGTCCGAGGATAAACGAACACCCGCGGTGTCGGTTATTAAGACTGGAATGCCTTCGATGTTTATGACTTCGCTGATAGTGTCACGTGTAGTTCCCGGTATCTCTGTGACAATAGCTCGTTCGGAAGACAGCAAACTATTAAAAAGACTAGACTTACCTACATTTGGCCGGCCGATGAGGGCGGCACGCAAACCGTCTTTCAGAAGTCTCCCGCGACGAAATGAATCCGCCATCTCATCGAGTTTGACAGAGAGCGCGGAGAGCCTTTGCTCGATGTTACGCGCGATGTCTTCCGGAAGGTCATCCTCGACGAATTCCAGCGAAGATTCGAGCGGTACTATGATTTCTAGGAGTGCGTCTTTAATCGGTTGAAGTCTTTTGGAGAGTTCACCGCCGAGTTGGCGCGCCGCCTGGCGCACGGCCGCGTGCGTCTGGGCTTCGATGAGATCGCGAACAGCTTCGGCCTGTGTGAGATTGAGCCGTCCGTTGGCGACAGCCCTCATAGTGAACTCGCCCGGCTCAGCGGCCCTGGCGCCGAAGAGAAGCAGAGAATCGAGAATACGCAGAAGGAGAGGAGGTGAACCGTGGCAGCCAAGCTCTATGACATCATCGCCGGTATAGGAGTGTGGCGACTTGAAAAAGGTAACTACAACCCGGTCAATAACTTCCAACGTATCCGGGTCGTAGATAGACTTTAATATAACGCGGTTCGGTTCGGGGCAAAACTCAGAATCTCGGGCAAGGGAGCGCGTGAGGTCGAGCGCCCTCTCACCGCTAATGCGTATGACGCCGATTCCGCTTCGACCCGGCGGCGTGGAGAGTGCGACGATGGTGCCGTCTGCCTGCACTTCAGGTGGAAAATTACACTAAAAGAGAAGGGGACGGCGCAGCACAAAACAGACGCGCCGTCCCCTTCTCGGAGACTAGTTTTTATCGGACTTTTTCAGGCTGACCTTGAGGCGACGTGCGTTGCCCTCGCCGACCGATTCGGTAAAAAGGCTTGGTTCTTCGGCGAGAGTCAGGTGAATAACGCGCCTCTCGGCCGCAGTCATCGGGCCGAAGAAGAAGGGCAGGCCGGTCGAACGCACGCGATCGGCCGCGTGCCGCGCCATCGCGCGCAGCTCTGTCTCTCGAATCGAGCGGAAATTATCGACATCACAAATGAAACGCTCGCCCTCCGAGAGGCTGCGGCCGAACGACTGGTTGACGAAGTGCTCCAGTGCGTCCAGAAGCTCGCCGCCTTCGCTTCGAACTAGAGGAGAATCCGCGCCGTCGATGTTGAGGACGCAGCCGTCTGCCTCTTCACTCGCCTGGGCACGCAGCTCGAAGCCGGCCGTGCGGAATATGTCGTTTAAGAACTGCTCTGCCTGTCCGTAAGTTTCCTTCATTTGTCACCCGAAACGCGGAAATATTGACAGTAAAGCCATTACGCCTGAGATGGACTCACGTCGTCGTTAAACTTTTTCTTCTGACGGGAGCCCGCTCGATCCTTCTCCTGTGGTGGCTGTTCCTCGTCGTCCTTAGACTTGAGCATGCGGTTGATGATGATTTGCTGGCCGAAGCCGACGAGGTTGCCGACCAGCCAGTAGACCAGAAGTCCCGCCGGCGCGCTCCAGAGAATCCAAAGCATCATAAGCGGCATAATCACCGCCATCATCTTGCGTTGCAGCGGATCGGCCGAGGGCGCAGGTGTAATCAACTGCAGGACCAGCATGGAGCCGGCCATTAAGATGGGAAGCAATTTTGTCGGGTCGCCTGCCGACAGGTCTTGAATCCACAGAAAAGTCGATTGACGGAAGTCAATCGAGATCGTGATTGCGACGTAGAGCGCAATCAGGAAAGGCATCTGAATCAAAAGGGGCAAACAGCCGCCGAGCGGATTTCCCTCCTTCATCAGACGCAACTGCTCCATCTGTAAATCTTTGAGCCGCGGGTCGTTCTGCTTCATCCCCTTTATCTTTTCCTGCAACTCCTTCATCTGCGGCGCGAGCTTCTGTGCCTTCTTCATCGCCTTTGAAGAGCGCCACTTAAGCGGGAAAAAGAGGGTGTAAATGATGATGGTAAAGAGGATGATTGCGAGCCCGTAGCTCCCCGTCAGCTTGTTGAGGCGGTTGATTGACCAGAGAATCGGCGCCGCGAGCGGCTTGGTTACGGGCTCCGTCCAGCCGTAATTGATTAACTGACCCAAGTCTACTTGTTGACCTGGAACGTTTTTGTTGATAAATGCACTGGTTTCTTGAAGCTGATCGTGATCTTTGGGCCCGGTGAAGATGAAAGAGGGCGACCCGTCCGCAGGAACAGGGACATAGGCGGTAATTAAAAATCTGTCCTGCCCGTTCACCTGCTTCTCGAATTTTTCGGTCTGATACTCAAGGCCGGGAAGCGACTGAGGTAAGACCAGGGCCATCGCGAAATAAGTATCCCCGACGCCCGCCCAGCGAACAGGAACGTCGAACTTCTGGACGTGCACCTTCTCCTTGCTGGCATCAAACTCCGGCGGCAGGTGTTGGACTCCGTCATTAAGAGCGAGGATTGCCTCGGGCGCGATGGAATAGAAGTTATACTCCCTGACCCCCTGGTCACCGATGCTCGGCCCGATGGTTATCTTCGTGCCGGGAACCGGCTGACCGCCCTGCAAAACCTTCGTCTCAAGCCTGACCACGTACTGATCCGCATCGAAGGTTAACTTCTTTAATACCTCTAAGTTACTGCCCGGCTCACTCAAACGGAACTCGACGGATTTCTGCTCGCCCGACTTCAAGTCCAGTTTCGCCTCAGTCGTCCCGTCCTCGACGCCCCCGACGACAAAATTCCTTGAGGCCATCGTCGCGTCCAGGTCTTGCCGCCCGGTCACAATTTTGAGGGGGGCCAGGCCGCGATCCAGACCTTCCTGCGGGATGAGTTCAAGAGGCTCCGGTTTATCCTTCGTGCTCGAAGCCGAACGGAGTTGTTTCGTCTCGCCGCCTTTCTCCTTATTCTGCTTGATAGCCCAGCTTTTGGCGGTCGCACCGCGGCTGTCGAACTTGATCTCGTAGAGCGGGGTCAAGACGGTGACGGTTCGCTGCGGGACTACGTCCTGAGACGCGGGCGTTGTTAAGACGGGCTGTGCGTCGGCCTGTGCGGGTTGCTGTGAAGAGGCGGGCGTTGGAGAACCGGTCGCCGCCTGCTGCGAGGCGTTGGCGTTCTGCTGGTCATTCGTCGGGGGAGGAGGAAAGAGGTAAGCCCACCCGAAAAGAATTACTGCCGAGAGTACAAAAGCAAGTAAAAGACGCTTCTGATCCATCTATTTCAAACCATTCGCACTACCAACACATGCCGGTGTGTCAACAAAAATGTTGAAATCACTTGACCGGATCATACCCGCCCGGGTGAAAAGGATGACAACGCAACAGCCGGCGCAGCCCCATCCATCCGCCGCGCAGAGCCCCGTAACGCTCAATGGCCTCCATCGCATATTCTGAACAGGTTGGGGCGAAACGGCACGAGGGAGGGAGTAAGGGCGAGATGAACGCCTTATAAAACCGAAGTAAAGATGTCAGAGCGACTCTTACCAATTACTTTTCCGTTTCGCACGGAGACGACTGTTCGCTTCGCCCGACCTGAGCAATTATCCGCCTCAGTTCCGCCGCCACCGCCTCCGCCTTCGCCTCAATCATCATACGACGGGGATTGAAAACCCAGTCATATCTGTTTTTGAGGCTGCCGAGATCGCTGCTGGTCAGGCGGAAAGCCTCACGCAAGAGACGCTTAGTACGATTGCGCTTAACGGCCAGACGCGACATCTTCCGCGAAGCCGTTATCCCCAAACGATGCTGTTCGAGCGGATTGGTCAGGACGAAGGCCGTCACCAGACGCCCGTCGAACCGCCTCCCACCTTCGTAAACCGCGCGGAATTCTGCGGATTTACGCAAACGCGCATCCTTCAACAAAGCGGTCTCGATTAGTAATGCGACGGGGTCAGACGCTTGCGCCCCTTGGCCCGCCGCCTCTTCAACACGAGGCGGCCGCTCTTCGTGGCCATGCGCGCGCGGAAGCCGTGCGTCTTGGCGCGGCGCCGGTTGTTTGGTTGGAATGTTCTTTTAGGCATAACTGTTGAAATTTTCTCCTTAAGACGAAAGGGACAAGACTAGCCGCTAATACGGTTTGTGTCAAGGAAAGGACGGGGTTGGAACTCCCCGATCTGGAAGCTAATTTTTAGGCAAGTCTCTCTAAACTCCTCAAAAACAGAAAAAATCGGTTGTCCTGAAACAGTTCATAAATTAACTAACTTTTCAGAAAAGCGAAAATTACGCAGGAATTAAAAAGTCGTAGAAACTAGGTTTCGAAAAATAATTTGAGCCCTGTGGAATTCTCTTGCATCTAGGGTCAGGTTATGCTAGTCTCGCGCCCGTTTCACAGATGGTCATCACCTGTAAGTAATTGAAAGTAAAACACTTAAAGCTTCACTTTAAGTTTTCGAGAGTTTTCCACAGCCCTGTGGAAAACTCTGTGGAAAACCCTTCGGGGAGTTCTAAAAGAGAGCTTAAAAGGGAAGTTTTACAACACCTTCCGGTGATTGGTTCAACAGTTAGGTTGAGCAAATCATGGAGGAGGACTGTACTCTTTTAAATCAGCCGTCAGTCTCTCTCTCGGTTGAATGCGAGAAGCTTATGAGCGCAACTTACGAGAATAGAATTTGGAACGACATCCTTCTCGCGGTCGAGAAGCGGCTGAACCGTCAGAGCTTTGAAACCTGGATACGACCGATTCACTTTGAAGGCTATGACGAAGCGGGACACGTCCTTCACCTTCGCGCCCCGAACCACGTCGTTAAAGATTGGGTTAGCTCGAACTACTCGGACGTGCTCGACGCGTCGCTGTCCGAGTTGAACCTGTCTGACTACCAGGTTGACTGGACTGTTGAAGAAGACTCGCAGAGCCCGAATTCCGGCACGGGCAAAGAGATGGATGACCTGGGCACGCTTGATTTAGAAACGCAGCCCGTCGCCAATTCTCCAAAGAATACCTCTTCCAGCCTCTTCTCCTTACTGGAAGCGGCCGAGTCGGACGGACTGACCCCGGGCGCGACGACCTTCGTTGACATCGAGCCGTTGGAAAATTCACTCAACCCGAAGTGTGCGTTCGGTACCTTCGTCGTCGGCTCCTGCAATCAGTTCGCACACGCTGCGGCACTGGCCGTCGCCGAAGCGCCGGGGAAAACATACAACCCGCTCTACATTTACGGCGGAGTGGGCTTGGGAAAAACACACCTCGTGCATGCTATCGGCCACGCCGTTAAAGAGCGTAACCGCTATCTGCGCCTGTCATACATTTCGGCGGAGCGGTTCATGAACGAGCTGATTAACGCCATCCGCTACGACAAGACCCAGACTTTTCGTGAGAAATATCGCTCAATCGACGTGCTTCTGATGGACGACATACAGTTCATGGCCGGCAAGGAGCGCACGCAGGAGGAGTTCTTCCACACGTTCAACGCGCTCTACGACGGCCAGAAGCAGATTGTCATCACTTCCGACTGCCCGCCGCGCGAGATTCCGACGCTCGAAGAGCGGCTCCACTCGCGTTTCGAATGGGGGCTCATCGCCGACATCGAGCCGCCCGACCTCGAAACCAAGGTCGCGATACTCAAACGTAAAGCCGACCTGGACGGCGTGGCACTGCCCGACGACGTGGCCTTCTTCATCGCCGGCAAGGTCAAGAGCAACATACGCGAGTTGGAAGGGTCACTCGTGCGCCTGATAGCTATCTCGTCGCTGCGCGGCCTGCCCATCTCGAAGATGCTCGCGCAGGACGCCATCCGCAACATCGCGGAGGACGACCGGCCGGCCGGCATTACTATTGAGCAGATTCAACGCGCGGTCGGCGCACACTACAAACTGCGCGTTGACGACCTGAAGTCCAAGAACAATTCGCGCCAGATAGCGGTGCCCCGTCAGGTCGCCATGTACCTTTGCAAACGTCTGACGAAACATAGTTTTCCAGAGATAGGCCGAGAGTTCGGCGGGAAGCACCACACGACCGTCATTCACTCTGTGGAGAAGATTGAGGCACTGGTTTCAAAGGATCAGAATTTCCACAGGGTCGTGAGCGACATTATGGATAATCTTTGCAAGTAGTTAGCTCACTTTTGGGGTGAATTATTTTCCACAGGCTGATTTTACACTAAGTTATTTTGTGTCAGTTACTTAGGTGAAAGTTTTCCACATTTCCACAGGCTACCTTAAAAAGTGCCCTGTGGAAATGTGGAAAACTTTTCCTTTGCGACCTTTTTCCACATAAAGCTAAAGATTTCCACAGCATTTTCCACAGGGGTTGTGGAAAACAATTCTAATGGATACAACAGTAAGGTCGGTTTTCCACATTTCCACAGGCCCTACTACTACTACTATATATAAATATAAGGTATTTAATTAGAAGTAACAGGAAAAGCGCAGACGGCAATAACGCTCAACAAGCTCTTGCAGTTATCATGTGATTCAGCACAGTTAAGTTCCCCAGAGGAGTTCAAAGATGGAGTTTACAATCAGCAAAACCTCTCTCCAGAAGGAGCTGGGTCTCGTACAGGGCACGGTCGAGAAGAAGAACACGATTCCCGCGCTCTCGAACATCCTGATCGAGTCGGTGGGCGAGGGCACGATTCGCATCACGGGCACCGACCTGGACGTGACCTTGCGCTGCGAGACGGAGGCGGAGATTAAGACGCCCGGCGCGATGTGCGTCGGCGCGCGGAAGCTCTTCGACATCGCGCGCGTGCTGCCCGACGCGCCCGTCAGCTTCCGCAAGGAGGAGAACAACTGGGCGACAGTTAAGTGCGAGCGCTCCAACTTCCGCATCGCCGGCATCGACCACGACAACTTTCCCGAAGTCCCCAGCTTCAAGTCCGCCCCGGTCAGGCTCCCGGCCACAGTCTTCAAGACGCTCATCGACCGGACGATCTTCGCCATCACGCTTGAAGAGTCAAGGTACACTCTCTCCGGCGCGAAGTTCATGCTCGATAAGTCGGGCGCCAAGATGGTGACAACCGACGGCCACCGCCTCGCCTACGTCGAGCGCAAAGACCTCGGGGCGGGCACGCCCGCGGAAGAGATTGACGTGCTCATCCCGCGCAAGACCCTCGCCGAGTTGACGAAGCTGACCTCCTCGTTCGAGGGTGAGATCGGACTCGGCGCCGACGAGAACCACATCTACTTCGAAGTCGGGCCGCGCCTGCTCATCTCGCGCACGCTGACGGGGCAGTTCCCGAACTACGAGATGGTGATGCCGAAGGGGAACGACAAGAAAGCCGAGTTCGACTCCGTGTCGCTCGGGCAGGCCATACGGCGCGTCGCGCTGATGGCCGACGACCGCTCGCACGCCGTCCGCTTCCACCTGACGCCCGGCAGCCTCCACATCAGCTCTCAGACGGCCGAAGAGGGCGAGTCGAGCGAAACCGTCACCACCGAGTACGCCGGCGACGAGACCGAAATCGGCTTCAACGCCGCATACCTCCAAGACTTCCTCAACGTCCTCAACGACGGCAACGTCTCCTTCGAGTTCAAAGACGGCAACTCCCAGGCGCAGCTCCGCCCCGCCTCCGACGACGGCTACGACTACCGCTACGTCGTCATGCCCATGCGCCTCTGATTCGACGAGCCGGAAGGTTCAAGCCGGCCTCTGTTTCGAGCAGCGTATGTTAAACTCGACATATGCTGCTCGAATCCATTGAGGTTCACAATTTCAGGAATTTGGGCGGCGAAATCTTCTGGGGCGAGGGTCTGAACGTCATCTCGGGCGATAACGGGCAGGGGAAGACGAACTGGCTCGAAGCCATCTACCTCCTCGCCACCACCAAGTCCTTCCGCACACAGCGGCCGCAGGAGGCCATACGCTTCGGCGAAAACCTGTCGGTAGTCCGCGGGCGCGTCGCGCGCGCCCAGGACGTACACAGGGACTTGCAGGTCACCATCCAGGGAAGCTCGAAGACACTCTCGCTCAACGGCAAGCGCGAGTCGGTCGCAAGCTACCTCAGCCAACTCCACGTCGTGCCCTTCACCGCCGACGAGCTAGAAGTCGTGCGCGGCGGCCCCGAAGCGAGGCGCCGATTCCTCGACCGCGGCGTCGTCTCGCTCCACCACAGCTACGTCCAGACGCTCGCAGACTACCAGCGCGTCATCAAGCAGAAGAACCGCCTGCTCCAGGACATCTCCGAATCCGAGACGAACACAGACAACGCGCGCGAATTAATTGAGCCCTGGAACGAACAGCTCATCTCTCTCGGGGCGGCCATACACCGCGCGCGGCTCGACTACGTCGGGCGCCTCGGCGGGAGTCTGCAACAGCGCCTGTTCGAGCGCGAGGAGGTCACGATCCGTTACGTCTCCGCGCTCGAAGGGAAGGGCGATCTGGAGGATTACGAAGCGCTGTTGAAAGAGCGGCTGCGCCTGCGTCTCAGCGCCGAAATCAGTTCGGGCTACTCGCTCATCGGCCCGCACCGGGACGATCTGGAAATTCTCTTCGACGGCCGGGATATACGCACTTACGGCAGCTCCGGCCAGCAGCGTAGTGCGTTGATTCTACTTGACTTAGCGGCGATTTCGGTGTATTATTCGTGGCACAATGAGTATCCGCTTTTCCTGATGGATGACGTGGATGCCGAGCTGGATCAGAAGCGAATCGGTCATTTGCTGGAATACCTCGAAGGGCGCACGCAGACCTTCATTACGACCTCCAAAAATGACCTCATTAAAGGGTTTGCCGCACGAGCCAAACTCATAGAAGTCAGGGAGGGTGTGGCCTGCGACAGCGCGCGCGTCGAGGCGGAGAGAACAATCGCTACGTCCGCGGAAAGCATCTAAACCCCGTCATCCGTCAGTCTTCCTAAAGTCGGGAATTGGTATAAAAATATGCAAGAAGAGGAGACCACTTTGCCTACAGCAACAACTTTAACAAAGAAGAAGGATTCTTATACTGCCACTTCCATCACGGTTCTCGAAGGCCGCGAGGCCGTCCGCAAGCGTCCGGCCATGTACATCGGCTCGACGGGCGACATGGGGCTCCACCACCTCGTCTACGAGGTCGTTGACAACTCGGTTGACGAAGCCCTGGCCGGCTTCTGCGACACGGTCGAGGTCTTCATACACCTCGACAACTCGATCACCGTCATCGACAACGGCCGCGGCATCCCGGTCGATTATCACAAACAGGAGAAGAGGTCGGCCGCCGAGGTCGTCATGACCAAACTCCACGCCGGCGGCAAGTTCGACTCGAACGCCTACAAGGTGTCCGGGGGCCTGCACGGAGTGGGTGTCTCTTGCGTAAACTTCCTCTCTGAGACGCTCCGGCTCGAAATCTGGAGGGACGGGGCGACCTACGAGCAGGAGTACGTCAGAGGGATTCCTGCGAGCAAACTGGAGATGACGGGCAAGACCCGCCGCCGCGGCACCAAAATCACCTTCAAGCCCGACTCCGAAATCTTCGAGGTGACCGAGTTCAGTTTCGACAAGCTCTCCGAGCGCCTGCGCGAAAAGGCGTTCCTCAACAAGGGCATCCGCATCACCATCAAAGACGAGCGGCAGGAGCCCGAGCGCTCGCACGAGTTCTACTACCGTGGCGGCATCGCCGAGTTCGTCAAGCACCTCAATAAGAACAAGTCGGTGCTGCACGACAAGCCGGTTTACTTTGAAAAATCGGGCGACTCGCTCTCGGTCGATGTCGCCATCCAGTATAACGACGCGTACGACGAGAAGGTCTACTCCTTCGCCAACAACATCAACACCGTCGACGGCGGCACACACCTCTCTGGCTTCCGCTCGGCGCTGACGCGCACCATCAACGCCTATGCGCAGTCCTCGGGGCTGGCCAAGAACTTCAAAACCCCACTGTCGGGCGACGACGTGCGTGAGGGGTTGGTCGCGGTCATCTCCGTCAAGCTGCCGCAACCGCAGTTTGAAGGACAGACCAAGGGTAAGCTCAACTCCGATGTGAAAGGCGCGGTCGAGTCGTTCCTCAACGAGCGCCTGACCGAGTATTTTGAGCAGAACCCGACGGTCGCCAAGAAGATCGTCGGAAAAGCCGTCGATGCCGCCCGGGCGCGAGACGCCGCACGTAAGGCGCGCGAGATCGTCCGCAAGGGGGCTATGGGCTCCACGATGCTGCCGGGCAAACTTGCGGACTGCCAGGAGCGAGACCCGGCGCTGTGCGAACTCTATATCGTCGAGGGTGATTCGGCCGGTGGGAGCGCAAAGCAGGGGCGTGACCGCAGGAATCAGGCGGTTCTTCCGTTAAAAGGTAAAATCTTGAACGTGGAGAAAGCCCGCTTCGACAAAATGCTCGGTCACAGCGAGATAAAAACACTCATTACGGCGCTCGGCACGGGCATCGGCAAGAGCGAAGAGGACTTTGATCTCAACAAGTTACGCTATCACAAAATCATCTTCATGACAGACGCGGACGTGGACGGGTCGCACATCCGGACGCTACTGCTGACCTTCTTCTTCCGCCAGATGCCGAAGCTTATCGAGGCTGGCCACGTCTTCATTGCACAGCCACCGCTGTTTAAAGTAAAACGTGGTAAGAAAGAAGAGTACATCAAGGACGAGAAGTCAATTGTACGCTATCTCGTGAGGCAGGCGACCAGCGACATGAAGGTCACTTCCGAGAACGGGGGCGGCGCGATAGAGGGTAAGGAACTCGCACGCGCCCTTGAGCAGATGGTCGAGCTAAATCGTTACTGTGAAAAGCTTATCCGGCGACTCGGCAATGACGGACGGTTGCTGCACCTCCTCCTTGAGGCTTTCAGCGGACGCGAAGGCGTGCTGACGGAAGAGGGTGCGACGCTCAAAGGAATCTTCCAGGAAGAGGAGGGTGAGCAGATCGGGCGCGTCGAAAAGGTGCTGGCGGATGCCGGTTACAAGACCGAACTTGCCCCGGACGAGGAGCACGGATTGTGGGAGATCGACACGGTGGTCTCGGGCGGTTCAAAAGTTAAAATCGACTGGGACCTTGCAAGTCATGTCGAGTTTCAGAAGGCCGTGGAGTTATACAAGACGCTCGAAAAACGTCTGACCGCTCCCTTCACACTCGGCGAAAACGGCACGAAAGAGACCATCAGTTCCCGCGAAGAGCTTCTGGAGCGGGTGCTGACGGCCGCGAAGAAGGACTTGACGATTCAGCGTTACAAAGGACTCGGCGAGATGAATCCGGAACAGCTCTGGGAGACGACGATGAACCCGGAAAAGCGTACGCTGCTTCAAGTTAAGATTGACGACGCGGTCGAGACGGATCAGATTTTCACCATCCTGATGGGCGACGCGGTCGAACCCCGGCGTAAATTTATCGAGGACAATGCCTTGGACGTGAAGAACTTAGACGTGTAAATCATCCTATGCAGACGGGCGGAGTGTGAATCTATTTGACACACTCCGCCCGCTTGTGTAGAATGAAGACCCTTTCCTCCTGTGGATCTTACCGCTGCATACATCTCGCGTATGCAGCGGGATTTTTTTTGGAAGATTTTCGCTTCGGTATTAATCGCCGGCCGGCGAGCATCCCCAACCGATTTTCTACTCCTCTTTGGACAGGGCGCTGTCAACCTGTTCGTCGAGGTCTATGCGACGCGGCTTGGTGACTTCCAACTCGTTGTAGCGGCCGCCCGGGGCGAACTGACCGGATTCGCCCACGTCGATTGCTCGCTCGTCGTTCGCGGGATTGATGTCTTCGATGGGGTTGGGCGTGGCGTCGGGTTTGAGTTCATGATCCTCGTTCTGTTCCCCGAGGGAGCTTTTCGTCTCGTTGAAATCTGGCATCGTCATCCTCCTCGTTCGGAAATAAAAGTTCACGCCGACTCGCTGAAGCGGCGTGTGCGAAAGCGGTAGAGCCTCAACGGCTCGCCGGGTTTAATGCCCGCCTTCCTGGCGGCAATGCCGACCTGCTGGCCGGCCGTCTCGATTGTTTCGATGTCGGGCAGAAGCAGCCCGCGCCGCGAGCCCGACTGGTCGGTCACGACCACTCCGAAGGTCGCGGGGTTCAAGTCTTCGAACTGTGCCGGCTCCGGGCTCCCGAGAACGTCCACGGAGTAGAGCAGCGACGGGAGTTCGTCACGGGAGACGGGGTGGAAGCGCGGGTCGCGCGTGGCCGCTTTGACGGCGTTGGCTACGACCTCTTCGGCCAGCGTGCCGTGTTCCGGCTCGACCGTGCCGATGCAGCCCCGCAACTCGCGTCCCCGGGTCTTGATGCAGACGAAGCAGGCGGACGGCCTGCCCAGCAGAGACGTTACGGGAAAGGGCTGTGGCTCGACGACGTGCCCGCTTAAGATGTAGGCTTCGACGGCGTTTCGGGCCAGTTCGGTTATTCGCCCCTCGTCCCGCGGGAGACTGTTTTCCTGTGCCTCCGCGCCGCCCGGGTTAAGAGGCGCGGGCGTTGTGTGTTCGACGTTCGTCGCTTTAACGCCCATCAGTCAGTTCAAGTTCGTGCGTGACATTTGTGCGACGAGGTAGCCGACGCCGAAGGGGGCTTCGTAGCTGATGACCTCGCAATCGGGCTCGGCGGCGGACGTGGCGCCGAGCCCGACCAGCATCGAGCGATAGCCGCACTCGCCGGCGAGCCGACGCAGCCCCTGGTCGATGCGCGGGATTTGTCCCGGCGCGTTCGCGCGGAGCGCCGCGACGACCTGTTCGTCGAATCGCCGTGCTTCAGGGTCGAAGCCGGCGGGCGCGCCGGGCTTGAGCCTGTGGCTCAGGTCGCCGCTGGCGACGAAGGCGGCCGGGCGTTTGATATTCTCGACGGCGCGCCTGATGCATTCGCCGAAGCGCACGTGGTCTTCGTCGGGGAGAAAGCTGTAGCCGAGGGCGACGGCGCGGCCCGCCCAACCGTTACGCAGCAGAAAGTAGAGCGGCACGGCCGTGCCGTGATCGATAGCCTGCGGCTCCAACACGACGACGCGATATCTCTCTTCGGCGGCCGCCCGACAGATGGCGCCGAGCAGTTCTTCGTCAACGGGGGCTTCGACGATTGCCTGCGGGGCGTTGAAGTTGGCAAAATCTCCGCGCAGGCTCGCGCCGCCGTAGGCGACGAAGGTGCTTCGCTCAAGCGGCGCGTGTGGCGAGACGAGCACGATGGTCTCCGCGCCGCACGCCTTGACACGTTCGGTCAGGTCGCGCATGGCGTCAACGGAGGCGCGCACCTCGGCGACGCGCGCGCCGCCGACCTCCGGCACCATGATCGGCGGGTGCGGTGCGATGCCGACGAACACGAGGGGGCTGGCGTTAATCATCCTCGGCCTCGTCGCGAAAGAGAGTCTTCCAGGGGTTGGCAGGGATTCTAACAACTGTGCTTTTCGACGGCAAGGATGACGGCGGCCGTCGTCTGTTCAAAGAGATTCTTGAGAAGGTTGGTGTCAGACATTAACGAAGAATTCGACGTGCTGATAGTCGGGGCCGGGCCGGCGGGCTCGTTCGCGGCGGAGAGGCTGGCGCGCGGGGGGGCGCGCGTGGCTCTGTTCGACGGTCGGCCGGCGGGCGAGGCGAAGGCTTGCGGCGGCGGGGTCACGTCGAAGGCGCTCAAGGCGTGGCCGTTCCTGCTCGAAGCGGGCGGGCGGGCCGTCACCGAAGTCGAGATGGTCTCGCCCGGGGGCGACGGCGTCCGCCTGAAGCTCGCGGAGCCTTTCGCCGTCTACTCGCGTTGCGCCTTCGACTCGTACCTGCTCGGGCGCGCAGAGAGGGCGGGCGCGCGCGTCTTCGACTGCCGCGTCAACGCGTCGGTGAAGAAGGACGAGGAAGGTTTTTGGGTCGTGCGCGCTCGCGGCGGAGAGAGTTGGCGCGGGCGCGTGCTGGTCGCGGCGGACGGCGCGAACAGCGCGATAGCGCGGAGGCTGGCGGGCCCTCTGTCGAACTCGGACATGGAGGTCGCGTTCGGCTACCGCACGCCTCTCGACGAGGCGGACGAGGCGCCGACGGTCATCGCCTTCCTGCCGGGTTGGGCCGGCTACGCGTGGGCCTTCCCGCGCCTCGACCACATCTCCTTCGGCATCGCCACCGCGCAGGACGCCTTCGAGCACAAGGCGCTCGACCAGATGCTCTGGGACTTCATGGTCAACTATTACCGCGAGAGGGAGCAGGAGGGCGCTTCGTCTTCGGGCCGAGGCTTGGCGCTCGAAGGCGAGGGCGAGGTCGAGGAGAGGCTGCGAGCCGTGGCCGAGCGTTACGCGGCGCGCATCCCCGGGCTCGCGCCCGAGACGCTCGACGCGAGGCGTGCGGCGGGCGACGACTGGGCGCTCCTCGGCGACGCCGCGGGCTTCGCCGACCCCGTGACGGGCGAGGGCATTTACTACGCCCTGCGCTCGGCCGAGCTGTTCGCCGAAAGCTACCTCGCGGGTGACGTTAAGACTTACGAGATTAAGTGGCGCGCAGACTTCGGCCGCGAGCTGCGCCGCGCGTCGAAGATGCGCCGCAGGTTCTACGGCCACTTCTGGGGCGGCCCCTTCACCGACAGGATGATTAAGCTCGCGCGCGCGCACCCCGGCATCCGCCGGACGCTGCGCGAGCTGGTCACAGGAGACCAGGGCTACGTAGACCTCAAGCGCACCCTCGCCCGCCGCGCCCTCAATCCCTTCTGACTAAGCCGCAAGGCGTAGAATTAAGGTTCGATCAGGTTGAGTCGAGAGCTTAGTGACTAATCTCTCGACTCAACCTGATCGGATGAAGACCTGATTGACTTAACTCTCGACCCGACTCACTCAGACGAAGGCCCGAGTTGATTAACTCCTGACTCAATCGACTTAGCAGAAGAGTCGAGCCACTTCACCCTTAACTTAATCGACTTGCATGAAGACTCAAATGACTTCGCCCTTCATCCAAGTCCGTCGGATGAAGGGCGAAGTCACTTTTACGTTGACTCAAACGACTAAGACGAAGGGCAGAGTCATTTTACCCTTCATCCCGGTTGATTCGGTGAAGGGAAAACTGAGTACGGTCTTCGTCTCACTTAGTTGGGTCGGGAGTTTATTCACTTCGCCCTTCGTCTTCGTCGCCGGCGGGTTGTGTGTAGGGGGCGAGGCGTCGTTTGAGCTCTTCGGGGACGGGGACGGACTCGAAGGTGTGGCGGCGGACGGCGACGAGGACGAAGTGTGCGTTGGCGACGAGTTCGTCGCCGCCGTTGCGGCGCACCTCGAAATCGAGCCGGAGCGACTTGTTGCCGACGCGGCCGACGTAGACGCAGACTTCGAGCAGGTCGTCGAGCTGCGCGGCTCTGTGGAAGTCGCATTCGAGGTGGGCGCGCGGCAGCCACACGTCAAGCTCGTCGAACATCACGCCGTAAGGCAGCCCGACCGCGCGGAACAACTCCGTCTCGGCGAACTCGAAGAAGCGTATGTAGGCCCCGTAGAAGATGATGCGCGCCGCGTCCACGTCGCCCCAGCGGACGCGCTCCTCGATGCAGAATTTCCAGGGTTCGTTCAAGCCGTTGACTCCATCTTCTTCTGAATCCGTCTTACCGTTAAGTCACGCGGGCAGCCCGCGCATGAACTCGGCGAGCGCGGCGTCGAATTCTTCCGGCCGCTCGACGTTCGAGAGGTGCCCCGCGCCTTCGACGACGACTAAACGCGAGCCCTCGATCTTCGCGCTCATCGCCTCGGCGTCCGCGGGCGGCGTGATTGAGTCTTCGGCCCCCACGACGATTAAGGTCGGCACGTTGATAGACGACAGAAGGTCTGTCTGATCTCTCCTCAACGCCATCGCGCGCAACGCCGCCGCGGCGCTCTCGGGGCGCGTGCCGAGCATCATTGCGCGCACGGCTTCGACGACCTCGCCGCCGCGCCCGCCCGTCCCGGGAGAGAGGAGCTTCGGCAGCATGGACTCGACGATTGGCGCCATGCCCTCCTTCGAGGCGCGTCGCGCGTTCTCCTCGCGCCCGCGCCGCGCGTCTTCGCTGTCCGCCTGCGGGCGCGTGTCGGCGAGGACGAGCGCGCGCACGCGCCCGGGGAACTGGCGGAAGAACTCGAACGCGACGTAGCCGCCCATCGAGAGGCCGCCCAGGACTACGCGCCGGAGATTCAAAGCGTCGAGCAGCGCGGCCACGTCTTCGGCCAACGACTCCATCGTCATTTCGCCGTCGCCGGCCGGCGTCTCGCCGAAGCCTCGCAGGTCGGGCGCGACGACGCGGAACTCGCCGCCGAGCGCAGACGCCTGACCGCGCCACATCGAACGGTCGAAGGGGAAGCCATGCAGAAGCACGAGCGCCGCGCCGCCCCCTCCCGTGTCGTCGTAAGCCATCTCGATGCCGCGCACGCGCGCCACGCCTTTGCTCATACACACACCTGCACAGAAGACAGTTTCCGAAAGATTACCGCCGCATCATATCTCGTCGGACGCCGAAAAGCAGGTCAGAGTTTCTTCGTAGACGCGCTCGGTCGCCTCGACCATGCGTTCGAGGCTGAAGCGTTCGCGCGCCGAGGAGTGCGCGCGCGCGCCCATCCGGCTTCGTCGCTCCTCGTCGGCGAGCAAAGAGGAGACGGCCGCGGCCAGCGCGCGCGCGTCGCCGACGGGGACGAGCAGGCCGTTGACGCCTTCCTCAATCAACGACTGCGCCCCCTCGGTCGCCGTCGCGACGACGGGCACGCCGCAGACGAGCGCCTCGGCCATCGCCATGCCGAAGGATTCGGAGTGCGAGGCCGAGACGAGCAGGTCGAGCTTGACGACCTCGCCCGACGCGTCCTCCACACGGCCGAGCAGGCGCACGCGACTCGTTAGTGCCAGGTCATTGATTAGGCGCTCGACGCGCGCGCGATATTCGCCGCCGCGGGAGTTGTCCTCGCCGACGACGAGGAACTCCACACGCCCGCCGAACTCTTCGGCGACGAGCGCCGCGGCGCGCACGAACTCCAACTGCCCCTTGACCTCGCTCAGCTCGCCGACGATGCCGACGCGCAACGGCCTGTCAGCAGCATCATGTTCGGCCGCGGCGCGTGCGCGCTCAAAGCGTTCGAGGTCTACGCCGTTCTCGACGACGCGAAGCCTGTCCTCGTCGAAAATCTTTTGCGAGCGGAGTGCGCGCGCGACCGGCTCGGAGACGGCGATGACGCGCGCGACGTTCGAGAGCGAGAGGCGGTGCAGAGGGTTGAGGGGGAAGAGGACGTGCCGCGTGATGACGAGGCGCGACGCGGGCGCGAGCCGCGCGGCGATGGATGCGGGCGCGTAGTCGCGCGCGACGTGCGCGTGGATGATGTCAACCTCCCGCTCCCGCACGAGGCGCGACAGCGCCCGTGCGCTCTTGAGGTCGAGCGCGTTACGCAGGGGCAGCGTGTGGACGTTGTGCGCGGGCAGGAAGTCGAGCCGCGCTCGGAGCGGCGAGCCTTCGCGCAGCGCGGCGAGGACTTCGTGGCCGCGTGCGTGGAGGCCGCGCGCGAGGTCGGCGAGGTGGCGCTCGCCCCCGCCGAACGCGCGCGCCGAGCTGACCTGAAGGACTCTTAACAAGGCTCGGGGCGCGCGCCGCAGGGCGAAGGACGGGGGATGAAGTTGGTGCTGTTCGTCATTCTCCTGCTGCCTTCGCGAGCGGCGAGGTGTCGAAGTTGGCGAGGAGGTCTGCGGCGTCGCGGTAGATGGGGTCACAGCCGGCGGCGCGTAGGTCTTCTTCGGGGAAGCCGCCGGAGAGCAGGCCGATGGTCTTCACGCCGGCCTTGCCCGCGGCCTGCGCGTCGTAGGGCGTGTCGCCGACGACGACGGCCTCGGAGGGTCGCACGTCTCCGAGTCGTTCGAGTGCGGCCACGAAGATGTCGGGGTGCGGCTTCGACTTCTCCGCGTCGTCGGCCGAGGTCTCCTCCTCGACGAGGTCTTCGATACGAGCGAGCTTCTTGTAAGTCTTCAACTCTTCGGCCCTGGCCGAGGAGGCGAGCGCGATTTGGAGACCTTCATCCTTCACCCTCCGGAACAACGCGCGCACGTCGGGGAAGGCTTTAACGTGCGGCAGGTGTTCGCGCTTGTAGAGTTCGCCGCGGTACTCCTCAAGCTCCTCGCCGAACTCGTCAAGCTCCTCTTCGGAGAGGAAGACGGGCATCAGTTGGTCGCCGCCCTTGCCGATCTGGTAGCGCACGCGCTCGAAGTCGAAGTGCCTGCCGAAGCGCGCGAACGCCTCCTGCCACGCGCGCGCGTGCAGGTCTACGGAATCGACGAGCGTCCCGTCCACGTCAAAGATGACCGCCTTAATCACGGATGTCTCCCCTGGAAAATTTTGAATCTCCGGCGTCTTGAAAGCAGGGATTATACCAGCGCGCGCCTCCGGCCGTCGCCGCGCGCGCGCGGGTGAAGTGCTGACGGCGAACAGAACACAGGCGGGGGCGCTCGTTCCGGTTTGGTACGGGCGCGCGCGCAGCGTCGTTTCGGGCGTGCGGCGTAATTGGTTCTATCGCTTTGTGATTTCGGCACGGGCTCGTCGGCGCGCGTGCGCGCGCGGAGTCGGCACGGGGCTTGCCGGTATTTCATACGGGCAAGTCTCTCTCGGGTTGAAGACTGCGAAGGAGTCTCTTATGGCAAAACTGGTGACGGGAATTTTCAAGACGCGCGTGGCCGCGGAGGCGGCCGTGGACGCGATTCTCAAGCGCGGTTACACGCGCGACGACATCTCGGTGCTGATGTCCGACGCGACCAAGTCGAAGGAGTTCGCCATCGAGACGCGCACGCACGCGGCCGACGGGCTCGGCTACGGCGCGGCGGCCGGCGGGACGGTCGGCGCGGTGGTGGCGGCGATAGTCGCGGTCGGGACGAACGTGGTGCTGCCGGGCCTCGGGCTCGTGGTCGCGGGGCCTCTGGCGGCGGCGCTCGCCGGGGCGGGTGCGGGCGGGGCGGTCGGCGGGCTCATCGGCGCGCTCGTCGGCGCAGGCATCCCCGAGCACCGCGCGAAGGTCTACGACGCGTCCCTGCGCGCCGGCGGCATCCTCATCGGCGTCGAGTCGAAGACCGACGAGGAGGCCGACAAAATCGAAGAACTGCTCAAGGACCTGGGCGCCGAGTACATCAGGCAGGAATAAGGAGGGAGTAGACAGTAGAGAGTAGACGGTAGTCAGTAGGCTCCGCTTGCCGTGGTTGATGATGACAACCGCAGGGTTCGAGCGAAGAAGGGTCTTCTAGTGACTACCGTCTACTGACTACTGTCTACTGAAAAGCTATGAAGAGGTACGAGCATTTCGTCGAGATCGACGCGCCGGTCGAGCGCGTGTTCGACATGTTCGCCGACTTCGAGGCCGCGCCGCGTTGGGCGGGCGGCGTGCTCGACGTGCGGCGCACGGGGCGGCGCACGTTTCGTTGGGTGGCCGAGACGGCGCTCGACCTTGACGTGGAGTGGGAGGCCGAGGTCGCCGTCTTCGCGCCCGACCGCCGCATCGTGTGGCGCTCGGTGGGCGGGGACATACGCGCGGACTGTGAGGCCGTCTTCTCGGTGACGCCGGACGGTACGACCTTGCTGCGCGTCGTGCGCGGCTACGACACGCCGGGGGGGCGGACGGGTCGCGCCGTCGCGCGCTTCTTCGGGCGCCACCCGGAGGAGCAGTTGGAGGAAGACCTCGCGCACTTGAAGCGTCTGGCGGAGCGCCCGCGCCGCAGCAGAGGCGGCGGGCGCGTGCCGAGGGTTGTCCGCGTCGAGCGCGGCGAAAGGGATGAGCCGCGGCGGCGTCGTTACGAGGAGCCGCGTGCGCGCCACGCGCTGACGCCGCGCGAGCGAGAGCGGGAACGTGAGAGGGAGTGGCACGCACGGCGCGCAGAGGAGGAGGCCGAGGCGCGCGAGGTGCGCTCGGCCGGGCGCTACTTGCACAGGGGCGTTGACAGGTTGTTGGAACGCCCGCCGGAGGATTGGCGCAGGCGGCGTGATTGAAGCCCGACCGTGGGGGAGGGCTCCGGGCAAACATAAAAGGCGGGATGATGAGAAGCAGCGTGCCTCTCATCATCCCGCTTTCCGCGTTTGACCGGAGCCCCCTTCACGGTCGGGCTCGCGGCCTTTTAGTTTCAAAGGTCGGGCGTCAGCGCTTGATGGCGTCGCCCGCGTCTTCGAGCACGTCCCCGACCTTACGCTTGGCGCCGCCCCAGCCTTCTTGAACGTTGCCCTTCATCTTGTCGGCCGTGCCTTCGGCCTCCATCTCTTCGTCGCCGGTCAGGCGGCCGAGACCCTCTTTGACGGAGCCCTTGGCCTGTTCGTATTTGCCTTCTATCTCATCCCTGTTCGGAGCCATGTTCGTCAATCCTCCTAGGTGTATGTGAATACAGGAGAGCGCTTCACAACTCTCACGTTTCATGTTTGGAGATGGCAACCGACATGCCAGCGGCGCCCGCGGGTGAAAGGTGTTGAAGGGCGGGGAGATGCGCCCGCGGGCGCGCAGTCGAGTGCCCGCGCGGCGGGTTCGTTTCCGTACGCCGTGCGGCCTGTCTTGGGACAAGGCTGCGGGGCGGGTCGAAGAAAAGAGGGCGCGCAAACCCGCGGTGGGTTTGCGCGCCCTTCTAAGGAGTGGCGGCTCCGAAAGCTGGTTGCTTAGAACTCGAAGCGGGCGCCGAGCTGAACCTGACGCTCGCGGAAGAGCGTGCTGTCGGCGCCCGTCGTCTGGCCGAAAGGCGCGTTGGCAACCAGACACTGGGTGGTGCCCGCGGGGCAGCCCGTGGTCGTGAAGTTGTAGAGCGTGCTGTTGACGCCGGTCACCTGGGTGCGGTTGAAGATGTTGAAGGCTTCGGCCAGCACCTCGAAGCGCACGTTCTCCTTCAGGTTGAAGCGGCGGGAGACGCGCAGGTCGAGGTACCAGATTTTCGGCTGCTTGTAGAAGTTGCGGTCGAGGAGCGCGAAGCGGTTCGCGCCGCCCGAGCCGTTGACGCCGCCGGCCGGCGTCGTGTTCGAGGCGAACCCGTAGGCCGTCGGCGTGAGCGAGCCGGAGATGGAGCCGGTGTTGCGCGCGCCCGAGAAGGCGTTGAAGATCGGCGCAATCGTCCAGCCGTTAAAGACGGCGCGGCCGACTTCGTTGTCCCTCAGGCTGGCGAAGTCGGTGTTGTAGACCATGCTCGCCACGAACTTGTGCCGGCGGTCGAAGGCCGAGAGCGCCTTCTCGCCCGCCTGGTCGAAGACGTTGAAGGGCGTGTTGGTCTGCGTGAAGGTGGCCGAGGTCTGGCCGTTGTCCTCCGCGCGGGAGAGCGTGTAGCTCGTCTGGAACTGGAGGCCGCCGGTCAGGCGGCGGTTCGCCTGCAACACGAGCGCGTGGTACTTCGACCAGATGTTGCTGCGGATCTCGGTGACGGCGCCGAAGTTCGCGTTCGGGCGGGGGCCGGTGAAGATGGGCGTCTGGTAAGTCTGCCCGCCGAACTCGCCGCCGACGATGGGCACGCTGACGACGCCCGTGGGCGGCGGCAGGTTCGTGTCGATGAAGGTCGGCAGCGAGTTGCCGAAGCTGAAGAGGTAGGCGGCCGAGACGACGGTGTTGCGCGCGATCTGGCGCTCGAAGATCAGGTCGGCCTGGTGAATCTGCGGCAACTGGAAGTCGTCGGCGAAGTACTGCACGGCGGGGCGCACCACGACGTTGGTCGTGGACGAGCCGATGGGCACGAGCAGGTTCGGGTAGATGGGCAGACAGGTCGCCGCCGTGCAGCCCGCCGGCAGGTTGGTGGCCGAGATGATCAACTGCTGCTGCGCGCGGTCGGCGCCGAGGCCGGTGTTGATGAGCGCGTTGTAGACGGTCGAGTTGATGACGCGGCCGTAGTAGAGCCCCCAGCCGCCGCGCATCGAGGTCTTGCCGTCGCTGGTCAGCGCGTAGGCGAAGCCGAGGCGCGGGCCGAGGTTGTTCTTGTCGTTGACCATGTTCCCCGTCTGCGGGAGCGCCGGGTTAACGTTGATCGGGTCGGGGTTCGACTGGTACTCGTAGCGCAGGCCGAGGTTGAGGGTCAGGCGCGGCGTGATGCGCCAGTCGTCCTGGATGAAGAAGTTGTAGTCGACCGTGCTCATCTCAAGGCCGAGCGGGCCGATGCCCTGGGTGAAGTTGCCGGCGTAGCACTGGCCGGCGCGGCGGGTGGAGCTGACGCACACGCCGTTGGTGCCGCCGGAGAGGGCGCGGGTGGCGCCGCTCGTGCGGAAGTTGGTGTAGTCAACGATGAAGTCGTTGATGCCGTTCGCGCCGCTGTAGCTGAACTCGCCGCCGACGAAGCGGAGGTTGTTGATGATGTCCTTGACGTAGTTGATGTCGGCGCCGAACTTCAACGTGTGGTTGCCGTTCGTGTAGGTCATCGTGTCGGCGAACTGCTTGCGCCGCTCGTCGGGGAAGGCCGGGCGGTCGAGGAAGTCGGGGATGCCGAAGGTGAGTCCGTTCTGGAGGAAGACCTGCGGCGAGCGGCCGTTGAAGGAGTTGGTCGGCGCGCTGGACGCGGGGCCCTGGCTGAACTGCGTCTCAAGGTCGCGCCCGTACTGGAAGCGCGCCTCGTTGAGCAGCGTGGAGGTGATGGTCGAGGTCAGGCGCAGCGTCAGCCAGTCGATCTCGACGAGGTCGTCGCCGAAGTTGTCGCGCGCGCGCGTGTTGGTCGCCTGGGTCTGGACGCCGTTGGGCGAGTCCCAGCGCAGGCGGTTGTAGGTGGCCGTGAAGGTGTTGCTGCTGTTGATATTCCAGTCCACCTTCGGCAGGAAGAGCGTCTGGTCGCCGCGGCGTGTCACCTCGCCCGTCAGGCTGTTGAGGAAGCTGAGCCCCTCGTCGATCTGCGCGGTGGTCAGGCCGCGCGCCGCGAGCGCGGTGCGGTTGACGGTGTTGAGGAAGTTGGCCTGCGTGAAGCGGGCCAGGCCGGGGAAGTCGCGCTTCTGCTGGTCGAAGGAGAAGAAGAAGAACGCCTTGTCCTTGACGATGGGGCCGCCGATGGTGCCGCCGTACTGGTGGCGCACGTCCTTCGGCTTGATGCCGACCACGTCGAAGACGCCGTTGACGAGCACGTTGTTGGTGGCGAGCGGGTTGCGCGCGCCCCACTTGTTGTTGCGCTGGAAGTAGAAGACGTCGCCGTGGAAGTCGTTGGTGCCCGACTTGGTGACGGCGTTGACGACGCCGCCGGCCGAGCGGCCGTACTCGGCCGAGTAGCTCGAAGTGTTGACCTGGAACTCGCGGATGGCCGACTGGCTGACGGAGTAGCTGATGCGGGTGCGGCCGCGCTCCTCGGCGAAGAACGCCTGGTTGTTGTCGCCGCCGTCGATGGTGTTGTTGTTGAGGAGCCCCGAGATGCCGCGGAACGAGATGAGGCCGAAGGTGCCGTCGGGCACCGCGCCCGGCGCGAGCAGCGCGTAGTTCGACCAGCGGCGGCCGTTGACCGGGAGGTTGTTGATCGAGGTCTGGTTGACGTTGGTCGAGAAGTCCTGCTGCTCGGTGTTGATGACGGGCGCCTCGCTCGTCACCTGCACCGTCTCCTGCGCGCCCGCGACGCCGAGGTTGATGTCGAGCGGCGTGACGCGCCCGACCTCGACGACGACCTTCTGCTGGGTGAAGGCGGCGAAGCCCGAGGCGTTGACCGTCACGGAGTAGGTGCCCGGGTCGAGCTGCACGACGCGGAAGCGTCCCTCGTCGTCGGTCGTGGCGGCGAACTCCTTATTCGTCTCCTCGTTCTTGACGGTGACCGGGGCGTTGGCGACGACGGCACCCTGTGGGTCTTTGACCGTACCGCCGACTGCGCCCTGGGTCGTGGACTGCGCCCAGGCGGGCGCGGCCATGACGAGGCAGAAGATGAGCAAGGTCAGCGCCGACGCTGACTTGCGGAGGGGATTGTTCGGCATATTTCTTCCTTTTCCTACTGAGTTAACTGCGGTGATTCGGGACAAAGGGCGCCATTCTTTCTGAACGTCTCCCGAAGAACTGTCGGCCGACCTATTAGGTTGAAAGATGGCTAGAAAGAGAACTGAAACTCACATCATACGGGAAGATGTTTACGCGGCTGTTACGGCGGCGGAAACGCGATGTTAATTACTACATTCCGCCCGCCCGCGCAAGGTTTTAAGCGTCCCCGGGACGCCGGATTTCGCCGTCCGAAAACTTGAATCTAAAAGTCCAAAAAATCGGATGCGGGCGGCCACGCCTCCCGGCCCCGGGGCGTGAGCTTTCAAAGACCCTCTAACTTAAGTAGAAGAACGGGAAAGGTTTCACCGCCCCTCCCGCCGCGCCCCCTTGCCGGCGCCCAGAGGGCTCTACCCTGCGCATTCCGGAGCAACAAAAAGCATGCCAGCAGGCGGGGGGATGAGGGCGAATGGCTGAGGGAGAAAAAGTGGGGCGGTAGGCCGTGGCCGTAGGCAGTTACAGCGGAGTGAAGTCGCTGGCGTCGCATCCCTATGAAGGCCGCTGTAACTGCCTACGGCCTACTAACGCTGAAAGGCCGCGCGGAAGTCTCGAGACTTCCGCGCGGTTTCCGGCCGGTAGGTGGGCGGTGGTTACCGGGTGATGCGTCGGGGGCGCTGGCGCCTCTGCCGCTGTTCCTTCCTGAGATTCTGCATCGAGGTGACGTGGGGGAAGGCGGCCGGGCCCTCGGGCACGAGCCCGTCGTTAATCATCTCGATGTTGACGTAGAAGCGGTAGCCGCCCGTCTGCATGATGCCGAGCAGGAACTGGACGCTGACCGATTCGCCGTCTTCGAGCTGGTCATCGAGGTCGATGGCGCCGACGGCCATCGAGCTGTTGAGGGCGCCGCCGTTCGGCTGGTCGGGCGGCTCCTCGACGAAGGTGCCGAGCACGTCCACGGGGTTGCCGTTGACCGTGACCTGGATGTCGCCCGAGTCGAGGGCGCGGATGTCGGCCGTGCCCGCCGGGACGGGGTTGGTCGTCACGTCGATGATGCGGAAGGAGAGGTAGCGCACGGGCGAGCCCGTGTTGTTCGTGATCGTCCGGCGGATCGAGAGCGTCCCGTGCACCCCGTTCGTCACCGGGGTGAAGTTGCGGACGCGGTTCGGCGGCTGCGACGCCGAGACCGACGGGTCGAGCAGCGCGGCCGGCATCCCGGCGTTGCCATTGACGGGGCTCGACAGGCTCTCGGGCCCGGGCGCGCCGAGCTTCGAGCCGAGCGTGGTCGCGAAGGCCGAGCCCTCCGTGTTGACGACGACGAAGTCGGCGCTGTTGTCGGACGTGTCGTGCGGCGTGCCCGGCCCGCTGCACGCGGCGCCGCCGAAGACGCAGACCTTGCGGACGAAGCTGTGTTGCAGGTTGTTCGTCGCCTCGGCGCCCGGCCCGGGGAAGCCCGCGCCCTCGCGGTAGAGCGGGGCGACGCCCGCGTAGCCCGCGGCGTCGAGCCGGTTGGCGAGCGTGTAGTTCGCCGGGTCGGCCGTGCCGAAGAGCGCGATGCCGCTGCCGTCGGGGATGTTGAGGTTGTAGCCCGCCGAAGGCTCAGCGTCGCCGGGCCGCAAGACCTCGTCGGACTGTGCGTAGCCGTTGAGCGAGTAGCCGTCCGCGTTGGCGGCCAGGAAGTGGCCGCGCGCCGGGATGACCGTGTCGTTCGGGATGATGAAGCGCGTCACGCCGTCGGCCGCCACGACCGCCCAGCCCGCCGAGCCGTCGAGCGTCGTGACGGTGATGTCGGAGTTGGTGTTGTTGTAAAGCTCGACGAACTCGTCGTTGTCCTGCTCGGTGCCGGGCGCGGCCGGGCCGCCGTCGTCGTTCGAGACGGGACGCACTTCGCCCTCGCCGCCCGCGCTCAGGCCGGGGCCGCGGAAGCGGAACTCGCTGATGATGAGCGAGCCGGCCGCCTGCGCCGCGCCGAGCCGGTAGTAGGAGACGACGGGGTCGTGGTCGGAGTTGCGTTCGGGCGTCGCCGGGTTCGAGGCGTAGGTCGCCGCCGGGTTCTCGGGGAAGTCCGCGTTGACGCGGGCGATGGCCGTGCGCGTGTTGCGCGCGCGCGCCGCCGCGTTGACGAGGTGGTGGTCGAGCGCCTGCGGCGTGCCCTCGAAGATGAAGCTGTAGCGGTCGGCCGCGGGCAGCGCGTCGATGAGGTTGATGAGGTCGGGAGCGACGAGGTCGGGGCTCTGGTCGACGACGATCTGGTCGTCGGGCGTCGGGTTGCCCTTGATGACGCTGACGGGGTCGTCGTAGCCGCTGTTGAACTCGTAGGCGTTGTAGTCGCCGACCGAGATGACGGGGACGCCCGGGTTCGCGGTCTGCAAGTCGTTGAGGAGGTCGGCGAGACTTTCGGCCTGCTTCTTCCTCTTCTCGCGCACGCGCACGCCCTCGCCCGCGACCAGCTCGATGTCGATGAACGAGCGGAGGTGGTTGACGACGACGATGACGTGCTGCGGGTTCGTGCCCGAGGGGTCAACCGTGGCGTCGAGGACGAAGGGCGGACGGTCGTGGAGCGTCTCGGTGTCGCCGCCGACCGGGTCAACGAAGGTCTCCTCCTCGCGCTCCTGCGTCACGCTGTTGACCTGCACGCGCGCTGTCTTGACGAGGAAGCCGACGTCCTGATCGTTGTCGCCGCCGGCGCCGCCGTCGGCCTCGACGAGGTAAGCCTCGTACATCGGGTTCGGGTGGCCGGCGCCGACGGCGTCGTTGTTGATCTCGTCGCGGAGCGCCTGGAGGTCTGCGAGGTCGAAGATTTCGACGGCGCCGATGATGTCCGGGTAGTGCAGGAGGTTGCGGACGGTGTCGGCGGCCTTCTGGCGCTGCGTGGCGTTGTTGTTGAAGTTCTCGATGTTGTAGCTGGCGACGGTGAACTCGTTCGCGTCGGGCGAAGGCACGGGGACGGCCGTCATGTTGCCCGAGGCCGACGGGTCGGCGTCGGCGACGAGGCGGTACTCGCCGAAGGCGAAGTCGAGCGGGCCGGAGAGTCCCGAGAAGGTGACGTTCGAAGTGTAGGGCGTGTTGGCCGCGCCGGCGCGCCCGTTGGTGTCAACGTGGAGCCGCTCGGGGTTCTCGTCCCAGCGCGGGATGTTCGGGTCGGGCGTGCCCGAAGTCGGGTCGGGCGGGACGGGGTCGCTCACGGGGATGCCCGGCTCGCGCACGGGGCGCGGGGCGGACGAGAGCACCACGTCCACGTCGAAGAAGTTGTCGTTCGGCGCGACCGTCCTGAGCGTGCCGGTCAGGCGCATGCCCTCGTACTTCTCAAGCTGCGGCTGCGTCGGCGCGGCCGCCGGGTCGAGGATGGTCGAGTCGAGCGTGACGGCGGTCGGGAGCGGGTTGCCGGTGTCGATGACGCTGACGGCGGTGACGGAGGTGATCTCGGTCAGGCCGTTGAACTCGTCCACGGTGCCGGTCACGCGCACCTCGTCGCCGACGCCCACGGTCGGCACGGTGGAGGTGAAGACGAAGATGCCTTCGGAGGTGTTCGGGTCGGCGTCGGCTTCCGGCGACTGGAGGAAGAAGCCGCTGGCCGTGCTGCCGGCGCCGGTGTTCTGACTCGTCCTGAGCAGCGTGACGATGCCGGTGGTGGTGACGGTCTGGCCGTCGAGGGGGGAGGCGGCGCCGTTGCCCTGGATGTCGTGGATGGGCGTGATGGTGAAGTCGTCGTTGACGACGGTGCCCTGCCCCTGGCCGTCGCCGACGTTGGCGCCGACGACGTTGGTGACGTTGACGAAGAAGGTCTCGTTCGGCTCGCTCGTCGCGTCGCCGTTGACGTTGACGGTGTGCTGCGCGGAATCGCTTCCGTTGGGGATGGTCTGCGAGGCGAAGCAGATGGGCGAATAGTCCGTGTCCTCGCCGACGTTGCTGCCGTCCTGCGCCGTGCCGTCGTCCGAGCAGATGTCGTAGGTGACGCCGCCGTGCGTCGAGGAGGAGAGCGAGACGGTGAAGGTGAAGGCGGTCGTGCCCGCGTTGCCCTCGTCCTGCGACACGTCGTTGACGGCGAGGGTGACGCCGGGGGGCGCCCCGTTGGGCGTGACGGAGAAGTCGTCCACGGCGAGGCCGTCGTCGGCGCCGGAGGCGTTGAGGTCGTTCCAGCGAATCCAGAAGGTGGCGCCGTTGGGGATGTTCAGGCCGGGGATGGCCGTCGAGATCGCCGCGCGGTTGGCGGCGAGGTTGCCGTTGAGCGCGCCCGCGGTGGCGGCCGTCTTGACGAGGTTCGTGAAGTCGAGCGCGTTGACGTCCGTGTACGTCCCGACGCACGTCCCGGAGTCCGCCCCGCAGAGGTTCGTGGCGTTGGTGCTGATCTGAAAGTCGAGGCGGTCGTCGCGGGCCGCCGCGGTGTTGCCTATGCGCCACTGCTCGCCGGTGTAGGCGATGTCGAGCGAGGTGATAGTCGAACCGGTGTTGTTGGTGAACTGGGCGCCGATGGTCGGGATGAGCGTGCCGCTCTGGAGGCCCCCCAGAGCACGCTCCGTCGCCGCCGCCAGGCCGTAGCTGTAGGTGTCACCCGTGTTGCTGCCGCCGGTGTCGGCGCCGTAGTCGTCCAGGTCGCGCGTGCCGCCGCCGGCCTCGGTGAGATACCAGCCGGTCGGGAGCGTGGTGTTGGTCGTTCCGGTATTGGCGAGCGTGTCGAAGTTCTGGGTGTAGGCCGCGCCGAGCGTGGTCAGCGAGACCGAGCCCGTGCCCCTGTCAATCTTGGGCTCGGGCGTGTCGCCCTCCCCCTCGTCGGCCGACGTGGGCGCGGAGACCTTCTTGCCGACGGACTCGGACTGCGTCTTGGACGTGGTCGGTCTGATGGGCGTCGCCCGGCGCGTCTGCGCCGAGGCGGTGGGCGCGAGCGGGATGAGCTGCTGGAAGGCGACGAAGGCGGCCATCAGGACGGCGAGCAGTTGGCGACGCGCGGGGGCGGGACGCCGACCGCTGGGGGGCAAAGTGGGCACGTATTTTGGATCCTTTCTTGACCTTGAATGGTTCGGGGGCCGGCTGTCTGACCGACAGGCTAGACGCGCTCGCAGAAGAATCGCGGCGTAGAGTTTTTATCGGATAAGGGGCGCG
>DAIRFV010000188.1:0-11848 GCA_036794905.1 Pyrinomonadaceae bacterium | reverse complement strand
GCGTGCGTCGGCTGGCTGCTGCTGATCTGGTAGATGGCCTCCATCACGGCCGAGCGCACCTCGGTGGGGAGCGAGCCGCGCACCGCGAGGCGGCGGAAGGCCGGCAGCACCTCCTTCTGGCCCGAGAGCGCGAGCAGCTTGACGACGGCGAGGCGCACCTCGTTGCTCGGGTGCCCCTCGATGGCGCGCAAAAGCGGCTGCACCTCGCCCGCCTTCGCCATCAGGAAGAGGAGCGAGAACGCCTCGTAGGTGCGCTCGCGGCTCTCGCCCGTCAGTTGCGAGATGGACTCGCCGGCCAGGCCCGACGTGGCGATGGCCGCGCCGATCTCGCGGCGGCGCTCTGGTGTAGCCTCGCGCAGGGCGCGCGTGAAGGAGTCGGCGCGGTCGGCGCGCAGCTCGTAGAGTGCGCGCGCGGCGGCGCTGCGCACCTCGCGCGCCTGGTCGTCGAAGGCGGCGCAGATTTGCTGGAACGCCTCGTCCGTGTCCACGTGCGACAGCTCGACGATGGCCGCGGCGCGCTCGCGCGCGTCGCCGCTCGCGATGCGCTGCTGGATGGAGGCGGGGACGGTCGAATACTCGTCGAAGGGCGCGAGCCCCTTCTCGCGCGTCCCGGCCGCGGGCTCGGGCTCGCGGACGTAGGGCGCGGCGTCGGCGGCCTCAATTTCTCGGGTCGTCTCGGCGTGCGCCTCGACGACGGGCGCGGCGTCGGCGGCGACTTCTTCAACTTCCGCGGCGGCCGGTTCCGCTCCCTCGGCGGCCGGAGCCGTGAACGTCTCGCCGGACGATAACTCGAAGACAGGCTCGGGCGCGCGGGGCTCGGGCGCGACGGTTTCAGACGTGCTCGCGGCGGAGGCCGTGGGCTGAGTCCCGCCGCCCATCTCGCTGATGTCGAAGTCGAACCACTCGCCCGCGGCGGCCTCGGAAGTGGAAGGGGTCAGCTCCTTCGAGGACTCGGCCGCGGCGGGCTCAAACTCGCGCGTGACCTCTTCGGCGGACGCGTCGAACAGAGTGGCCTGCTCGGACTCGCGCGCCTCCGACGTGAAGTCGAAAGTGCCTTCCGCCGTGACCTCTTCTTCCTGCCCGACGAAGGGCTGGATGCCGGCCTCTTCGGCGCCGCCGGCGGCGACCTCTTCGCGCGCCTCCGCGGCCTCTTCCTCGTGCCCGACGAAGGAGCGCTCGGGCTCGACGTAAGGCTCGACGCCGGTCTGCGCGACCGTATCGAAAGCCTCTTCGGCGAGGACGGGCTCGGGGACGTGCGCCGTCTCACCCGTCGCCTCGGCCGCGGGCTCGGGCGCGTTTATCGGCTCCTCGGCGGTCTCTGCCACGAGAGGCGCGATGGAGACCGAAGTCTCTTCAGATACGTCGGGCGCGGCTTCAGTAACGCCGGGCGCGGCGACACCGGCGAACGGTTCAGGCGCGTTTTCGACAGCAACATCTTCAACCGCGGCGACCTCGGCCGTCGCAGCCTCAGGCTCGAAGGACGGAGCGGGTTCGTGCGTCTCGCCGGCGGCGACGACCGACTGCGTCTCTAAGGTCGGAGTTTCGGCGCGGGGCTCGGCGGCCGGCGCCTCGGCGAAGCCTTCGCGGCAGGAGTCAACGGCGTTGCGGATGACCCGGGGCGGGATGCGGTTCCGCTCGGTGCGCTCGCGTTCGAGCAGAGCTTCGAGCGCCTCGACGGCCGAAGGGTCGCGCAGTGCGCCGAGCGCTTCGACGGCCGCGCGGCGCACGTCCGTCACGGGGTCTGCGAGCGCCGCGACGAGCAGCGGCGTGGCCTTGCGGTCGCCGAGGTGCGCGAAGGCACGCGCCGCGGCCGAGCGCTCGGCCGGTGCGTCCGCCTCGCGCAAGTCGCGCGAGGTCTCTTCAAAGTAGCCGTGCTCGACGAAAGCCGCGCTCGCCCGCTCGCGCCTGAGCGCGTTGCGTCCGGCGAGCGCCGAGAGCAGTTCGGCGGCGACCATCTGGCGCGCCATCGAGTCGCGCGAGCCGACGACGGCGCGGTCGTACTCCTCGCCTTCGAGCAGGTGTCGCGTCTCGTCCAGCACGCGCTCGGGCTCGGGCGCGAAGGCCGGTTCCATCTCCGCGACGGGCGCGGGCGCCTCCGGCGCGACGGGCTCGTCGGCCACTGCGACAACGGGCTCGTCGGCCACTGAGGGCTCGACGGGTTCTGCCTCGACGGAGGCTATCTCCGTGGTCTCGACCTCCGAAGTGTCGAAGCTCGGCACCGTCGCCTCAAAGCCCGGCGCTGCGAGTTCCGCTTCTACAGGCTCGGCCGTCTCGACGGCGGGGGCGGCAAAGTGCTCCGCGGCCTCTGGCTCCGTAGAGACTTCGGCGACCTCTTCGGCCGAAGGGGCCGGAACGACCTCAACCGGCTCTTCCTGCAAGACCTCTGCGACGGCCGTCTCCGTTTGAGAGACCTCTTCGACAGCAGTCTCTTCGACTTCGGCCGGCGCTTCCGCCTGTTCGACGAAAGACGTTTCTGCGGCCGGAGTCTCCTCGACGGCCGGGGCTTCGACTAAAGTCTCTTCGTGGACGAGCGTCTCTTCGGAGACGGGCTCGGCGGCGGCGGTCTCCGCCGCGACGGGAGGGGCGACCGTTTGTTCTTCGACGGCCGGCTCTTCGACGACGGGTGTGGCGACCGTTGATTCAGCAACAGTTTCAGCGGCGCGCGCGCCCTTAGTTTCGTCGGCGCGCCCGCCCTTCTTCTTGCGCCTGACCTCCTGCCTCGACTCTTTCCTCGACTGTTTCCTCGACTTCGCGACGGCCGCGCCGCCCGCGAGCGCGGTGGCGGCGGCGAGCGGCTTCAAGCCCGCGCCCGACGCTTCGGCCGTTTTGACCGTCTCGGCCGTGCTCACAGGCTCGGCCGCGCCGACGGGTTCGGTCGTGCCGACAGTCTCGGTCGAAATTACGGGTTCGGTCTTAACGACGGGCTCGGGGGCGACAACGGCCGAGGCCTTCGCCGTGTCGAGCGTTGAAGCCTTGGCCGTGTCGAGCGTCGAAGCCTGCGCGGCGGCCGACGCGTCCTTGAGCGCCCTGGCCGAGACTTCCTTTGCGCGCAAGGCGCGCGGCTCGTCGAGCTTCGCCGCGGAGCCTTCGTCTAAACCCTCGACCGGCGCGGGCGTGGCCGCGGCCGTGCGGCGCGCCGCGAGGATGAGCCCAAGGCCGACGACCATCGCGATGACGAGCGCCAGCCACCAGTTCTGAACCAGGTATGTGCCGAGCGACCTGCCGGACTGGGTGGCGGCCGCGGGCTGGTTCGTGGTGATGGGCGCGATTGGGGCGGGCTGCTGCGCCCGCGCGAGCTGCGGCGGCTCGGCCGCGGGCGTCGCGGTGGGAGCGGGCTCTTGCGTCGGCCCCGCGGAGGTCGCCGCAGAGGTTTGCGCGGCCGGGTCAACGCCCGCGGGGGGCTGCACGGCGTTGGCGGCGGGCTGGGTCGTGTTGGCGGCCGCGGCGTTTGCGGCTTGAGTCCTCGCAGTCTCCTCGGCCGACGGTTGACGACGTTCGGGCCCTGCGTTCGCGCTTGTAGTGGAGGCCGCGGCTTGCGTCTGGTTGTTCTGTTGTGCGGGCGGGTTTCGGTTCCCGGCGGGCGGGGTCTGCGGCTGTTGCTGCTGTCGCGCGGCGTTGTTCGCGGCCGGCTGTTGTCCGCCCTCGCCGGGCACGTCGAAGACCACGTCGAGGCGGTTGAACTTCTGCTCGACGCGCGGCTTGGCGCCGGGCCGGACGCGGTAGGAGAGCACGACCGAGTCGCCGCGCTGCTGCACCTGCATGTCGCTGTAGCCGCGCCCCGAGCCGCCCCCGCGCGCGCCGGCCGCCGACTTCGGCAGCACGACGTAGAAGCGGTCGCCGCTGCGGTAGGCCGAGTAGTCCTTCAGAGAGTCGTCGGCCGTGACCGTCACGCGCGAGCCCTGTCCCGACTCGTTACCGCGGCCGACGATGACGCGCTTAGTCCTGCCGCCCGAGGCGTTGTCGTTCCCCTGCCCCGGCGGGCGCTGCGCGCTCGCGCCGCCGGCCAGAAGCAGGGCGGAGAGCGACAGTGCCGCGACGAGCACGACGAGCAGTACGGTTCGCATGTGGCTGTGCATTTGTGAGTTAGACTTCAGGGGCATGGCTGCTGTCCAGGAAAAGGGATGCGGGCGGCGCCATTATGCAATAGCGTGGCTGGGTTGTCACCAAGAACGAATCCCGCGCGCTGACGCCTCCGCGTCAGCCGACATCCGCCGTCTGCGTGCGCGTCGCGCGCTCGATTGTTTCGAGGATGGAGCGGCGCACGCGCTCGGGCATCCCCCCCTCTGTCGAGAGGCGGCGCAGGCGCTCGCAGACCTCGTGCGTGAGCGAGTCGCCGAGCAACTGCACGCAGGTCAGGCTCGACTCGTCGTCGCGGTGCGACCCGATGGCGTCCAGCACCGGCCCCACCTCGCCGCCGCCGACGCAGAGCGAGAGCAGCGAGAACGCCTCGTAAGCCTGACGGCGGTCTTCGCTTGTCAGGCGGCCGACGGCCTGCGCCGCGAGCCCGGCCTTGACGCACGCGTGCGCCACGTCGCGCAGCATGCGCGAGTCGGCCGTCTCGGCGAGCCGGACGTATGCGTCGGCGCGCTCGAAGCTCAGGCGCGAGAGTGCGCGCGCGGCCGCCGCGCGGACTTCGCGCGCCTCGTCGGCGAGCGCCATGATGACGTGCGCGAATACCGACTCGTGGTTGATGAGCCCGAGGCTGTTGACGGCGGCCGAGCGCACGGCCGACTCTGCGTCGTGGCGCGCGGCCGCGGCGAGCGCGGAGACCGCGCGGCGCACCTGGAACTGCGCGAGGTGCTGCGCGGCGCTCACGCGCGACTCGGCGTCCGTGCTCTCGACGCGGACGAGGGCCGCGACGAACGCCTCGTCCTCCACGGACTCGGGCAACTCCTCGTAATCGACCACGGGCACGAGCGCGCGCGCGTTCGAGCCGGAGCCCTCGGACTCCTGTGCCCCGAACGTCGCGCACGCGGCCGTCGAAGCGTTCCAGTCGAGTTCGAGTGATTCGACCGAGCAGGCGGTGAGCGCCGGCCCGAGCACCGTGGCGGGGATGTCCTGGTGGCGTCGCGCAACGTCGAGCAGCGCGCCGATGGCCGAGGGCAGACCCAGCGCGCCGAGGCTCTGCACGCACTCGGTGCGGACGAGCGGGTCGTGGTCGTAGAGCGCTTCGGTCAGGAACGGGAGCGCCTGCGCGCTCTTCATGTCGCCGAGCGCGCGCGCGGCGCTCACGCGCTCGAAGGTCTCGCCGCCGAGCAGGAGCGCGGCGCAGGAGCGCGCGACGAAGCCGTAGTCTTCGAGCGCGCTGCGCGCGCGGAGGCGGCCGTCTTCGTCCGCCCCGGGCGCGCGCAGCGCCTTGAGCAGAGAGGTCTCGACGGAGCGGCGGTCGTCCGTCGCGCGCGAGGCGAGAACTTCGATGCTGTGCGGGCCGCCCGCGACGAGGCTCGCGACCTCCTGGTCGATGCGGTACGAGCCGAAGAGTAAGGAGGGCGTTGACGTGTGCGACTTCGACTCGGCCGCGCGCTCTTGCCGGGCGACGACTTCGGCCGCCAACTCTTCCCCGCGCCGCGTCGCCCCGTCCTCCGCGCCGCGCCCGGCCTTGCGGCGCTCGAAGGGGACGGTGAGCTCCGACCTGCGGCGGTCGCCCTTGAAGTGCTCGAAGGGCTTCTCCGACTTCCCAGCGGAACGCGACTCAGACCGCGCGCCCGTCGTTTCGACCGTGCGGCTCTCATCGTCAACCTCGCCCGCGCGCCTGCGCCGGACGAACATCGCCGCCGAGCCCGCGAGGCCGACGCCGAGCACCGCGAACAGCGACGGGAGCGAGAGGAGGTACGACAACAGCCCCTCACCGTTCACGTTCTCTACCTTCGCCGCGGCCGGCTGCGCGACGACCGGGTTGGAGGCCGACTGCTGCGCGGGGCCGAGCGACCCGACCGACTCCGACTGCGCGGGCAACGGTGAGTCGCCGACGGGCGGCGCCGGGGCCTGCGTCCGGACGGGCGGCGGCGCGGAAGACTGTGCCGCCGTAGGCTGCGGCCCGGGCGGGGCGGACTCGACCGCCGAAGGCTCGGCCGCGCCGCGGCGCTTCGACTCCGCCTTCGCCTGCTGCACGCGCCCGGGCACATCGTCCGCAGACTCCTCGCGCGGGGACGACTGGTTCCGGCCCGCCGCGCGACCCGTCCGTTGCGGCTCGACGGGGAAGTTCTCGACGCTCAGCGCGCCGCCCTGACCGCCCGTGACGACGAGGTCGAGGCGGTTACCGCGCGGCTGCACCGTCACGCTCGCGCCGCGCCTGATCGGCACAACCAGCTCAAGTGAGTTGCCGACACGTTCGACCTTGACGCCCCGCGCCGCGCCGGGCTCAATCTCCCCGTTAACGAGTACGACGTGGAAGACCTTCCCGTCAGGGTCTTGCCACGTCTGCGCGCGGTTGAGCGGGCCGTCCGCCGAGATCGAGACGACGTTGCCCGACGTGCTCACGCCCGTGACCTTGACGGCCGGCTCCTTGTAGCGCTGCTGCGCCAAGGGCTGTTCGGGGCCGTTCAGGGCGAGCGACACGCCCGCCGCGGCAACCAGGCCCAGCCGCACGCAGCGAGAGCCGAATGCGCCGCGGCTCCACGCCTTCAACAGCACGGCAAAGTCGTGTCCGGTCGTTTCCTTGTTCATAGTTTTACTTCCGGGCGCGATTGCGCCCGCTGGAGGGTGAGACCGTTTTGAAGTCTTTCGGGATTAGGAAGGGTCGCGGGTCGGGGGTGCGCCCGTCGCCCTTTTCGGGAAGGCTCTGGCGGCCTTCTCAGGGAGTGGAGCCCTTCAGCGCTGTTCGTCGCTGAACTTGTAACCGATGCCCCAGACGGTCAGAACCATCTGCGGGTTCTCGGGGTTGTCCTCGATCTTGGCTCGCAGGCGGTTGATGTGCGAGTCGATCGTGCGGTCGTAGCCCTCGTAGGAGTAGTCCCAGATTTTCTCCAGGAGGTACTTCCGCGGGAAGACGCGGCCGGGGTTGGAGGCGAAGAGGCGGAGCAGCTCGAACTCCTTGGGCGTGAGCTCGACCTGCCGGTCGCCGACCGTTACCTCGCGCTTGGCCGGGTCGATGCGGAGCCGCCCGCGCAGGATCGGGGCGTCCTCGCTCGTCTCGGAGCGCGAGGCCGCGCGGACGCGGCGCATCACGCTCTTGATGCGCGCCTCAAGCTCGCGCAAGCTGAAGGGCTTGGTGATGTAGTCGTCCGCGCCCATCTCAAGGCCGAGCACCTTGTCAACCACGTCGTCCTTGGCCGTCAGCATCAGGATCGGGATGTAAGCAGCCTTCTCCCGCAGTTCGCGGCAGACGGCCAGCCCATCCATTTTGGGAAGCATGAGGTCGAGGACGATGGCGTCGGGGCGGTCGTTCAGGGCCGCCTGGACGCCGGAGAGACCGTCTTCCGCGGTCTGCACCGTGTAGCCCGTGCGCGAAAAATACTCGGTGATGGCTTCGAGAATTTTCTCGTCGTCTTCGATGATGAGGAGCTTGAGCTTGCGCTCGCCCGCCTCGATCTTCTCTTCACCAGTATCCTTCACGTCGGGAATGGCGGTGGCAGATTTTTGAGTCATTGCGGAACGGTTAAGGGCCGCCACTGCGGGCGCGCGCCCTGGGACAGCAAGAACTATAACGAACCGGCCGACTAAACTCAAGTAATAAATAATCTTCGGCCAACGGCAGTGTCCGGCACGGGACATACGCCGCAGCCCCCGGCGCCCAAGTCGCCCCCCTTTCAAAGCCGCCGAACGTGTGATATTTACAACAACGCGACGGCGTTCACCAACACCCCCAACCTTTAAGGAGTCTTATGACGAACGAAGAACGACAGGCGCTCATCGAGCAGTACAAGGCCGGCTACGAAGAGGTCGCGCGGAGCCTCGAAGGCTTCGACGAGGAGTCGCTTTCCGCCCACCCCATCCCCGGCAAGTGGAGCGCGCGCGAGGTCGTCCAGCACCTCGCCGACAGCGAGATGAACAGCGCCATCCGCCTGCGCAAACTCCTGACCGAAGCCGACCCGCAGATACAGGGCTACGACCAGGAGAGCTACGCCGTGAGCCTGCGCTACAACGAGCGCCCGGTCGAGCCCGCGCTCGACGCCCTGCGCGGCGCCCGCGCCACCACCGGCCAACTCCTCGACGCGATGTCCGACGCCGACTGGTCACGCGCCGGCACGCACTCCGAGTCCGGCCGCTACACCGCCGAAGACTGGCTCCGCATCTACGCCGCCCACGCACACAACCACGCCGCACAGATTCGCCGCCTTAGAGAAGCCTTGAACCTTGAGCCGTAAACCGTGACAGGAAAAAGCCGTAAACCGTAACCCGTGAATCGTGACGGGAAGACGGCAAGCTGTCTTTCTCTCGTCACGGTTCACGGTTTACGGTTCACGGCCTTTCACGGTCTTGACAAAGTTCGAGGGGCGCGAGCACAATCCCGGCGCGCCGGGGGCGCTCCCTTCGTACAAACTGACCCGCGCAGCCCCGAACAAGCCTATTTTTCTTGTCACGGTTTACGGTTCACGGTTTACGCTCCGAATAAAGACATGACCGGCACTCCGACAGTCGCCGAGACTTCCCTCCCCGGGCTCAGGCTCGCGCGGCGCGGCAAGGTGCGCGACGTGTACGAGGTGGACGATGGCCACCTCCTCGTCGTCGCCACCGACCGCATCTCCGCCTTCGACTGCGTGCTGCCGACGCAGATCGAGCGCAAGGGCGAGGTGCTGACCGCGCTCTCGGCCTTCTGGTTCGCGCGCCTCGCGCACATCACGCCGCACCACCTCGTCACGACGGATGTGGGCGCGATGCCCGAGGCCGTCCGCGCCTCGGCCGACGTGCTCCGCGGCCGCTCGATGCTCGTGCGCCGCACGGAGGTCTTCCCCGTCGAGTGCGTCGTGCGCGGCTACCTCGCCGGCTCGGGCTGGAAGGACTACCGCGCCGCGGGCGAGGTCTGCGGCCACCGCCTGCCGGAAGGGTTGAAGGAGTCGGCCAAACTCCCCGCGCCGATCTTCACGCCCGCGACCAAGGCCGAGACCGGCCACGACGAGAACATCAGCGAAGAGCGCATGCGCGACATCGTCGGCGTTGAGGCGACCGAGCACCTGCGCAACACCGCGCTCGCCCTCTACCACGACGCCGAAACATACGCGCGCGAGCGCGGCATCATCATCGCCGACACCAAGTTCGAGTTCGGGAGAGACAGCGAGGGCCGCATCATTCTCATCGACGAGGCGTTGACGCCCGACTCCTCCCGCTTCTGGCCCGCCGCGGCGTACGAGCCCGGCCACTCGCAGCCCTCCTTCGACAAGCAGTTCGTCCGCGACTACCTCGAAACGCTCGACTGGGACAAGCGGCCGCCCGCGCCGCCGCTCCCGCCCGAGACGGCCGCCGCCACGACCGACCGCTACCTCGAAGCGTACCGACTGCTGACGGGAGAGGCGCTAACGCAGTAGGCAGACGGCAGTAGGCAGTTAAAAGCCTTCTGCCGTGACTTTCATTTAACCTCGCAACGTCGGCCGTGCGGGGTCGCTGAACTCAATCTTCGAAGGTCGTAACGCGGAGCGGCTGCCGACTGCCATCTGCCTACTGCCTACTTCTTTCCATGACTCTCTTCGACCTCTTCGTGCTCGCAATCGTCGGGGCGTCCGTGGCGGCGGGCGCGTTGCGCGGGTTCGTGCGCGCGCTCGTGGCGAGCATCGCGCTGGTGGTCGGCTTCTTCGTCGCCTCACACACGTACCAGCAGGCCGGCGCGTTCCTGCGCGGCTTAGGCTTAGTCGAGTCAATCGAGGCCGGGTACGCGGCGGGCTTCCTCCTGATGGTGGGCGTCGTGCTGGCGGTCGGGTTCATCCTCGGCGAGTCGGCGCGCGCGGGGCTCAAACGTGCGAAACTCCAGTGGTTCGACCGCGTGCTCGGCGCGGGCTTCGGCCTCGCGCGCGGCGTGGCCGTCTGTTCGGTCGTCTACCTTGCGCTGACGGCCTTCCCCGTCAAGCTCGAACCGGTGGCGCGCGCGCGCACTGGCCCCGCTCTCGCGGAGGGCGCGCGCCTGCTCGCGCTCTGCACCTCGTCCGAGGTGCGCGCGCGCTTCCTCGCCCAGTACCAGAACCTTTTCGCCTGAGCGCCCGCGGCCGGGAAGAACCGGGCGCCCGTTAAGACTTTATCTCAGGCGCCCACCGAAACATTATTTGAACAGACGGAGCGACCCCCATGCCTATGCGCGCCCGGCTCGAAGCCCTGATTGACGAGATGCTCGACGGCCAGATCATGCTCGACGAGGCCCTCGAAGAGTTCGAGAAGCTCTACATCCAGAAGGCGCTCGCGCGCCACAAGGAGCACCTCTCGCGCACGGCCGCCACCCTCGGCATCCACCGCAACACGCTCTCCAAGCGCGTCGCCGGTTACCGCACGCAGGAGCGCGCCGCCGCCTCCAACAACCACCGCCCACGCAAGACGGCCGCCCGCCGCAAGCGCTGAACTTCCTCCGCCCGACTTGAAAGTGCCGCGCGCAGCCGTAGCACCCCCGCCGGCAAACGCAAAATCTCCATCCCCACCTGTTAAATCTCCGCCCGCAGGTGTCCAGAGTCAGCCCGCAACGTCGAAATGCCCGCCCGCGGTCGTCGAGCAGCCTTCAGCAGATGGAGAGACGGCATCTACGCGCGTAGAATTTATGCCAGCAGCCGCAGTATAAATTATAGCAATAGACAATCGACTCCAGCAGGTGTCGAGAGCACTACAGCAGCCGTCCAGTCTACTCCGACAGCCTCCTCACAAACACCCGTGTTGACAAACAAGTGGCAAGTGCTATATTTTTAGCAGTCCTTCTGAGGGAGTGCTAAAAATTAACGATTTTCTTAGCAAAACTACGGCGTTTGAGTTAGCGGCCGGAAGAGTTCTCCCGTCGGGCGACAGTCAAAGGCGACGGCCCGGAAGGCAATCAAACCGAAACACTCATCCACAAAGAACCCGGAAAGGAGCATTATGGCTACCAACATCAAACCACTGCACGACCGCGTGATCGTCAAGCGCATCGAGGAGGGCGAACAGGTGCGCGGCGGCATCATCATCCCGGACACGGCGAAGGAGAAGCCGCAGGAGGGCGAGGTCATCGCCGTCGGCGAGGGCAAGCGCAAGGACGACGGCACGCGCATCGCGCTCGACATACAGGCCGGCGACCGCGTCCTCTTCGGCAAGTACAGCGGCTCGGAGATTAAGCTCGACGGCGAGGAGTACCTCATCATGCGCGAGGACGAAATCCTCGGCGTCATCGAGCGCGCCGGCGCGGCGAGCGGCAAGAAGGGCGGCAAGTAGTCTTCAGAGACTCGGCCGCCTTTTCCGTGTCAGGAATCTTTGAAGTCGTCATATCGAAGGAGAGAAAACTGTTATGGCTAAGCAAGTAATTCACGGCGAGGAGTCGCGCGCGGCGATCCTGCGCGGCGTCAACCAGCTCGCCGACGCGGTCAAGATCACGCTCGGCCCCAAGGGGCGCAACGTCGTCCTCGACAAGAAGTTCGGCAGCCCGACCATCACCAAGGACGGCGTCACCGTCGCCAAGGAGATCGAGCTGAAGGACAGCCTGGAGAACATGGGCGCGCAGATGGTGCGCGAGGTCGCCTCGAAGACCTCGGACGTGGCCGGCGACGGCACCACCACCGCGACCGTGCTGGCGCAGGCCATCTTCCGCGAGGGCGTCAAGACGGTCGCGGCCGGCGCCAACCCGATGGCGCTCAAGCGCGGCATCGACAAGGCCGTCGAGCGCGCCACCGCCGAGATCAAGAAGATGGCCAAGCCCGTCAAGGGCGAGATGATCGCGCAGGTCGGCAGCATCTCCGCCAACGGCGAC
>DAIRFV010000187.1:0-11867 GCA_036794905.1 Pyrinomonadaceae bacterium | reverse complement strand
CGACGCGCCCCCTGATGTTCTGCCTCGCCCAGTCGGCGACCGGCCCGTTGTAGTATCCGCCCGAACTCATCCCGGTAATCTCTTTTCGGTACGCCCCCTTGATGGGCTTCGCTTGGCCCTAGACGCCCTCCCACCCATCTGCCCCGCAAGGCCCTTCATGTACCTCCGCGCCGGCTCGGGCGGCCTGACGGCGGTCACGTCAGTGGTCGCCGAAGAGACTTTAAGACCGTCGGCGATTTCCACAAAGGTGCGGCGGGGAATCTCAAGCCACCAATCCCGCGTATCCATTCATACAGCAGTCAGGCCGTTCCCTGCTTCAGCCGCACACCTATTTCTTTATGAGGTCATCAAGTCGATTCGCGAACTCCGTGCCGTCTTTTGCCGCCCGCGCCACGTCAAGGACCTGTTCGGCCCTCTGCCGCCTTTCAATAAGATGAGCGTACGCGGCGGCTACCTTCTTGAGTATTGCTCGTTGCTTGTTTAAGCATATTCAGTCTTCATACACCATACGTTCGCTCCCGGCTAACGTTCTTGGGTGAAAGACAGGGCGCCGCCCGGCGGCGACGCTACGCCGGGCGTCGGCCGAGTCGCCGAGTCCACCCTCTCCGCCATGTCGCACAACCGGTCTATCATGCGCGCGAAGCGTTCCGCCTGCCCGGCCGTCTTTATCCTGCCGGTCTCGATGTAGAGCAGGCCGTCCCCCACCAGCGCGAGCCTCTCGAACGGCTGGCCCCGCCCGGCAGTGACCGTGCTCAACAACTCGCGTCGGACGGCCTCGTCTAAAATCAAGGGGACTAGCATCTCCCCCCCCTCGCCGAACTTGACCCGAAAGCGGTGCTCGAACTCCGCCCCGCCTCCCGGCCCCGAGAGGTCGAAGGCGACGTAGAAGGAGAGTCCGCAGGGGTTGGCGCACTTCACCTCGATGTAGGTGAACTCGCCCTTCGGCACGCCCCGCAGCCGCGGCCCCGCAGCCCCGCTCAGCCTCCTGAACAGCCGGTCGTACTCGCCCAGCCTCGGGTCGAACTCCACCCCGCCAGCGACCCTCACCCCCCGGCCGCGGTAGGCGCCGCCGAGTTCGGGCCACATGTGGAGGCCCGCCGGGTTCTTCAGCGTGACTAACGTCAGCCCGAACCTGGCCGCCAGCGGCTCGTAAAGCTTCCCCTGCGCCGTCCTCCGCCGCCCCTCCCGCCTGAGGTAGAGCACGTAGAGCGCGGCGAGGGCGGCCCCGAGCAGCAGTATCAGCGGTAGAGTCTTCATAAATCCTCTCCCACCTCTTGGGTAGGTGGGTCAACCCTCTTCGCGGGCGGCAGTGACTGCTCGACGACCCTTACCCATTCTTCGAACGACTCCGCGGGCCAGTTGTTATCCACCCGCAGCAAGCTCGCGTCATACGGGCGCGGCGTGCCGCCGAACCAATTGAACCAGCCCCGGCCCGGGACTCGCACCAGAGGTACGTCGAACTCCTTAATCACGAACTCGGTTCCGGGAGCGAAGTCCGAACTTTTCGGGAGTTGGGGATTGTTGCTCACAGCTCGTGTGCCTCGCGCGTCGTTTACCGGGCCTTACACCCGGCGCCGTATGGTGACTCAAGCTGGCTTGAGCGGCAAGGTTTGGCCCGCACAGGCGCCGGGCACACAGAATAGTAGCGAGCGGTCGAGGGTGATAACCCCGAGGGCTTAACTTCACGGGCGCAGCGCTCGGCATCCCCGGTGCCCCTCAAGTAGCGGCACGGTCTTGGTTGGGGAAATGATCGTTGTATATACTCCTCGCTCCTCGCGCCGTGCCACACAGCGCAGGGGCGCAAGTCTAACGCTCCGAGGAAAGGACCTGGGGTGTCAGGCGGCGACGCGGGCGCCTAACGTCCGAGATTAGCGAGAAAATGGTGAAAAGAATTCTCACGGCCGTGCTGATCGTCGTCTGCTTCCAGGGCGTAGAGGCTCTCCCGCGGCGGCAAAGTTTAAGTGAAATTCCGTGCGGGAAGTACGGGACGCAAGCCGAGGCCAACGCCTGCGCCCGCCGTGACTTCGAGCAGGCCGAGGCGGAGCTGAAAGGGGTCTACGAGCAGTTAGTGACTGAGTTGGCCGGCCGCGACGGCGGGGGGCGGCGGAAGCTGGCGAAGGCTCAGTCACTCTGGCTGCAATACCGTGAGGCGGCCTGTGAGAGCGAGGCTTCAATTTACGAAGGCGGGAGCATCCGCCCGGCGATTTACAACGGATGTCTGGCGGACGTCACGCGGGAAAGGACCAACAGGCTGAGAGTGTTCCTTGATGAGGTTAGACAGTGAGACGCAACGGTGGTCTACGCGAATAACCGTGTGGGAAGTCGGCTTTCTACGAGCCGAGTGAGGCCGGCATGAGTGACGTGAATCCTGACCGCCCGCGCGACGCCTCCCGGCCGTCGATCTCAGCACATGACGCCCCACGATGGGGGAACTGGCCCCCCAACTTTAACGCCCCTGCCCGACGCGCGAAGTTCGGGAGGGGTTGAAATGGGCCTCTTTGAACCGCCGCCCGATCATCCGTTCCATGACGTCCCGCCCGACGCCCTCCCGGCTCACCCAGACGTACCCCTTCCAGTCGTCCAGCGGGTCGTAGAATAGGTATGAGCCGCCGAGACGCCTCTCCGCCTGACTCCTCCACTCCTGAGTGCCGTCGTCGAACCTCAGCGAAGTGACGCTGCCGGCGCGATCGAGTTTGAGGATGAACGGGCGTAGCGACTCGCCCGCCGTGAAGCGCGCGCCGGCGCTCGCCGACGAAGGCGGCAACCTTAATCTCGAATCCGTAAGCGTGCGTCCTACGAGGCATGGCTCCTCCCACTCTTATGCCGGCGAGCGCCGGCGCCCGCGGAGGACTGGTTAGGCCGCTCCGGTTTTCGAGACGGCCCCACACCCACAGCGCTGAGAGTGCGGTGCGGAAGGCTGTGACCGGTGGAGGAAATTTGGAGGATTATTATTCTGATTCCCGAAACAGGTGATCTTCCGGCCGAAAACGCGATATACTTCCGGCGCTCGCGTCCTACCCGCGGAGTTAACAATGTAAGGATCAGGGGCATCTAAATGGTGCCCCTTTTCTTTCGTGCTCACGGTTATGTCCTCACTCGCTATCAGCATTACGCGGCGTGCGTGAAGGCGTGTAGAAAGAGAGACGCCGCCGTTGTCGCTTCGACGTTGGGCGTCGGGCGGTGGCGGCGGCGTCTGGTTGTGGGTGGAGGCGTCGGTTAGTGGGGCCGTTAGTCTTCTTTCTTCTTGGTGGTTCGCTTTCTCGGGGCGGCCGTGGCCGCGGGGTTTTTGGGCGCGCGCTTGCGGGCGGGTTTGGGGGTGGGTTGCTCTTCGGGCGCGGGCGCGGCGTCGGGGGGGAGGGCGGAGAGGACTTCCCTCTCGGCCTCCAGCCAGTCTTCGAACTCGCGCCCGGCGTGGCCGCCGCGGAGCTGGTACAGTTCGTATGCGCGTTGGGCGATGACGCCCCTCAGGTCTGTCGTCTTGTTAGTCTCTAAGCTCATCTTCAACTCCTGAATCTCGGGGGAACCCCCCTCTGACAGTTATTCACGGACACTCTAAACACACGGCGCGCGGTTGTGAAATTGATAATGTTTATTCGCCCATAAATCCCCGCCGCGCGCTGAAGCTCAGGGAAAGTGCGGGCACTCCATTCGCACACAGACACGGCCTGAAGGCTGATAATTTCAGGCCGTGTCTGTGCGTTTAACTTGCAATCCGGCCGGGCGGACTCAGAAGGAGAAGGTGCCGTAGAAGGCGCCGTTCTCGCCCGTGCGCTGCCAGGCGTCGCCCGCCGCCCCGCCCGCGTAGGAGGCCGTGCGCGTGTAGCCGACCTTGCGCCCCTCGACGGGGACGAGCGGGGCGTACCAGACAAGTTGCGGCATGCGGCAGCAGAGGTCGTCCGGCAACGCCTCCACTTCGAGCACCGCCGCGCCGGCCGCGGAGACCTTGAAGGACTTACCCTCCGCGCCGAAGCTCACGGGCGCGCGCCGCACCGCGACGACGCGGCCCAACACACCGCCGTACGCGCCCTCGACGGCCCGCGCCAACGCCTGCGCCTGCGCCGCGGAGGCGTTGCCGTCGATGATCAGCTCCGAACGGCGCGCCGCCGCCGGGTCCGTCAAATTCGCCTCCGAGCCGACGACCGCCACGGCGCGCACGCCCGCCAGGCCCACGCCGCCCCAGCTCCCCTCCTTCACGCTCCACGCCATCACGGCCTCGCGCCCCGCGGTCGTCAGCTCGCCGTTGTAGTGGCACGCGCCCGCGAACACGCTCGCCGTCCGCGCCTCGACGTAGACGCCCCGCACGCCGTCGCCTTCAGCCCGCGCCCCCCGCCAGGCGGCCCCGCACGTCAACGCGAGCGCCAGCCCGACGACCGCGGGAATCAGAAATCTTCTCATCCAGACACCTCCCGAAACTCGCCCCGCGACAGCTTAACGCCCCGCGCGCGTCGCGTTCAACCTTCGAGCGCGGAGACGTAGCACGCGCGGCCGGGGACGCAGCGCGCGGGCGTGGCGCGGCCGCCGTCGGGGCCGACGACGAGGTGTGTGTGCCGGCACCAGCAGTGGTTGCTGGCGTCGAGGTAGTGCGAAGCCTCTGTCGCCAGCCCGTCGCGCATGAAGAACTTCTTCGAGCGCAGCGAGCCGCAGAACGGGCTCTCGGCCGCGGCCGGCGTCTCTTCCCTCGCCTCTTCCGACATCGCCAGTCTCCCTTTCTAAAGCTTCAGGCCGACACGCCGCCCGCCTTCGCCAGCGCGCGGCGGACGAGCGTCTCGGTCAGAGGAACCTTGTACGCGTTCTGCGACAGCGGCTCCGCGCCTTCGAGCGCGAGCCGCGCCGCGCCCGCCAACACTTCGGCGTCGAGCGCCTTCCCCTTCAAGAACTCCTCCGCCTTCGGCACGCGCCACGGCACGGGCGCGACGCCGCCGAGGACGATGCGCGCCTGACGGACGCGCCTGTCCGCGCCCAGCTCGACCGCCGCCGCCACCGAGGAGAGCGCGAAGTCGAGCGACTCGCGCTCCTTGAACTTGAGATACGTCGAGCGCGCGGCGAAGGGCGAGGCGGGGACGACGACCTCGGTGATGATCTCGTCGTTCTTCAGGACGTTCTCGCGGCGGATGCTCCCCTCGCCCGGGAGCGTGAAGAACTTGTCGAGCGCAACGCGGCGGCGCCCGTCCGCGCCCGAGACGTTCACGCTCGCGCCGAGCGCGAGGAGGACGGGCGCCAAGTCCGAAGGGTGTACGATCCACGAAGGGCCGCCGCCGAGGATGGCGTTGTACTTGTTCTCGCCCGTCGCGGCGAAGCACTCGGAGCCGCCCTTCTTGATGCAGACGGCCTCTTCCAGACGGTAGTACCAGCAGCGCGGCCGCTGGCAGAGGTTCCCGCCGACGGTGCCGAGGTTGCGTATCTGCTGCGTGGCGACCGAGTGCGCCGCCTCCGCGAGGCCGGGGAAGTCTCGACGAATGACCGCGTGGTCTTCGACCTGCGCGAGCGTGACGAGCGCGCCGACGCGCAGGCCCTTCCTGCCGTCGCCCTCGATCTTATCCAGCCCGCGGATGGATTTGAGGTTGACGACGCGCACGGGGCGCGTCAGGTAGTCCTTCATCGTCGTCAGGAGGTCTTGCCCGCCCGCGAGCGGACGCGCGGCCTCGTCCATGTCCCCGGCGGCCGGCGCCGTCTTCAAGAGGCTCACGGCCTCCTCGACGCTCGCGGGACTCGCCCACTCGAAAGCTTTCACGCGCCCCTCCTCTCCTGCATGAGCCCCAACAGAATCTTGTCCGGCGTGATGGGCAGCTCCCGCACGCGCACGCCGCAGGCGTTGTAGACGGCGTTGGCGAGCGCGCCCACCGAAGGGATGATGGCGGGCTCGCCGACGCCGATGACGGCCTCGCGCCTGTCCTCGTCGTCGATGAGCGGGACGAGCTCGGGCATCTCCAGCGACCCGGGCAGCTTGTAGTCGCCGAAGCCCGGGTTGAGCTGCACGCCGAGCTGCTTGTCCATCACGCGCCCCTCCCAGAGGGCCATCCCCAAAGACTGAATCATCCCGCCGTTGATCTGGCTCTCGACCGCGAGGCGGTTGAGCGGGAGCCCTACGTCCTGCACGTGAACCATCTTGACGGGCCGCACGCGGCCCGTCTCCACGTCCACCTCGACCTCCGCGAAGCAGACGCCGTGCACGCCCCGCCCGGCCAGCTCTGACACCCAGACGCCGTGCCCGGTCACGCCCGCCGAGGGCAGGGCCGCGCACGCCTGCTTCCACGAGAGGGTCTTGCCGCCGCCGCGGACGCTGCCGCCGCCGAACGTTACCTCCTCGGGCTTCGCGCCGCCGAGCAGCGGCGAGACCCTCTCGGCCAGAGCGAGCCGGGCCTTGACGGCCGCGTCCTTCACCGAGGGCGCGAGCGAGGCCGCGGTCGTCGAGCCGCCCGAAGAGTTGGCCGAGCCGAGGCGCGAGTCGCCGATGCGCTCGGCCACGTCCTTCATCCCGAGCCCGAACTCCTCGGCGACGATGGCGCGCGTGTACGTGCGCGTGCCCGTCCCCAGGTCCTGCGTGCCGACGGCGACCGTGACCGACCCGTCGCGCGCCAACGTCACGTCAACCTTGCACTCGTTGTTGCCCCCGCCGCCCCACGTGCCCACGCCGCAGCCCATCCCGCGCTTGAGCGGGCCGGCGCCGCCGCCCGGCGTCCGGTTCCGGCGCTCCCAGCCGATCTCGCGCGCGCCGCGGTCGAGCTGACGGTGGTAGACCGCGTCCTTCAAATTCTTCTTGCGAAACTCGACCGGGTCCATCCCGAGTTTGTAGGCCAGCTCGTCCATCAGGGACTCGATGGCGAAGCTCGCCTGCGGGTGGCCGGGCGCGCGCATCGCGCGCGAGGCGTCCTCGTGCGTGAAGACGCTGAAGCCCTCGCGGTAGGCGTTCTCGGCCGCGTAGATGTAGGGCTGACCGGCCTGCGAGCCTTCGCCGAGGCCGCCGAGCCTGTACTGCGTCGCGTGCAGGGCCACGAGCGTGCCGTCGCGCCGCGCGCCCGCCCTGAACTTCTGCCACGAGCCCGAGCGGTTGCCCCCGAGCAGGAACTCGTCCTTGCGCGTCAACATCAGGTGAACCGGCGCCTTCGCCTGCTTCGAGAGCTGGCACGCCAGCATCCCCTCGACGCCGATGCCGAACTTCGAGCCGAAGCCGCCGCCCATGTGCTCGACGAGGGCGCGGACGGCGCTCTCCTTCAGACCCAACTCCTTCGCCGCGTCGCCCGGGATGGTGAACGTGCCCTGCGTCGAGGCGTAGACGGTGGCCTCACTGCCTCCGCGGTAGTCCACGACGTTGCCGTGCGTCTCAAGGCTCGAATGGTGGATGATGGGCGTGCGGTACTCGGCCTCGACCACCGCGTCGGCCCCCTTCAAAGCCTCGGCCACCTTCGCGGGGTCGCCCTGCTTGTTACGCGGCTCGACGTTGGGCTCCTGCGGGTCGGCCGTCACCTTCGGCGCGCCCTCCCTCAACGCGTCCTCGGCGCGGACGACGTGCGGCAGGACTTCGTACTCGACGCGGATGGCGCGCAGTGCGTCCTCCGCGATCTCGGGCGTCGTGGCGGCGACCGCGGCGACGGGCTGGCCGGCGAAGAGCACGACCAACTCACGCCTCGCGGGCTTAGCGTCGCCCACGTCCGTGCGGTTCTTCTGCTCGGCCTCGGCCGCGGCGCGGTTGCCGCCCGCGACGACCTCCTCGTCGGTCGCGACGACGACGGCACGCACGCCGGGGATGCGCCGCGCCTCGGCCGGGTCGATGCGCAGCACGCGCGCGTGTGCGTGCGGCGAGCGCAGCACGCGGCCGTAGAGCATGCCGGGCAGGCGCACGTCGTGCGTGTACTCGGCCGCGCCGCACGCCTTGACGTGGCCGTCCACGCGCGTCAGGCGCTGGTTGAGGAGCGTGTGCCTGTCGTTCGCCCCCCAGACGGGGCCGCCCTCGTCATCGACCTCGATCTCGACGAGCGTGTCCACGCCGTTGACGACCCTCGGGACTTTAATCTTCTTCTTCTTCCTGGCCGGCTGTTGCATCTGCTCACTCCGTTCGCGTGAACCGTAAACCGTAAACCGTGACAGGAGCGTGAACCGTACACCGTGGACCGTGACAAGATAAAAGCCGCCTTCTTCTCGTCACGGTTTACGGCGTACGGTTCACGGCTTTTTTGCTGCCGCGAGTGCCGCCTCGAAGACGCGCGGGTAGGTGCCGCAGCGGCAGAAGTTGCCCTTGCACGCCTCGCGCACCTCGGCGAGCGTCGGGTTGGGGTTCTGCTTGAGGTAGGCCGAGATGGTCGTGACGAAGCCGGGCGTGCAGAAGCCGCACATCAGTGCGTCCTGCTCGACGAAGGCCGCCTGCACGGCGTTCGGCGTCTCGGGCGAGCCCAGGCCCTCGACGGTCGTCACCTTCTTCCCCGCGGCGTCGGCCGCGAGGACGAGACACGAATAGACCGCACGGCCGTCGAGCAGGACGGTGCAGGCGCCGCAGGTGCCCACGTCGCAGACCAGTTTCGGGCCGGTGAGCGGCGGGTCGAGGTGTGTGCGCAGCGCGCTCAAGAGCGTCGTGCGCGGCTCGACGGCGACGAGGCGCTTGCGCCCGTTCACGTCGAGCGCGAGGCTGAGCGCCGCGGACGTGGGGCGCTTCGCGGCCTCGGTCTGCGCGGCCGCCGCCTCGGCCTCGGCCGTGTGCGCGAGGTGGTCGGCGAGCGCCGCGCCCGCGCCCGCGATGCCGACGCCTTTGAGGAAGCGCCGCCGGCTCGGGTCGGGCGGCGACTCCCGCTTCGTGGAAGACTTCACGTCGTGCTCGTCTGCCATCACTGCCTCCTGCGGCGCCCGGCGGGCCGCGCGAGATCAAGAACTGTTTGCAGATTCAAAAGGTGGTGTGGACTGTTTGATACAACAAAAGGGCGCGGCGGGCAAGCGCGGGGAAAGTAGATGGTAGACAGTAGTCAGTAGACGGTAGGAAGACAAAGCGGCGCGCCCGGCCCGATGGCTGAAGCGCGCCGCCTCTGTTTTTCTACTGACTACTGTCTACTTCCTTCCGCTCCCCGTCGGCGTTGCGGCGGGCGTCCAGCTCGGCGACGCGTGCGTCGAAGCGCTGCTGCTGGTCGGGGGTGAGCAGGGCGCGGATGCGCGTGCGCGCCGACTGGCGGATGGCGTCGAAGCGCGGGCGCGCCTCGGTGCGGAGGGCGCGGTACTCGTTGCGCGTCTCGTCGAGTATCCTGCGCACCTCGCCCGACTGCTGCTCGTCGAGGTCGAGCTCGCGCCGCATCTTCTCGAACATGTGCTCGGGGTTGTGCTTGCCCCCGCGCGACTCGCCGCGCGCGGCGCCCGCGCGCAGGCGGTAGGCGCTGTCGAGGAAGGCGCCCGTCGCGCAGCCGAGCGCGAAGACGGCCGCCACCGCCAGCCAGAGCTTGAGCCGCGTGATGCCCTTCATCTCGAAGCCTCCCCCTCGCCGATGATGGTCGAGAGCACCTCGTCGTTCGAGGGCGTGCGCGCGTCGGCGAAGACGACCTGGTCGAAGTCCGCGTCGCGCTCGACGAGCAGCGTCTCGGCGCCGAGGCCGAAGCCCGGCGCCAGGTCGTTCGCGCCCGACGAGAGGAAGAGCGCCAGCGCCGCCGCGGCCGCGAGCCCCATCGCCGGCACCGCGCGCCACACGACCCCGAAGAACGCCGGCCAGCCCTCGCCCTCCTCGCGCCGCCGCCGCTCCTCCTCGATCCGTGCGCGGACGCGCGCGTAGAGGAAGGGCGAGCCGGCGACCGCCGAGGCTTCCCCGTCGCCCGCCGCCGCGGCGCGGACGACCTCGCGCGCGACGCGCTCAAGCCTCTCCGCGCGGGCGTCTTGTCTCTTTTCGCCTGCCATCTCTCTCAAAAGCCTCCCGGCGCCCGCGGCACCTCAAATTCCTCTCGGGCTCAAATCTAAGGACGCCCGCCGAGCCCCGTCAGTTACAGAAACCTCTCCAGCACGCGGCGCAGGTGCGCGCGTGCGCGGTGCGCGCGCACCTTGACCTTCGACCCGCCCCAGCCCATCAATTCGGCGATCTCCGCGACCGACAGCCCCTCCACGTCGAGCAGGACGAGCACGAGCCTGTCCTCGGGGCTTAATCGCGCGAGCAGCTTCGAGGCGAGGTCGCGCGAGACGGCCGCGTCCTCGGCGTCGGGGCGCAGGCGCTCGGCGAGGCGCGAAGACTCCTCCTCGGTCAGGTCTTCGAGGGCGCCCTCGGGGCGGCGCTTCTGCCGCCGCAGCTCGTCGTAGCTGGTGTTGAAGGCGATGCGCGCGAGCCACGCGGCGAACGAGGCGTCGCGGCCGCCGCCGAACTCGCCGAGGGCGAAGTAGGCTTTCGTGAAACTCTCCTGCACGACCTCTTCGACCTGCTCGCGCTGCCGGAAGAAGCGCGAGGCGATGAGCGCGACCCGCCGCCGGTGGCGCCGGAACAGCTCCTCGAAGGCCGCCTCGTCGCCCCCGCGCGCGAGTGCGGCGAGCTCGGCATCCGCCCGCTCCGGCTCGCGGGTCGGCGCGTGACCGGAGATGTCCGCCGTCTCGTCCATATCAAGGGCCAACCAATATCACACCCCGCGCCCGGAAAATAAAGCGGCGGCCCTTAACTTAAGTTCGAGTTAAGGGCCGCCGCCTGATGTGCGTCGGGTGTCTGGCTCGACCGCGCTACTGGAGCTGAGTCTGGCCCTGCCGCGCGCCGCGGCGGGACTGGCGGCGCTGCTCGCGCTGCTGGCGGGCGGCCTGGAGCTGCGCCTTCTGCTCCGCGGTGAGCACGTTGTACATCTCGTGCATCATGCGGGCGTGCGCCACCTCGCGCTCGACCTGCGCGTCGGCGCGCGCCTGCGCGGCGGCGCGGACGGCCGACTCGTCGAAGGCGCCGCCCGCGAACGGGTCGAAGCCGCGCGACTCCTGCCCGCGGCTCTCGCGCCCCGCCCTGAAGGTCGCGCGGTAGCGCTCCTCGATCTGGCGCAACTGCTCCAACTGCGCGTCCGTCAGGTTCAGCTCCGCGCCGAAGCGGCCGAAGCCGCCGCGACGGCCCCCCCGGCGGCCCTCCCCGCGATCCCACTGCCGCTCGGCGCGCCCCTGACCTTCGCCCTGCTGCTGCCCCGGCTCCTGCGCCGCCACGCCGACGACGCCCGTCAGCGCAAAGCCCGCGGCCAGCGCGAGGCCGCCCACAATCTTCCCAGTACCCTTGAGTCTCATCTTTTCTTCTTTCTCCGTGCTTGAGTGAATTACGGCGGGCCGCACGGGGACGCAGGGGAGACTGAACCCTCTAGTCCGGCCATTCTGAACGTAAGACGCACGGGCGCGCGCCGCGGTTACATTTTTTTAGGAGGCAGGAGGCAGATGGCGGTCGGCAGTTGAAAGAAAGAGAAGGGGTCGAAAAAAGCGGATGAAGTGCGTATTTAACCTCGCCCATTCGCCTGGTTTAGCATGATCCGTCATAGTCTTCCGTGCTTAACTGCCGACCGCCATCTGCCTCCTGCCTCCTGCTTTTCACAAAATTTCAGGGGGTGAAATTGATAAGCCGGCGCGCGGTCGTTTATACTTCGGCGTGCCCAGGAAGTCTGAAGGTAGAAACGTCGCGTCGGTGAGAGTTCCCCTGTGACAACGGCCTCACAGCAAGAAGTGACCAGACTGCTCGTCCGTCTGACGGACGGCGACCGCGGCGTGCTCGACGACCTGCTGCCCGTCGTCTACGGCGAGCTGCGGCGCCTCGCCGCGAGCTACCTGCGCAAGGAGCGCGTCGGCCACACGCTTCAGCCGACCGCGCTCGTCCACGAGGCTTACATGCGTCTGGTCGACCAGACGCAGGTGCAGTGGCAGAACCGCGCGCACTTCTTCGGCGTCGCCGCGCAGATGATGCG
>DAIRFV010000456.1:0-3199 GCA_036794905.1 Pyrinomonadaceae bacterium | reverse complement strand
AAGGGCTTCGCCGACGGGAGCCTCGGCTCGACCACGGCGCTCTTCTTCGAGCCCTACCTCGACGCGCCGGAGACGAGCGGCCTGGGCAGCGGGCTGGCCGAGGGCGAGATGCAGAAGTTCGTCGTGGGGGCAGACCGCGCCGGCCTCCAGGTCATGATTCACGCCATCGGCGACAGGGCCAACGACGCGATACTGACCATCTTCGAGCAGGTGGAGAAGCAGCACGGCGCGCGCGACCGCCGCTTCCGCATCGAGCACGCGCAGCACATACGCGCGCAGGACATTCAGCGCTTCCGTGCCGCGCGCGTCGTCGCCTCGGTGCAGCCCTACCACTGCATTGACGACGGCCGCTGGGCCGAGAAGCGCATCGGCCGCGAGCGCGCGAAGGGGACGTACGCCTTCCGCTCGCTGCTCGACGCGGGCGCGGTGCTCGCCTTCGGCTCCGACTGGTCGGTCGCGCCGCTCGACCCCGTCATGGGCATCTACGCCGCGGCCACGCGCCGCACGCTCGACGGCAAGAACCCCGGGGGCTGGGTGCCCGAGCAGAAGATCACGGTCGAGGAGGCCGTCCGCGCCTTCACCGTCGGCTCGGCCTACGCCGAGTTCGCCGAGAGTGTGAAAGGCACGATCACGCCGGGGAAACTCGCCGACCTCGTCATCCTCGACCGCGACATCTTCCAGATAGACCCGGCGGAGATAGAGGGGGTGAAGGTGCGCATGACCGTCATGGACGGCCGCGTCGTTTACGAGCAAAAGCCGTGAACCGCTTGAGGCGGAAGAAGGCGTAGACGACGAGGCCGAGGGCGAGCGTGATGCCCGCGTCGCGCGCCTCGCGCCCGGTGCTCTGCGAGAGCAGCCAGACGCAGAGCAGCAGCGCGGCCACGGCGACTGCGACCCCACCGGGCACGCGGAAGTGCGGGGGCGGGGCGTCCGCGCGGCGCCGCAGCACGGGGAGCGCCAGACACGTCGCGGCGTAGGCCAGCAGCCGCGCGATGGTGCTGAGCGTCAGCGCCGTCATCACGGAGCTTGCGAGCGTCAGCGCGAGCAGCAGCGCGCCCGTGAGCAGGATGGCGACGTGCGGGGTGCGGAAGCGCTCGTGCGTGGCGGAGAGGGCGGCGGGCAGCTCGCCGCGCTCCGACATGGCGAAGGGCAGGCGCGAGGTCGTCAGCACGCCCGCGTTCAGGTTGCCGATGATCGAGACGACCGCGCCCGCCACGATGAGCGAAGCGCCGGCCGCCCCCAGAAAGACGCCGCTCGCGTCGGCCACGGGCCGCTCCGACGTGGCGAGACCGGGCAGCGTCCCGACGCACACGGCCTGAATCGAGATGTAGAAGACGGCGACGACGGCGACCGCGATGAGGATGGCGACGGGCAGCTCGCGCCGCGGGTCGCGGACTTCGCCGGTCGGCACGCTCGCGTTCTCGAACCCCGTGAAGGCGTAGACGAGCAGCATGACGGCGGTCGAGAACGAGCCCGCGGCGGGAAGCTGTGCCGCCTCGAAGTTCGCGGGGCTGATGTAGAAGACGCCGACGGCGATGAAGAGCACGAGCGGCAGCAGCTTGCCGACGGCGAAGAAGTTGCTCACGGTCGCGGCGTCGCGCACGCCGATGTAGTTGACGGCCGTCAGCGAGACGATGACGGCCGCGATGATCGCGGCGCGCCACGGCCCCGCGTTCGCACCCGGCCAGAAGTACCCGAGGTAGACGACGAGCAGGTTGCAGTTGGTCGCCGACGAGGTGAGCCGCGCGAGCCAGAACATCCAGCCGACCTGGAAGCCCGCGGCCGGGCCGAACGTCTCGCGCGCGTAGAGGTAGGGGCCGCCCGTCTCCTTGAAGCGGCTGCCGACCTCCGCGAAGCAGAGGATGATGAGCGCGATGACGAGGGCGCAGACGACGAAGGCCAGAAGGCTGTACGGGCCGATCAGCGCGTAGGCCCTCGCCGGGAGGACGAAGATGCCCGCGCCCACCATGCTGTTGATGATGAGCGCGACCAGGTCCCACCGGCGTATGCCCCTGACCAGCCCGGCTTCGTTCGTCTCAGCCATTCGCGCGTCCCCGCCTTTCGAGTCTCGCCGTAGTCTTTGAGCACGCGGGAGTATACCAGCCATTGAGAAAGGGTGAAGGATTGATGAATCGTCAGACCTGGGCCGCGGCGCTCGTGCTCGGCCTGTTCTTCTGCGCCACGTTCCACGCCTCGGCGGCGAAGCGAAGAGGCGCGCGACAGTCACGGCCGGAGGCGCCCCAAACGTCCGCGCGTCTCCAGCGCGTGGTGGACGAGGCCGCGCGCGCCGCGCTCGAACGGTTCAAGGGGAAAGGGTTCGCGGAGAAGAATCTCGCGATCTCGCTCGTTGACCTGACCGACCCGGCGCGCCCCGAGCGCGCGAGCTTCCGCGGCGCGGAGCCGATCTACCCGGCGAGCGTGGTGAAACTCTTCTACCTCGCGGCGGCGCACCGCTGGCTGGAGGACGGGCGGCTGAAGGAGTCGGAGGAGCTCGCGCGCGCACTGCGCGACATGATCGTGGATTCGTCGAACGACGCGACGCACTACGTGCTCGACTCGCTCTCGGGCGTCTCGAACGGCGCGGAGCTGACGCCCGCGGAGTTGAAGAGGTGGGCCGAGAAGAGAAACCTCGTCAACCGTTATTTCGCCGCACAGGGTTATACGGTGGGGCCGGGCGGCATCAACGTCAACCAGAAGCCCTGGTGCGAGGGGCCGTACGGGCGCGAGCGGCAGTTCCTCGGGCCGAAGTTCGAGAACCGTAACAAACTGACGACGGACGCGACGGCGCGTCTGCTGTCGGAGATCGTCGCGGGGCGCGCCGTCACGCCGGAGCGCAGCCGCCGGATGCTCGACCTGTTGCAGCGCGACTTCGCGGGCAGGTCGGACGACCCCGACGACCAGGCGCACGGCTTCACCGGCATCGCCCTTGAGCCGGGCACGCGCCTCTGGTCGAAGGCCGGCTGGACGAGCACCACCCGCCACGACGCCGCTTATCTGGAACTGCCCGACGGCCGCCGCCTCGTCCTCGTCACCTTCACCACCGACCACGCCAAAGAGCGCGACATCATCCCGACCGTCGCGCGGGAAGTGGTAAAGGCCGTGAACCGTGAACCGTAAACCGTGACGAGAGGAAGAGCGTGTCTTCTCTCGTCACGGCTTACGGTTCACGGTTCACGGCTCTTACGGCTTTTGTGCTAAG
>DAIRFV010000455.1:0-3201 GCA_036794905.1 Pyrinomonadaceae bacterium | reverse complement strand
TGAAATCGACCGACATCAGGTAGATGAGCGGGAAGACGAACATCCAGACGAGGTCTACGAAGTGCCAGTAGAGCCCGCTGATCTCCACGTCCTCGTGGCGCGTCTTCTTGATGCGCAGGGCGATGAAGCCGAGGTAGAGGACGCCCGTCAGGACGTGGAACATGTGCAGCCCCGTGATGGCGAAGAAGCTCGCGCCGAAGAGCGGCGGCGCCTGCGGCCAGCGCTCGGCCCACTCGCCCGCGAGCCGGAAGGGCCGCAGCCCGTCGTGGATGAGGTGCTCCCACTCGATCAGGTGCAGGACGAGGAAGACGAGGCCGCCCAGCATCGTCGCGCCGATCCAGCGCCGCGCCGCGCGCAGGCGGTTCATGGCCGAGGCGCGCACGGCCATCACCATCGTGAACGAGGACGCGAGCAGGAACAGCGTCATCGTCGTCGAGAAGATGATGGAGGGGTAGAAGGGGAACGGCGTCGGCCACTGGTCGCTCGACACGCGCGCGTAACTGTAGGCCATGAGCATCGCCGAGAACGTCATCGCGTCCGAGACGATGAAGAGCCACATCCCGAGTTTGCGGTGGCCGACGCGGTACGGCAGCGCGCCCCCGTCCCACTCGGTCGCCGGCAGCCGTCCGACATGCGCTTCAGTGCTCAAGCCTCACCTCCAGAAGAAGAGTAGCAGGAAGAGAAAGACCCACAACACGTCCATGAAGTGCCAGTAGATGCCGACCGCGTCGGTCAGCCCGCGCCGCTTGAGGTCGGCCTCCGCCCCGCGCGCGCGCCGCACGTACCAGACGAGGTACGCCAGCGCCAGGATGCCGCCCACGACGTGGATGGCGTGCAGCCCCGTCAGCACGTAGAAGAAAGAGCTGTGCGGGTTCGACGCCAGGTAGACGCCCGCCTCCACCAACTGCCGCCACGCGAGCACCTGCGTCGCGAGGAACCCGAGCCCCAGCAGCAGCGTCACCGTCAGCCAGAGCCGGTAGCCCGCCTCCTCCGAGTGCTTCAGAGACGACTTGGCGCGCAGGAAGGTCAGGCTGCTCAGGACGATGAGCGCCGTGCTCACGTAGACGAAGGTGGGCATCTGCCCGCCGCGCCAGTCCACGGAGGTCTGCATCCCCGAGCGCACGATGAGGGCGCTCGCCAGCGCCGTGAACATCATCATGATCGAGGCGATGCCGACCAGCACGCCCAGCCGGTAGCGCTCGGCCGAGAAGCGGCGCGGCTCGTCGCCCCCGCCGCCGGGGCCGCCCCCGCCGCCGGGGCCGCCCCCGCCGCCGGGGCCGCGCCCGTTGCCGCCGCGCCCGCGCCCCCCGCGGCGCCGCGCGCTCGTCACGTCTATGACGGCCTCGGTCTGCACCTCAGTCTCCTGCTCACCCGTGAACGTCGTGGCCATTACTACCCTGTCCTTTACTGCCGCCCTGTCCTTGTTCTGTCACATCGTCCGCGTAGGCGACGTTCGGCCCCGTCTCGTCCGGCGTCGTCTGCAACACGAAATCCTCGGGCGCGCCCGGCACGCCGAACTCGTAGGCGCCGCGGTAGACCGTCGGCACGCGGCCGCCGAAGTTGTCGTGCGGCGGCGGCGTGGCCGTGATCCACTCCAGCGTCGTCGCCTCCCAAGGGTTGTCCGAAGCCTTCTCGCCCTTCCAGAGGCTCCAGAAGAAGTTGAAGATGAAGAGGAACTGCGCGGCGACGGTGATGATGGCCGCCCACGTCACGAAGTGGATGAGGCCGTGGGTCGGCTTGTTGAAGTGATAAATCCATTCGAGCCGGCCGTCGATGACCTCGTAGAACTGCGAGTAGCGGCGCGGCAGGCCCACGAGACCCATCACATGCATCGGGATGAAGATGGCGTAGACGCCGATCATCGTCGGCCAGAAGTGAATCTTGCCCAGCGTCTCGTTCATCTTGCGCCCGAACATCTTCGGGAACCAGAAGTAGGTGCCGGCGAACATGCCGAAGATGGCCGCCACCCCCATCACGAGGTGGAAGTGCGCGAGCACGAAGTAGGTGTCGTGCATCGAGAGGTCTAAAGACGACTGCCCGAGGACGAGGCCCGTGATGCCGCCGGCCACGAAGAGCGAGACGAAGCCGATGGCGAAGAGCATCGGCGTCGTGAACCGGATGCGCGCGCCCCAGAGCGTCCCCAGCCAGTTGAAGGTCTTGATGGCCGAGGGCACGCCGATGGAGAGCGTGAGCACGGAGAAGGCCGCGCCCGTCAGCGGCGACATCCCCGAAAGGAACATGTGGTGCCCCCAGACGAAGAAGCCGAGGAGCCCGATGGCGAACATCGCGAAGACCATCGCGCGGTAGCCGAAGATGGGCTTGCGCGCGAACGTCGAGAGGATGTGCGAGGTCGCGCCCATGCCCGGCAGGATGGCGATGTAGACCTCCGGGTGGCCGAAGAACCAGAAGAGGTGCTGCCACAGGATGGGCGAGCCGCCCGAGTGGTCGATGACGGTCGTCCCGTTCGAGAGCCCGCCGGGGACGAAGAAGCTGGTGCCGGCCGTCCGGTCGAGCAGCAGGAGGATGCCGGCCGCGAGCAGGACGGGGAACGAGAGGAGCGCGAGGACGGCCGTCGTGAACCACGCCCAGCACGTCAGCGGCATCCTCATCAGAGACATGCCCTTCGTGCGCAGGTTCAGGAGCGTGACGATGAAGTTGAGCGCGCCGAGCAGCGAGGCGACGCAGAAGATGGCGATGCTGACGACCCAGAGGGTGATGCCCGTCCCCTGCCCCGGCACGTTGAAGAGGTGGCCGACGGCCGAGAGCGGCGCGTAGCCCGTCCAGCCGCCCGTGGGCCCGATGACCGAACCGCCCGAGGCGAAGATGGCGGCCACGAGCACGGCCAGCCCCAGGAACGTCACCCAGAACGAGAGCATGTTCAGGTAGGGGAAGGCCATGTCGTCGGCCCCGACCTGGATGGGCAGGAAGTAGTTGCCGAAGCCCCCCTGCGGCGCGGTCGTCAGCACGAAGAAGACCATCATCGTGCCGTGCATGGTGACGAGCGAGAGGTAGAACTCGGGCGTCATCACGCCCCCGGGCGCGCCCTCGGGGAAGAGCGTGCCGAGGATGGGCCACGCGTGCTCGGGCCACGTCATCTTCATCCGCATCAGCACCGACATCAGCATCCCCAGCACGACCGAGAAGAGCGCGAGCAGGAGGTACTGGATGCCGATGACCTTGTGGTCGATGCTGAAGATGTAC
>DAIRFV010000186.1:0-11942 GCA_036794905.1 Pyrinomonadaceae bacterium | reverse complement strand
GGCGCGCCGAAGAGGTTGTGGTTGTTGCCCATCACCTCCTGGTAGGCGCCGACGAGCATGAGGGCGATGTAGTACGGCTCGCCCTCGATGAGGGAGTGCAGCTCCAGCACCTGCTTCACGTCGTGCAGGTCGACGAACTTGTCGACGACGCCGTCCGAGTCGCACGTGATGTCGCAGAGCGTGGCGTACTCGGTCGGCGGCTTGTTCAGGCGGTGGATGGGGATGATGGGGAAGAGCTGGTCCAAGGCCCAGTGGTCGGGCACCGAGCGGAAGACGGAGAAGTTCGTCAGGTACTTCGCGCGCAGCAGGCGCCGCAGCTCGGTGAACTCTTCGGAGACGTACTTGGCCAACTGCGCGTGCTTGTCGGCGCGCTCGCACACGTCCCAGAAGAGCACCTCGCCCTTGGCGCGGTCTTCCAGAGAGATGAGGCCGAGGTTGAAGAGCGTGAACAGCTCGTCTCTGTGTTCGAGCGCGTCGTGGTAGAACTCGCGGTAGTTCTTGACCGTGATCGTCTCGCGCAGGTCGGCCAGCTCGATGACGACCTGCGGGTCGTCGTCGCCGACCTCGATGGGCGTGATGTCCTCGACGACCGTCTCGATCTCGGAGAGGACGTTCGTGACGAGGATGGCGTGGTAGGCCGACAGGTACCGGCCCGACTCCTGGATGATGGTCGGGTGCGGGACGTTCTCGTCGTCGCAGACCTGCATGATGGTGTAGACGACGTCGTTGGCGAACTCCTGCGCCGTGTAGTTGGCCGAGGACTCGAAGGCCGTCTTCGAGCCGTCGTAGTCGACGGCCATCCCGCCGCCGACGTCGAGGAGGTCGATGGGCACCTTCATCTGCCTGATCTTGGCGTAGACGCGCGCCGCCTCCTTCATCGCGTTCTTGATGCGCTTGATGTCGGTGAGCTGCGAGCCGATGTGGAAGTGCAGGAGCTTGAGCATGTCGAGGCGGCCGGCCTCCTGCACGCGGCGGATGGTCTCCAGAATCTCGGTGGTCGTGAGCCCGAACTTCGCCGCCTCGCCGCCCGACTTCTCCCAACGCCCCGAGCCCTTCGAGTAGAGCTTGACGCGCAGGCCGATCATCGGCAGGTCGCTGCCCTCGAAGCGGTCGGCCATCGTGAGCACGTGGTCCAACTCGTTGAGTTTCTCGATGACGATGACGACCTTCTTGCCCGAGCGCGCGCCGAGGAAGGCCAGCTCGATGAACTCCTCGTCCTTGAAGCCGTTCAGGACGAGCAGGCTCTCGCCCGACTGCTCCATCGCCAGCGCGCCGTAGAGCTCGGCCTTCGAGCCCGCCTCGAGCCCGAAGTCGTAGCGCGTCCCCTCGCGCAGGTACTCCTCGACGACCGCCCGGTTCTGGTTGACCTTCATCGGGTAGACGCACATGTGCGAGCCCTGGTACTCGTACTCGCGGATGGAGTTGCGGAAGGCGCGCTGGAGTTTGCGGACCTGCCCGGCGATGAGCTGCGGGAAGCGCAGCAGCACCGGCGTCTGGATGCCGCGGCGGCGCAGGTCGTCGATGATCTCGCGCACGTCGGCCGCGCGGTTCTGGTCGGATTCGGAAGGGTGGACGACGAGGTTGCCTTTGCGATTGATGCCGAAGTAACCGGCCCCCCAGTTCTCTATGCCGTAGGTCTCAAGCGTCTGTTCGATGGCCGTGGTCAACTTCTAGCTCTCCTGCCTCCCTGTGGGTTCGTGTGCGTTAGACAAAGCGAAGCGGGGGTCAGCCTCCTCTGTAGGGCTCGCGTGCGGTTCGAAGCAACTGGATTGGACTTGCTTAAGCGCGCAATTTAACACTAAAAGCGGGGGGCGGTCAAAAACTATTTTTTTCGGGGCGCGGGCGTACGCCCCTCGGCTAAACGGCGCACGAGAAAGGTTTATCCGGCGCGGCGCGGGGCACCTGCGTGGGGCGCACAACCGCCCCGCGCGCGGGGTGCTTGACGGCCGTGCCGGGGGCGCGGCTATAATGCCTGCTTTTTAAGGCGGCTTGACCTGCTTGATGAACGACCGCCCGCTCTCTTTTCCGCCGCACCGGGGCCGCCACAGACAGGCGGCCGACACCTTCCACCCCCTTAAAACGCAAGTTCAGGAGAAATTATGGACGCAAAAGCGGTCTTGAAGTATTCCGAAGACCACGAGGCGAAGTTCGTCTCGGTACGTTTCACAGACCTCGTCGGGACCTGGCACCACCTGACTTTCCCCACCCACGAGCTGGACGAGGGCTCGTTCGAGGACGGCTTCGGCTTCGACGCCTCGTCCTTGCGCGGGTGGGCCTCGATCCACGAGTCGGACATGCTGCTCATCCCCGACCCGTCGCGCGTCTTCATGGACCCGTTCGCCGAGGAGCCGACGCTCGTCGTCATCGCCAACGCGGTTGACCCCATCACGAAGGAGGGCTACGGGCTCGACCCGCGCTCGGTCGCGCAGCGCGCCGAGAGCTACCTGCGCTTCACAGGCATCGCCGACACCATCAACTTCGGCCCCGAGGCCGAGTTCTTCGTCTTCGACGGCGTCGAGGTCAACAACGAGCCGCACCACAGCGGCTACCGGATTCATTCCGACGAGGGGCACTGGTCTTCGGGGCGCGGCGAGGACGACTTCCGCGGCCCCAACCTCGGCTACCGCATCCGCAATAAAGAGGGTTACGTCCCCGTCCCGCCGACGGATTCTTTAAGCGACCTGCGCTCCGAGATGGCGCTGACGCTGGAGGAGTGCGGCATCACGGTCGAGTGCCACCACCACGAGGTGGCGACCGCCGGCCAGTGCGAGATCGACTTCCGCTTCTCGACGATGCTGGGCACGGCCGACAACCTGCAAATCTTCAAGTACATCGTCCGCAACGTCGCCTACCAGTACGGCAAGGCCGCGACCTTCATGCCGAAGCCGATGTACGGCGACAACGGCTCGGGGATGCACTGCCACCAAAGTCTCTGGAAGGACGAGAAGCCGCTGTTCGCCGGCGACGGCTACGCGGGTCTCTCCGACATCGCGCGGTGGTACATCGGCGGCCTCCTGAAGCACGCCGCGGCGGTCGTGGCCTTCGCCGCGCCGACGACGAACAGCTACAAGCGCCTCGTCCCCGGTTTCGAGGCTCCGGTCAACCTCGCCTACTCGGCGCGCAACCGCTCGGCGGCGATTCGGATCCCGATGTTCTCGACGAGCCCGAAGCTCAAGCGGCTGGAGTTCCGCCCGCCCGACCCGTCGTGCAACCCGTACCTCGCCTTCTCGGCGATGCTGATGGCCGGCCTCGACGGCGTGCAGAACCGCATCGACCCGGGCGAGCCGCTCGACAAGGACATCTACGACCTCGCGCCCGAGGAGCTGAAGAACGTGCCGAGCCTGCCGGGCTCGCTCGACGAGTCGCTCAAGGCCCTGGAGAACGACCACGAGTTCCTCCTGAAGGGCGAGGTCTTCACGCCGCAGCTCATCGACCGCTGGATCACCTACAAGCGCGAGAAGGAGATCAACCCCATGCGGATGCGCCCGCACCCGCTGGAGTACTCGCTCTACTTCGACATCTGAGGACGGGCGCGCGCCCCGGGCGAAAAAGTTATGGCGGCGGGGTCTGAGCGACCCCGCCGCCATAACTTTTTCGCGGCGACACCCGGCGTGCCGCACGCGCTAGGTGTACTTGTAGCGCGCCTTCGCCGTCTTGCCCGCCGCATTCTTGACGATCACGTCCACCTCCACTTTGCCCGAAGGGCTCGGCGGCGTGACGCCGTTGAAGGAGGCGGTCGCCGCGTCGAAGGTGAAGCCGGTCGCGGGGGCGCCGCCGAACGTGATCGAGGCCGCGTCGGTCAGCCCCGTCCCCGTGATGCTGACCGGCTGCCCGCCCAGGACGGGGCCGGAGGGCGGCGAGACCTTCGGCCCCGCGGCGGCGCCCGCGCCCTCGCCGTTGCTCACGTTCTCCGAACGCTGCGGCTCGGGGTCCTTGCCCTTGCCCGGCTTGGTGAAGATGGCGTTGGCGATGTCGGTCAGCTTGAGCGCCGCCTGCTGCGTGAACATGCCGACGAGCCCGGCGACGGCGATGATGAAGAGCGACGTGTTCCTGCTGGCCGAGCTGTCAATGAGCCCCGCGACGATGAGCAGACTGAAGAGCATCGCCATCGCCGCCCCGGTGAAGGGCAGGCAGTAGTACATCAGCATCCACTTCCACCTCAGGTTGCCCTGACCCGTGTACCACCAGAGCGAGCGCAGCCCGTGGATGCAGCCGCCGAGCGCGCCCGCCATCATGAGCATCCAGAAGAGGTCGGAGCCCTGGGGCGAGGCGCAGACGTAGGTGTAGACCCCCGGGAGCGTGTCCTCGACCTGGCCGTTCCTGAGGAGGGCCACGTCCACGATGCCCTCGGCGTGCTTCGGCGTCCTGACGGTGATGGTGTCCTCTTTGACCTCGACGAGCTTCGCCTCATCCTCGCCGAACTTCACGGTCATGCCCTCGGCCGTGCCGAGCCTCTTGCCCTTGATGGTCACGGGCGTGTTGCCGAGCACGGAGCCCGAGGGCGGGTCGAGGGCGTTGATATCGCCCCCGGTTCCGGGCGCGGGCGAAGCGGTGACCCGCCCGGGAGCGGGCGTGCCCGCCGGCGTCCCGCCACCCACGGCGGCGTTGCCGTTAATGTTGCCGTTCGCGTTCGTATTCCCGTTGCCGTTGGTGTTGCCGTTCGCGTTCGTATTTCCGTTGGCGTTGCCGTTGGCGTTGGCATTATCGTTGGTGTTGCGGTTGGCGTTCGTGGCACTGTTGGAGTTGACGTTCGCGCCCGCGTTGCCGTTGTTGGCGTTCGCGACGATCTTTTCGGGGAATTCGCACGCGGGCCACATCAACGTGATGCCGAGGAGCATCGTGATCGTGAGCGCCATCAGGTAGAGCGCCGTCAGGATGATGGTGCCCGAGCCGACGAGCGACTCGCCCGGCGGGGTGCGCAGCCATTGCAAGAAGGATTGTGTCCCGCCGCCGCCGCCGCCGCCATTGCCACCTCCCGCGCCTCCGCCATCCGGGCCGTTGCCTCCTCCATTGCCGCCGTTTCCGTTGCCGCCGTCACCACCCGCGCCCGCGCCGGCTCCTCCTGTGCCTCCTGCACCTGCGCCTCCCGTGCCTGCGCTCCCTGCGCCGGTAGTGTCCGCGGCGCCGCTGCCGCCTCCGGTGTTGCCTGCGGTGCCCCCGCCGCCCGCCGGCGGGTTGTTGGCTCCGGGGTTAAGGTTGCTGCTCACTGCGTGGTCTCCTTCCGAGTTGATTAAAGGGGTGAAGGCGCGGGGCGGCGCTTTCGCGAGCGCGTGTCCCGCCGGTCGTCAGGCGTCTCCCGGGTTCGCTCGCAGACGGTTCGAGGGCTCGGCCCTCCATACATATATGTTCTGGCCGGCGTTTCCATTTCACGCCGTGATTAGACGATGAGTACGGGGGACTTGCCGCGCCCGGCGGCGGAGACGGCCCCGGCCGAGGCGCCGCCGCTCCCTTCGTTCGCCTCGCTCCGCATGTGAAGCCTCCGGGTGAAGGGTTTTGGGTAGGCACGGGGCCGTACACTGGCATACGCCCTTTGCGGCCGCGTAATATATCAACGCCTTGAACGCACACGTCGAAAAAATCGAGAGACTGTTGCGAGAGCTGCCGGACCCTGAGGGCGCGCGCCTGTTCTACGAGCGCGTGACGGCGGCGCACGCGCGTGCGGCGCGCGCGTTCGGGCGCGACGAGGGGCTGCTGGCCGACGCGCTCGCGCTCGCGGCGTGGAGCCCGCTGCTGGGCACGACGCTCGAACAGCAGTCCGACTACCTCAACTGGCTCGCGCGCGAGCGTTCGGACGCGCGCGTGCGGACGACCGAGGAGCTGCGCGAGTCCCTGGCGCGCTTCGCGCTGACGCACACGCAGGTCAGCCCGCAGGCGCAGCTCGCGCGCTTCCGCCGCCGCGAGCTGCTGCGCGTCTACCTCCACGACATCCGCCACGCGACGACGCTCGTCGAGACGACCGAGGAGTTGTCGAACCTCGCCGACGCCGCCCTCGTCCACGCGCTCTCGCTCGCGCGGCAGGAGCTTGAGAACCTCTACGGCGCGCCGCAGTGCGAGGACGCGCGCGGGCGCAAGACGGCGGCCGAGGTGACGGTCGTCGCGCTCGGCAAGCTCGGCTCGCGCGAGCTGAACTACTCGTCCGACATAGACCTCCTCTTCCTCTACTCCGGGGACGGCGAGACTTCGGGCGCGGGCGAGCGCGGCGCGACGACGAACCGCGAGTTTTTCGTCAAGTTGGCCGAGCGCGTCGCGCGCATCGTCGGCAGCCCCGCGGGCGAGGGCGCCTACCGCGTGGACTTGCGGCTGCGCCCGCACGGGCGCGACGGCGCGCTCGCCGTCTCGCTCGCGGAGGCCCTGCGCTACTACCGCGAGAAGGCGCACGCGTGGGAGTTGCAGGTGCTCATCCGCTCGCGCGCGGCCGCCGGCTCGCAGGCGCTCTTCGGGCGGTTTGCGGAGGGCGTGCGGGGCCGCGTCTACCGGCAGGAGCAGACGGTCGCGCAGGCGCTCGCCGACGTGCGGCTCGCCAAGCAGAAGATTGACCGCTTCCACTCGGAGGAGTCGCGCGGCTTCAACGTCAAGCTCGGCCGCGGCGGCATCCGCGAGATCGAGTTCATCGCGCAGGCGCTCGGGCTCGCGCACGGCGGGCACGACCCGTGGCTGCAAGCGCCGCACACGCTCATCTCACTGGGGCGGCTCGCCGACCGCGGCCTCATCGAAGAGCACGAGCGGAGCGAGCTGTCCGACGCCTACAAATTCCTGCGCACGGTCGAGCACCGCATCCAGATGGAGCAGGGCTTGCAGACGCACCTCGTGCCCGAAGACCCGGGCCGCCGCGCGCTGCTCGCGCGCCGCATGCACTTCGCGCCCGAGCGCGCGAGGGAAGAGTTCGACGAAGCTCTCCGCCGCCACACCGCGGCCGTGAGCCGCGCCTTCGCGCGCGTCTTCGATGTCGAAGATGAGAGTGTCGCTGTCGGGAACGCGGTTCGGGTCGGCGCGGACTCGGGCGCGGACTCCGACGCGGGGCAGGCTGGCACCGGCGGCGGCGCCGCCCCTGAGTCTCGGGCGGCCGTGAAGGCTCAAACCCACACACCTTCGTGGTCAGAGCCGGGCCCGGCGGCTGAGGACTTGAACGTGAGCGCGGCGGCGGCGGCCTTCGCGCAGAGGCTCGCGCGCGGCGCAGGTGACGACAAAGCGCCGCCCGGGGCCGATGAGGTCGAGCGCATCTTGCGCGAGGAGGCCGCGCGTTCGCTCAACCGCCGGCGCGCGCTCCTGCTCTCGGCGCGCGTCGGCGCGTCGCTCTCGAAGACGACGTTGGGCGAGGGCTTTTCCGTGACGGCGCTGCGTGGACTGGTGAGGCTGTGCGGGGCGTCGGAGTTCTTCGGCGAGGTCTTGACGTCGAGCCCCGCGCTCATCCCCTCGGTGGCGACGCCGGCGGCGACGGTGCTCGCGCGCGACCAGCGCGCGTTGCTGCGCGCGGCCGTGGACGGCGAGAAGACCTTCCGCGGCGAGCTGGCCGCGCTCCGCCGCGCGTGGACGCACCTCGTCGTCGAGATCGGCGCGCGCGACGCGGCGGGCGATTTGACTTTGCAGGAGTCGAACGCGCTCCAGACCCAGCTTGCCGCGGCGAGCATCAACGTGGGGCTTCTGGTCGCGCGGCGCGAGCTGGCGCGGCGCTACGGTCGTCTGGCGGCGGGGCCGCGCCTCGCCGCGCTGGGTTTGGGCCGGCTCGCGAGCGGCGGCATGGACTACGGCTCCGACCTCGACCTCGTGCTCGTCTACGACGAGGAGGTGCCCTCGCCGTTGAAGGGCCTGACGCACGAGCAGGCGTACGCGCGCATGGTCGAGCTGCTCGTCAACGCGCTCTCAAGTCTGACGCGCGACGGCTCGCTCTACCGCGTAGACCTGCGGCTGCGGCCCGACGGCAAGAACGGGCCGCTCGCCTCGCCCTCGCGCGCGTTCGTCGAGTACATCGGGCAGCGCGCGGGCGTCTGGGAGTGGCTGGCGCACGTGAAGCTGAGGGCGGTGGCGGGCGACCAGGAGTTCGGCCGCGCGTTGGAGTCGCGCGCGCGCGCCGCCGTGCACGAGGGGGCCGCCGGCACCGCCGCCGCGCTGCTCGCCGCCGAGACGCGGCGCGTGCGCGAGCGCCTTGAGCGCGAGCGCGGCGCGCAGCGCGCGACCGACATCAAGTACGGCGCGGGCGGCATGCTCGACGTGTACTTCGCCGCGCGCTACCTGCAACTGCGCGACGCGCGGCCGGACGCGGGCGACGACCGCTCGACGGGCGCGACGCTCAAGCGGCTCAGGGAGGCGGGCTCGCTCTCGGAAGAGAATTATGAGGCGCTGTGCGGGGGCTACGCGCTGCTGCGCAGGCTCGACCACGATCTGCGGCTGCTCGCGGGACGCTCGACGCGCCTGCCCGCGGCGCACGACCACCCCGTCCTGCGCGACCTCGCGCGGCGCGCGCGCTTCGGCTCGCCCGCCGAACTCACGCGCGAACTCGCCGCGCGCATGTCGGCCGTGCGCGCCGCTTACGAAAGCATCACGGCGGCGACAAAGCAGTAGACAGTAGTCAGTAGACAGTAGTCAGTAGAAAAACAGAGGCGGCGCGTCCGAAGCCTTCGGGCCGGGCGCGCCGCTTTGTCTCCCTACTGACTACTGGCTACTGACTACTGCTGCTGCATTCCGTTGTACTCTTCGAGGAGCTTCTGCGCGCGCTCGCCGGGGCTGATGACGCCGAGCTTGCGCTCCCAGTCGTAGCCGCTGAAGACGCCGACGATCTGCGCGCGGTCGTTGTAGACGGGGCTGCCCGAGAAGCCGTCGTGGCCGTCGATGCGCGCCGCCCAGTACTGCTTGCCGCGGAAGGTGTAGGGGCCGGAGAACTTCCCGCGCCGGACGCTCTTCTCGCCGTTCGGGCGCGCGATGAGCAGGAGGCGCTCGTCCTCGCTCAGGCTCGCCTGGAAGGCGGGCGCGGCCGAACGTTTCGGCGTGCGGCAGACGCGCAGCAGGGCGAGGTCGGCCTCCTCGTCCACGCGCACGACCGCGGCCTGGCAGCCGTTGACGTACGCCTTGACCTCCAGCTCGTCCTTCGCGCCGAAGCCGAGCTGCGTCTTCTTCGACGCGCTCAGCTGCCCCGAGACGACGTGGTAGGCCGTCATCACCAGCCGGTCGCCGACGACGAAGCCCGTGGCGTAGCCGTTCGCCCCGTAGTCGAGGAAGGAGAGGACGTGTTGCACCGAGTTCTGCCTCTTCCGGTCGAACCTCAGGTCGAGCGAGACGGTGTGGCCCTCATGCTTGAGGACGGCGGCCAGCGGGTCGTCGGCCGCCGTCGAAGGCGCGAGCAGCGTGGCGGCCACCAGCGCGAAGGCGAGTCCGCAGAGCATCCTCTTCATCTTCTGAAACTCCTTGGGAGCAGGGCTGCTACAGTTCGTCCGGCGAGGGTACGTTTCCGCGCGCGGCGGAAGACTTCAGGGCTGAGTCGGGGGAAGTGGACACAGATGATACTCGGAATCCCGGATTAATCAAGGCTCATTTTGCACGGGCGCGGCGCGGCCGGTTTAACGGCGGAAGTGGTGCTCCTTGTAGCGCGCCGCGCCCGCGAGCCGGTGCTGCTTGAGGAACTCCCAGGCCTTCGCGTTAATCTCGGCCGAGAGCCTGTAATAGAAGTGGTCGTGGTTGGGGATTTCGGTCAGCTCCACGGGGAAGCCGCGCTGCTTGTAGGCGTCGCGCGTCCCGCGCACGACCGGGAGGGGGAAGAGCTGGTCGCGGGTTCCGACGAAGAGCGCGACGGGGACTTTGCGCTCGGCCTCGTCGAGCATCGGGTAAGTGTTCTCCCTCAGGGCCCCGGCCGAGGCGGCCACCGCGGCGAAGTACTCCGATTCGAGCGCCGTCATGTAGAGGCCGAAGATGGCGCCGGCCGAGTGGCCGAAGAGGTAGACGCGCGCGGGGTCTACGGGCTGCGTGGACTTCAGCTCCTCGACGAGGTCGTAGAGGAAGCGCGGGCCGTCCTGCGGCATCCCCCACTGTGAGGGGTCGTTCGCGTCCGGCCCGGCGAGGATGATCCCCTCCTGCGCGGCGAGTTTCTGCCAGTGCTCGACCAGGATTTTCCCGTTGCGCCCGCTGCCGTGCAGCAGCACGAGGAGCGGCGCGGGCTTCTCCTTGCTCAAGCCCGCGGGGGCGAAGAGGTAGTAGGTGCGTTTCTTGCCCTCGGACGTGACCGAGTTCTTGACGATCTTGTCGTCGCCCGCCGCGCCCGCCGCCGCAACCGGGAGCAGCACGAGGGTCATGAGGGCGAGCCACAGAAATTTTCTCACGGACGATGACTCCTTGCTCAGAAGACGTTGAAGAACCAGCCGAAGGCCCCGCGCGCGCCCGCGGGCCACAAGGCGAAGAGCGCGAAGCCCGCGCACCCGACCAGCAGCGACGAGAGCTTGTAGATGCCGCCGGTGTAGAAAGAGCCCACGACCTGACAGGCGACGACACACGACAGCAGCCCCGTCAGGTAGAGCCCGCCGATTACCAGCGTCCTCGCGTCGGCCCCGGCCTCCCGCGCGACGAGCGCGCCGAAGGCCGCCCACCCGAGCATGAGGACGCCGCTGACGAGCGCGTTCGACACGACGAACGCGTTCGGGTGCGAGTAGAGGTCAACGCGCAGACGCCCCTGCACCCACACCGCCAACGCCCACACGACCACCACGACGACCCAGAAGACCCAGAGCCCCTTGAACAGCCGGAGCCCCGCCCCGGCCTCGCCCGCCGGCCACAGCGCCAGCGCCGCCAACGCGGGGAAGACGAGGCACAGCGTGACCGCCGCAATCGCCTGCCACACCTCCGCGCTCGCGCGGTTGAGCAGATATTTCAGGGTGCTCCACACGCCAGGGTGTCTCCTCCGCCGCGGGCGGGTCGTTTACGCGGTTCGCGGTGAGGCGGATGTCTCCTCGAACCAGCAGCGCGTGCAGAAGAGGTGGCGCGCGGCGCGCTCCGTCTGTGTGAAGTCGGCCGAGGCCGGGAGCCGCGCGGCCATCCCGCGCTCCTCCTCGCTCAGCTCGTACCAGGCTTTCAGAGGCCCCTCGGCGCAGCGCGGGCAGCGCCCCTCGCCCTGCGTGCTGGTGGTGTAATCGGCGTCGCTCATCGGCGTCCTCCCCTATGTCTGGCCCGGGCGCGCGCGGCTTGGGGAAGGCGCGCGCGGCGGGTTAATATCGCCGCTGTCTTTAACACACACGCAGCCGAAAGAGAAGACCTTCCGCCAGCCATGACGAAGAATGCCCGCCCGCACGCGGCACTCGCGCTGTTGTTGCTCCTCGCGGCCCTCTGCCCCGCAAACGTCACGGCGCAGGAGCGCGGCGAGCCGGGTGGGCGCTTCGACTTCTACGCGCGCGGCCCGTACCGCCGGCAGGTGCCGCGCCCGCAGAGCATACTCCGCTACGACGTGGGCGATTTCCACACCAACTACGCGTTGATGGAGCGCGTCATGAACGCCATCGCGCAGGCCGCGCCCGACCGCGTGCGCGTCTTCGACATCGGGCTCACGAACGAGTACCGGATGCAGCACGTCGTCGCCGTCTCGGCGCCCGAGAACATCGCGCGGCTCGACGAGATCAAGGCGAACCTGAAGAAGTTGAGCGACCCGCGCACGCTCCCCGCGGAGGAGGCGCGGCGGCTCGCCTCGACGACGCCCGTCGCGCTCTGGCTTCAGTACACCATCCACGGCAACGAGTCGGCCTCGTTCGAGGCGATGATGCAGGTGCTCTACCACCTCGCGGCCTCGGACGAGCCCGCGACGCTCGACATCCTCAAGCACAGCGTCGCCCTCATCAACGTCTGCGCCAACCCCGACGGGCACGAGCGTTTCGTGACGTGGTACAACTCCTTCGGCGTCGGCGACCCCGAGCCCTCGGCCGCCGAGCACGACGAGCCGTGGTCGGTCTACGGCCGCGTCAACCGCTACC
>DAIRFV010000185.1:0-11962 GCA_036794905.1 Pyrinomonadaceae bacterium | reverse complement strand
CTCGGGCGTCAGAACGGCGTCTACGACGCGCCGCGCGCGCTCGTGCACATCTCCTCGCGTGGGAGTTCGGTGGAGATGGCGCGCACGCGCAACAACAGCTTCTGCTGCGGCGGCGGCGGCGGGATGAGCTTCGTGGACGAGCCGCCCGACCAGCGCGTCAACCAGGAGCGCGCGCGCGAGGCGCTGGAGACCGGCGCCGAGGTGCTCGCCGTCGGGTGCCCCTTCTGCATGACGATGCTGGAGGACGGCGTCAACGCGCGCAAAGGCGACCGCGACATGAAGGTCATGGACGTGGCCGAGCTGCTGTGGGAAGCGTCGGAAAAGGGTGCCGGGTGTTAGGTGTTGGGTGTTAGATAAATCGGCTGCTTTGAACCTGAACCCAGCACCCAACCCCCATCACCCGGCACCTGAGGTTTAATCATGGACTTGAACCTGACCCCGGGCGAGAGAAAGTTCCGCGACGAGTTCCGCGCGTGGCTGAGCGAGAACGTGCCGGAGGAGTGGGCGGGCGGCGGCGCCGGCTCCGAAGACCGCGCCGAGTACATCGAGTACCTGCGCGCGTGGCAGCGCAGGCTCTACGACGGCGGGTGGGCCGGCATCTCCTGGCCGAAGGAGTTCGGCGGGCGCGGCGCGACGCTCGTCGAGCAGGCCATCTTTCAGGAGGAGCTGGCGCGCGCGGGCGCCCCGCAGTTGATCGGCACCATCGGGCTCTCGCTCGTCGGCCCGACCATCATCGCGCTCGGCACGGAGGAGCAGAAGGCGCGCTACCTGCCGAAGATTCTCTCGGGCGAGGAAATCTGGTGCCAGGGTTTTTCCGAGCCGAACGCCGGCAGCGACCTCGCCGCGCTCGGCACGAAGGCCCTGCGCGACGGCGGAGACTTCGTCGTCAGCGGGCAGAAAATCTGGACGAGCTTCGCGCAGATGGCCGACTGGTGTCTGCTGCTCGTGCGCACCGACCCGGAGGTGCCGAAGCACAAGGGGCTCACGTGCCTCCTGGCGGACATGCACGCCGAGGGCGTCAACGTCCGACCCTTAAGGCAGATGTCGGGCGACTCGGGCTTCAACGAGGTCTTCTTCTCGAACGTGCGCATCGGCGCGTCCCAGGTGCTCGGCGAAATCGACAAGGGCTGGACGACGGCCATCGCCGCGCTCATGAACGAGCGCGCCAACCTCGGCTCCGGCATCCAGGTCGTCTTCAAGCGACAGCTCGAAGCGCTCATCGCGCGCTCGCGCACCATCGAACGCGACGGCCGGCCCGCGAGCGAAGACCCGCTCGTCCGCCAGAAGCTCGCGCAGGCTTACCTCGAACTTGAGGTGCTGCGGCTCAACACCAACCGCGCCTTAACGTCGCTCTCGAAGTCGGCCGTCCCCGGCGCCGAGGGCTCGATTCAAAAACTCTACTGGAGCGAGATGAACCAGCGCACGCAGCAGGCCGCGCAGGAGATACTCGGCCCCTACGGCCAGCTCAAAGGTTTCGACAGAGGCGTCTGGGAGTACGCCTACCTCCGCACGCGCGGCAACACCATCGAGGCGGGCACCAGCGAAATCCAACGCAACATCATCGCCGAGCGCGTCCTCGGCCTACCGAAGAGCTACTAACGCCGTGAACCGTGAACCGTAAACCGTGACAAGTTAAGAACAGTGTTCCTCTCGTCACGTTTCACGGCTTACGGTTTACAGGTTTTTCTGGTCACGGTTCACGGTTCACGGTTCACGACCATTATGGATTTCGACCTCAGCAAGCCGCAGAAGTTGTTGAAGGAGTCGGCGCGTGCGCTGCTCGCGCGGGAGTGCGGGCCGGGGCGCGTGCGCGAGTTGATGGAGACGGAGACGGCGCACGACGAGGGCCTGTGGCAGTCTCTGGCCGACCAGGGTTGGACGGGGCTGTTGGTGCCGGAGGGGCAGGGCGGGCTCGGGCTGGGCTTGGTCGAGATGGCGGCCGTGGCCGAGGAGATGGGGCGCGCGTGCCTGCCGGGCGCGTTCCTCTCGACGCTCTTCGCCGCGGCGCTCGTCGGGCGCGCGGGGAGTGCGGGGCCGCGCGCGAAGTACCTTGGCGCAATCGCCGCGGGCGAGTTGAAGGCGACGGTCGCGCTGCTCGAAGAGGGCGCGAGCTGGGACGCGGACGCCGTGCGGCTCGGGGCGTCGCGCGATGGGGGCCGCTTCACGTTGACGGGGCGTAAGCTGTTCGTGCCGGACGCGGGAGTCGCGGATATTATCATCTGCGTGGCGCGCGACGGCGACTCGCTCGCGCTCCTTCCCGTCGGGCGCGGGGCGGAAGGGTTGACGGTCAGCCCGACGCCTTCGATGGACGCGACGCGGAAACTCTACGAGGTCGGGTTCGAGGGTGTGGGCGTCGGCGAGTCGGAAGCGCTCGGGGCGGACGGCGACGCGCGCGGCGCGCTGCGCGGCGCGTTGGAGGTGGCGACGGCCGTCCTGTGCGCGGAGATGGTCGGCGGGATGCAGTGGGTCTTGGACACGACGGTCGAGTACGCGAAGACGCGGCAGCAGTTCGGCCGCCCCATCGGGTCGTTCCAGGCCGTGCAGCACATGTGCGCCGACATGCTCCTTTTGACGGAGAGCGCGCGCTCGGCCGCCTACTACGCGGCGTGGGCGCTGACCGAGAACGACCCGGCGGCGCGCGCGGCCGTCTCCGTCGCGAAGGCTTACTGCTCGGACGCCTACCGCGAGGTCGCCAACCGCGGCGTGCAGGTGCACGGCGGCATCGGGTTCACGTGGGAGCACGACCTACAGCTCTACTACAAGCGCAGCAAGTCGTCCGAGACTCTCTTCGGCGACGCCACCTTCCACCGCGAGCGCATCGCGCGCCTCGTCGTGGACGGGAGAGGCGTGAACCGTGAACCGTAAACCGTGACGAGTTAAAAACCTGTTCCTTCTTGTCACGGTTCACGGTTTACGGTTCACGGGTTTTTCTTGTCACGGTTTACGGTTCACCGTTTACGATCCTAAAAGATGACCAGACACATCAAGGAGTTGTTCGACCTCTCGGGGCGCGCGGCGATTGTGACGGGCGGCTCGAGGGGCTTGGGCCGGGAGATGGCCGAGGGGCTGGCGGAGGCGGGCGCGTCTCTGATGCTGTGCGCGCGGCGCGAGGAGTGGCTGCGGCCCACCGTCGAGGAGTTCCGCGGGCGCGGCTTCAAGGTTGAAGGAATGCTCTGCGACGTGGTTAATAAAGGGCAGGTGCAGGCGGTCGTCGAACGGACGGTCGAGGCGTTCGGGCAAGTAGACATCCTCGTCAACAACGCGGGCGTGTCGTGGGGCGCGCGGCCCGAGGAGATGCCGCTCGACAAGTGGGAGCGTGTCATCGGCGTCAACCTGACGGGCGCGTTCCTCTTCGCGCAGGCCGCCGGGCGCGAGATGTTAAAGCGCGGGTACGGGCGCATCATCAACGTCTCTTCGGTGTCGGGCTTGCAGTCGTCGGCCGACGGCCCGCACTACGTCGGCTACGCGGCGTCGAAGTCCGGACTCTTCGGCCTGACGCGCGAGCTGGCCGCGACGTGGGGGCGCCAGGGCGTTCGCGTCAACGCCATCGCGCCCGGCTTCTTCCACTCGCGCCTCGCCGACGCCGTCATCGAGCAGGCCGAGGCGTCCATCAAGGCGCGCAGCCCCATCCCGCGCGTCGGCCTGGAGGGCGAGCTGAAGGGCGTCGCCCTCTTCCTCGCCTGCGACGCCTCGAACTACATCACGGGGCAGACCATCGTGGTTGACGGCGGGCGTACGATTGTTTAAGAGGGTTCTGGGTTTTAGGTGTTGGGTGCTGGGTAAACGACTTTTCTTCCCCGACACCTAAAACCCAACACCCAACACCCCACTAGGAGGCTTATGAGCAAAGCGGAAGCGGGCAGGGAAGCGGCGTCGCCTTACGCGGCGCGGCCGTGGCTGGAGCGTTACGACTACTGGGTGCGGCCGCACATGAACTACCCGCGGCGCCCTCTGCACGAGATTCTGCGGCTGGCGGCCGCGGAGGTGCCCGACCGGCCCGCGACGGCCTTCCTCGGCGCGCACATGACGTTCGGCCAGCTCAGGGCGCAGTCCGACCGGCTGGCCGCGGCGCTGCACGCCCTCGGCATAAGGCAGCACGACCGCGTCGGCATCATGCTGCCGAACTGCCCGCAGTACGTCGCCGCCGCCTTCGCCGTCCTGCGCCTCGGCGCGGTGGTCGTCAACGTCAACCCGCTCTACACGCCGCGCGAGGTCGCCGTCGTCGCGAAGGACTCGGGGCTGCGCACGCTGCTCACGCTCGACCTGCTCGCGCCGATCACGTTGGCCGTCAAAGACCAGACGGGCATCGAGCACGTCATCGTCACGTCGGTCATGGAGTACTCCGCCGCCGCCGCGCCGTGCCCGGAGGTCGGGGGGACGCAGAGGCTCGCGGACCTGCTCGCCTCGGTCGAGGAGCCCGACCTGCCCGCCGTCAACATCGAGCCGGATGACGTGGCCGTCCTGCAATACACCGGCGGGACGACGGGCGTGCCGAAGGGCGCGATGCTGACGCACCACAACATCTTCGCCAACGTCATCCAGACCGGCTGCTGGGGGCACGCCGAGCTGCGGCGCGGCGAGGACAGCTACCTCCTCGTCATCCCATACTTCCACATCTACGGCTTCACGGTCGGCATGATGGAGGGCGTCTGGCGCGGCGCGCAGCAGATACTCATCCCGAAGTACGACGTGGAGATGTTGCTCAGCGCCGTCCGCGACTACCGGCCGACCTTCTTCCCGGCCGTCCCGACCATCTACATCTCGCTGCTCAACCACCCGCAGGCGAAGGAGTACGGCCTCGACCGTGTCCGCAACTTCAACAGCGGCTCGGCCCCACTGCCCGTCGAGGTCATCGAGCAGTTCGAGCGCCTGACCGGCGGCACGCTCAAGGAGGGCTACGGGCTCTCCGAGGCTTCGCCCGTCACGCACACCACGCCCGCGCTCGACCGGCGCAAGCCCGGCAGCATCGGCCTGCCGCTGCCCGACACTGACATCAAGATCGTTGACCTTGAGACGGGCGAGCGCGAGGTGCCCGTGGGCGAAGAGGGCGAGCTGTGCATCGCCGGCCCGCAGGTGATGAAGGGCTACTGGAACCGCCCCGACGAGACGGCCATCGCGCTGCGCGAGGACGCCGAAGGCCGCACGTGGCTCTACACCGGCGACGTGGCGCGCATGGACGAGGACGGCTACACCTACATCGTCCAGCGCAAGAAGGACATGATTATCGTCTCCGGCTTCAACGTCTACCCGTCCGAGGTCGAGGGCGTGCTCTACGAGCACCCGGCCGTGATGGAGGCCGCCGTCATCGGCATCCCCGACGCCTACCGCGGCGAGGCCGTCAAAGCCTGCGTCGTCCTCAAAACCGGCGCGTCGGCCACGGCGGAAGAACTGACGGAGCACTGCAAGCGCGGCCTCGCCGAGTTCAAAATCCCTGCGAAGGTCGAGATACGCGAGAGCCTGCCGAAGACGGCCGTCGGCAAAATCCTCCACCGCGTCCTGCGCGAGGAAGAACAGGCACAGGGATAGTTCACGTGGAAGGAAGAGGGTGCTGGGTGCTGGGTGCTGGGTGCTGGGTGCTGGGTGCTGGGTAAAAGCCTGCTCTTCCCCAACACCTAACACCCAACACCCAACACCCAACACCCAGCACCCAACACCCCGCTTACCTTATGCAGCTACTCGAAGGCAAAGTCGCCATCATCACGGGCGCGGCGCGCGGCATCGGGCGCGCGTGCGCGGAGCTGTTCGCGGCGCACGGGGCGCGCGTCGTGCTCTCCGACATCGACGAGGAGCCCGCGCTGGCGGCGGCCGAGGCGTTGCGGGCCGCGGGCGCGGACGCACTCGCCGTCGCGGGCGACGTGACGGCCGCCGAGTTCGGGCCGCGCATCGTCGCGGCGGCGCTCGACGCGTACGGGCGGCTCGACGTGATCGTCAACAACGCGGGCTACACGTGGGACGGGACGGCGCACAAGATGTCGGACGAACAGTGGCAGTCGATGCTGGACGTGCACCTGACCGCGCCCTTCCGCATCATCCGCGCCGCGTCCAACTACCTGCGCGAGACCGCCAAGCGCGAGCGCGAAGAGACGGGGCGCGCGCGGGCGCGCAAGATCGTCAACGTCTCCTCGACGACGGGCACGCGCGGCAACGCCGGGCAGGCCAACTACGCGGCGGGCAAGGCCGGCGTCGTCGGTTTGACGAAGACGCTGGCGAAGGAGTGGGGGCAGTTCAACATACAGGTCAACGCCGTCGCCTTCGGCTTCATCGAGACGCGCCTGACGCAGGCGAAGGAGGCCGGCGCGACGCTCGCGCGCGAGTCGGCCGACATCAGTCTCGGCATCCCGCAGGCCAACCGCGACATCGCCTTCCGGCTCATCCCCGCCGGGCGCGGCGGCACGCCCGAGGAGGCGGCCGGCGCCGTCCTCTTCTTCGCCTCGCCCTTGAGCGACTACGTCTCCGGCCAGGTGCTCGAAGTGACCGGAGGACTGTGAAGCGTGTAGAGTAAATGAAGATGAACGACCACGAATCCATCAAGTTCGACATCTGCTGCGCGGCGCGTTTGCTCTTCCGGCAGGGTTTGAGCGTCGCCAACGCCGGCCACCTGAGCGTCGCCGTCGGACCGGACGAGATGCTCGTCAACCACTTCGGCCCCTCGTTCGCCACGCTCCGCCCCGAGAACGTCGTGCGCGTCAACTTCGCGGGCAAGGTCTTGGAGGGCGACGCGTACGTCAACGACACCATACGCCTGCACGGCATCATCCACCGCGAGAACCCGCGGGCCGTGGCCGTCGCGCACACGCACCCGCCGGCCCTCGTCACCTTGAGCGCGCTGCGCGTCATCCCGGAGGTCTACGACCAGGAGAGCTGCCTGCTCGCGGATGATGTCGGCATGGTTGACGAGGACTACGAAGGCATCGCTTCGGAGGAGGAGCGCGTGCTGCCGGTCGCCGACGCCCTGCGCGAGAAGCCGGTCGTCATCCTGCCCAACCACGGCGCCATCACCACCGGCGACAACATCCAGGCCGCCTTCATCCGCATGGTCTTGCTCGAAGGCATGGCCGCGCGCAACCTCTCGGTGGCGCAGGCCGCGCGCAACCTCGGCCGCGAGCCGGTTGCGATTGCGCCGGCCGCCGCGCGCCGCGCCAAGGCCGAGATCGCGCGCATCCCCGTGCTCCCGCTGCTGTGGAAAGACTTTCTGAAGCGGCTGCGCGCGACCGACCCCGACCTGTTCGAAGGACGAGAGAACTAGATGAGCTACACGATCAAGCGAGTCGTCGTCATCGGCTCCGGCACGATGGGCGGCGGCATCGCCGCGCACGCGGCCAACGCGGGGCTGCGCGTCTACCTCCTCGACGTTGCGCCGACCGGGCTGACGCCCGACGAGGAGAAGAAGGGGCTTAAACTCGACAGCCCCGCCGTGCGCAACCGCATCGTCAATGCCTCGCTCGAACGCCTGAAGAAGTCTAGACCAGCGGCCTTCTTCACGCCCGAGGCGGCGGAGCTGGTGACGGTCGGCAACCTCGAAGACAACTTCGATTGGGTGTCGGAGGGCGACTGGATCGTCGAGGCCATCGTCGAGCAGCTCCGGCCGAAGCAGGAGCTGTTCGCGCGCGTCGAGCGCGTGAGGAGGCCGGGCAGCATCGTTTCGAGTAACACCTCGGGGCTCCCCATCTCCGCCATCGCCGAAGGGCTTTCGGATGACTTCCGAGCGCACTTCCTCGGCACGCACTTCTTCAACCCGCCGCGCTACATGAAGCTGCTCGAAGTCATCCCCGGGGCGGAGACGAAGCCCGAAGTGGTCGAGTTCATGACCGACTTCGCCGAGCGCCGTCTGGGGAAGGGCGTCGTCGTCTGCAAGGACACGCCGAACTTCATCGCCAACCGGCTCGGCTCCGTCCTCGGCGCGTCAACGCTCGGGTTCGTGCTGGAGAACAAGTACACGGTCGAGGAGGCCGACGCCATCCTGAGCCCGCTCATCGGGCGGCCGAAGACGGGGCTGTTTCGTTTGCAAGACCTCGTCGGCCTCGACGTGTCCAGCTCGGTCGGCGACAACCTCTACCCGCTCATCCCCGAAGACGAGACGCGCGAGGTCTTGCGCAACCAGAACCTCGGGAGCTTGCGCACGACGCAGCTGGAGCGCGGCCGTCTCGGCGACAAGACCGGCCAAGGGTTTTACAAGAAGCCGCCGAAGGGCGGGAAGGCCGACATCCTCTCGCTCGACCTTGAGACGTTGGAGTACCGCGAGCGGCGCGAGCCGGAGATTGCTTCGATCAAAGAAGCCCTCAAGCTCAAGTCGCTGCCCGAGCGCGTCGAGTTCGTGCTCAAACAGGACGACAAGGCCGGGCGGCTCGCGCGGCACGCCGTCTACCACACTTTGGCCTACGCCGCGCGCCGCGTGCCCGAGATAACCGACCGCATCGTTGACATCGACCGCGCGATGCGCTGGGGCTACTCGCACGAGCTGGGGCCGTTCGAGCTGTGGGACGCGCTCGGCGTGCGCGGGACGGCCGAAGCGATGGAGAAGGAAGGCGTGACGGTCGCGCCGTGGGTCTGGGAGATGCTCGACGCCGGGCACGAGACTTTCTACGCGGACGGCTCCGACTTTCCGTCTTACTACGACCCCGCACGCAAGGCTTACGTGACGGAGGCGCCGGACGGGCTGAAGCTCGACCTGCGGCGCCGGTATCTGTCGGATAACGGCGTCGTGCTCGGTAACCGCGCCGCGAGCCTCATCGACCTGGGCGACGGCGTCGTCTGCTTCGAGTTCCGCACGAAGATGAATACGCTCGACTCAGACCTGATTGACCTGCTGCGCGTGGCGGTCGAGGAGGTCGAGGCGGGCGACTGGCGCGGGATGGTCATCGGCAACGAGGCCGCAGACTTCTCCGTCGGCGCGAACCTCGCGGGCGGAGTGAGCGACCCCGCCACGATTGAGCAGGCCGTGAAGGGCACGCAGGACGCTTTGACGGCGGTGCGCTTCTGCTCGAAGCCGGTGGTGACGGCGCCCGCGGGGCGGACGCTCGGCGGCGGCTGCGAAGTCTCGATGGCGGGCGCGCGCGCGGCCGCCGCCGCCGAGACTTACCTGGGGCTGGTCGAGGTGGGCGTCGGGCTGATACCGGGCGCGGGCGGCTGCAAGGAGCTCGTGCGCCGCGTCGTCTCGCCGCCCATGCGCGCGGCGGCGAACGCCGACCCGGTGCCCTTCCTTCAGCAAGCCCTTCAGACCATCGCCACGGCGAAAGTCTCCACCAGCGCCGCGGAGGCGCGCGCGTCCGGATATTTGACCGACGCCGACCTTGTCGTGATGAACCGCGACCACCAGTTGGCCGAGGCCAAGCGGCTCGTGCTCGAACTCGCGGACGCGGGCTACGTGCCGCCGGTGCGCGGCGCGAAAAACTGCTACGCGGCCGGGCGCGACGCGCTCGCCGCTCTGCGCGCGGGGCTCTACATCATGCAGCAGGGCGGCTACATGAGCGAGTACGATCTGCACGTCAGTGGGAAGGTCGCGTGGGTCTTGTGCGGCGGCAACGTCTCCGCGGCGCAGTGGGTGGACGAGCAGCACTTCCTCGACCTCGAACGCGAGGCTTTCGTCTCGCTCTGCGGCGAGGCGAAAACCCGGGAGCGCATCACGCACATGCTTTCGACGGGCAAGCCTCTGCGGAATTAGACTGAGGGGGAAAGTTGATGACGCGCACGGCCGACGGGAAGGACGAGGGCGGGGCGGAAGAGCGACGGCACCTGAGCGGGCTCGAATACATGCGCCAGCTCATGACGGGCGAGCGCGAGCCGTCGGGGATGGCGCGTCTGATGAACATGCGTCTCGTCGAGGTGGAGGAGGGGCGCGCGGTCTTCGCCGTCGAGCCGGACGAGCGCCACTACAACGGCCTCGGCATCGCGCACGGCGGGCTGGCCGCGACGCTGCTCGACTCGGCTCTGGGCTGCGCCATCAACACGGTGATGCCCGCGGGGCGCGTCTTCACGACCCTTGAGATGAAGGTCAACTACGTCCGGCCGATGCGGCGCGAGACGGGCGAGGTGCGCTGCGAGGCCGAGGTGCTGCACGCCGGCTCGCGCGTCGCCACCGCCGAGGGGCGCATCGTGGACGCCGCGGGCAAGCTCTACGCGCACGGCACCGCGACGTGCATGTTGTTTAGAAAGTAGTCAGCAGACAGTAGTCAGTAGTCAGTAGGGCTCCGCCCCGCGGTCGCTGACGATGGCAAAAGAACTGTTCGACTGACTATGGTTTTTCTACTGGCTACTGACTACTGACTACTGTCTACTGCTTATGAAGGTCGGCGACGTGGTGAGTTGGGAGCGCACGTTCACAGAGGAGGACGTGCGGCGGTTCGCGGAGCACTCGGGCGACGAGGGCGCCCATCATTTGCAGCCCGACGAGTCGGGTCGTCTGATGGTGCACGGGCTGCTGACGGCGACGCTGCCGACGAAGATCGGCGGAGACATCAACTTCATCGCGCGCCAGTTGACCTTCCGCTTCCTGCGCCCCGTCTACAGCGGCGACACCGTGCGCTGCGAGGTGAAGATCGAGGCGCTGACGGACGCGGGGTCGTACACGCAGTTGAAGTCCTCGTGGGTCTGCCGCAACCAGCACGGCAAAGAGGTGATGACCGGCGAGGCCGAGGGCGTCATCAGGATTTGAAAGTTGAAATTAAGAGGATGGAGCAGGGAAGAGGTGGTATGAGAGAAGCAGTGATCGTGGCCGGCGTGAGGACGGCCGTGGGGAAGGCGCCGCGGGGGAGTCTGCGCACGGTGCGGCCGGACGACATGGCCGCGGCCGTCATCGAAGACCTTCTGCGGCGCGTGCCGGGGCTGCCGCCCGGGACGATTGACGACGTGATACTGGGCTGCGCCACGCCCGAGGGCGAGTCGGGGACGAACGTCGCGCGCATCGCGGCGCTGCGCGCGGGGCTGCCCGTCGAGGTGCCGGCGGTGACCGTGAACCGCTTCTGCTCTTCGGGGTCGCAGACCGTCGCGATGGCGGCCGCCTCGATCATGGCGGGCATGGCCGAGTGCGTCGTCGCGGGCGGCACGGAGTCGATGTCGATGCTGCGCGGCAACACGAAGTTTCGGCCGAACCCGCACCTCGTCGAGCACCGGCCGGGCGTCTACCTGAGCATGGGCTTGACGGCCGAGAACGTCGCGCGCGATTACAAGGTGTCGCGCGAGGAGCAGGACGCCTTCTCCTACCGCAGCCACCGGCGCGCGCTCGCGGCGATTGAGGAGGGCAAGCTCAAAGACGACGGCATCCTCCCGCTCGCGGTCGAAGTCCGCGAGGCCGGCAACGGGGAAGTCAAAGAGCAGCGCTTCACGTTCGACACGGACGAGGGGCCGCGCCCCGACACGACGCCCGAGGGGTTGGCCCGCCTGCGCCCCGTCTTCCACGCGAAGGGGACGGTGACGGCCGGCAACTCAAGCCAGACCTCGGACGGCGCGGCCGGCGTCGTCGTCATGTCGCGCGAGAGGGCGGAGGAGTTGGGCCTGAAGCCGCTCATGCGCTTCGTCTCGTACGCGGTGGGCGGCGTGCCGCCCGAGATCATGGGCATGGGGCCGGTCGTGGCCGTGCCGAAGGCCCTGAAGCTCGCGGGGCTGAAGCTGGACGACATCGACCTCATCGAGCTGAACGAGGCGTTCGCGTGTCAGGCCATCGCGGTGATGCGCGAGCTGGGGATGGACGACGAGCGGGTGAACGTCAACGGCGGCGCGGTCGCGCTCGGCCACCCGCTCGGCGCGTCGGGCGCGAAGCTGACCGTGCAGTTGATGGGCGAGATGCGTCGGCGCAAATCGCGCTACGGATTGGTGACGATGTGCGTCGGCGGCGGCCAGGGCGCGGCCACCGTCTTCGAGAACCTGCAAACGTGATTCGCGGTGAGGAGCGGGAGTGGGTGTTGGGTGTTGGGTGTTGGGTTAAGAAGCAGCTTACCCAACACCCAACACCCAACACCCAACACCC
>DAIRFV010000184.1:0-11978 GCA_036794905.1 Pyrinomonadaceae bacterium | reverse complement strand
GCGGCCTCATCTGCATGCACGCCGAGAACGGCATCGTCATCAACGAGATCATCAAGCGCGCGCTGGCCGAAGGCCGCACCGCCCCGAAGTACCACGCGCTGACCCGGCCCACCATCGCCGAGGCCGAGGGCGTCCACCGCGCCATCCGCCTCGCCGAGATGGCCGAGTCGCCCGTCTACATCGTCCACCTCTCCTGCGCCGACGCCCTCAACCAGGTGCGCGAGGCGCGCGACCGCGGCCTGCCCGCCTTCGCCGAGACCTGCCCGCAGTACCTCTTCCTCTCCATCGAAGACTACGGCGAGGACTTCGAAGGCGCGAAGTACGTGATGACGCCGCCGCTGCGCGAGCGTTGGAATCAGGACGAGCTGTGGAAGGGACTGAAGACCGACGACCTGCAAGTCATCTCCACCGACCACTGCCCCTTCTGCATGAAGGAGCAGAAGGAGCTGGGGCGCGACGACTTCTCGAAGATTCCGAACGGCGCGCCCGGCGTCGAGCACCGCATGTCGCTCATCTACGACGGCGGCGTCGCGCAGAACCGCGTGTCGCTCAACCGCTTCGTCGAACTGACCTCGACGGCCGCGGCCAAGATGTTCGGCCTCTTCCCGCGCAAGGGCACCGTCGCCGTCGGCTCCGACGCCGACATCGTCGTCTTCGACCCCGACGCCGTGCAGACCATCTCGGCCGCCACGCACCACATGAATGTGGACTACTCCGCCTACGAGGGCCGGAAGGTTCGGGGCGTCGTCGAGACGGTGCTCTCGCGCGGCCGGGTGGTCGTCGAGGGCGGCGAGTTCAAGGGGCGTGCGGGCGCGGGTCAGTTCCTCAAGCGCGGCACGTGCGTCAACATCTAGCCCTCGCGCGGAAGTGAATCAGGATGCCAAAGTTTACGAACAGAGCCGAAACGCGAAAGGCCCGCGGCAACATCTCTTTCCCGCTCGCCTTCGCGCTGACGCTGTCCGCGGCGCTGCTGGCGGCGTGGCCCGCCGCGGGCACGGGCGCGCCGGCCCGGCAGCAGACGGCCACCCGGCGGTCTCCTGTCGCGCGCGTCGCGTTCGAGATGAACGGCAACTCGCTCTTCCTGCCGGCACGCATCAACGGCTCCAGCCCCCGCTGGTTCCTGCTCGACACCGGCGCGGGCGTCTCCGTCCTCAACCTCACGACCGTCCAGTCGCTCGGCCTCAAGGCGAGCGCGGGCGGCACGTTGCATGGCGCGGGCGGCAACGTCCAGAGCACGCGCATCACGGGCGTGACGTTCGACGTGGGCGGCGCGCTGCTCAAAGACCTGAACGTCGCCGCGCTCCCGCTCGCGCAGTTCGAGAACGTCGGGGGCCGCTCGGTTGACGGCATCCTCGGCGTGGAGTTCTTCAAGCGCTACGTCGTCGAGATCGACTACGAGGCGCGGCAGCTCGCCGTGCACGAGCCCGCGGGCTACGTCTACGCGGGGCGGGGCGAGAGCCTGCCGCTCAACATCAAAAACAACCACCCGCACGTGCGCGCGCAGCTCACGCTCCCGGGGCGCGCGCCGCTCGAAGGCGAGTTCGTCATCGACGCGGGGGCGAGCATGCCGGTGGTGCTGCTTCCCTCCTTCATCGAACGTAACAAGCTCAGGGACACTCTGCCGGCGACGTTCACGGTCTACGGGCGCGGCGTCGGCGGGGAGATTCAGCTCCCCGTCGGCCGCGCCGAGAGCGTGCGCATCGGCGGCTTCACGCTGACGCAGCCCGTCGCCGCGTTCCCCTCGGCGGGCACGTTCGGCAGCGAGGGCATCGCGGGCAACATCGGCACGGCCATCCTGCGCCGCTTCAAAGTCGTCTTCGACTACTCGCGCAAGCGCCTCCACCTCGAACCCGCGAAGAACTTCTCCGACCCGTTCGATTTCGACACGAGCGGGCTGGGGCTCGCGAGCGAAGGCCCCTCTTTCAGCGTCCTCAAGGTCTCGCGCGTCCTGCCCGGCACGCCGGCCGCCGAGGCCGGGCTGCGGCAGGGCGACGAGATCGTCGCGGTCGGGGGCCGCCCCGCCGCCGACATGCGCCTGGCCGGGCTGCGCGAACATCTGCGCCGGCCCGGCCTGACGATACAGCTCCGCGTCAGGCGCGGCGCCGAGGAACTGGACGTGGAACTCAAGACGCGCAGGCTCGTCTGAAGCCCTGGGGTGAAGATGAAGAGAACACACCGCGCAACCGCCCCGCTGCCGCTCCTCCTCCTCGTGCTGTTGACGGCCGCGCCCGCCGCGGCGCAGGAGAAGCGCGAGCCGCCCCACGTCACCGTCACGGGCGAGGCCGAGATGAACATCGCGCCCGACGAGGTCGTGTTCGACGTGACCTTGCAGGCTTTCCACAAGGAGCTGAAGCTCGCCAAGACGCAGGTGGACGAACGTCTCAAAGGGCTGATCGGCCTCGCCCGCAAGCACGGCGTGGCCGAGTCGGACACGCAGACCGACTACGTCAAGGTCGACCCACGCTTCAAGAGTGGGAACGACACCAAGGCGTTCCTCGGCTACTGGGTGCGGAAAGACCTCGTCTTCACGCTGCGCGACGTGAAGCGCGCCGAGGGGCTCCTGTCGGAGCTGCTCGACTTCGGCGTCTGGCGCATCAACAGCATCAGCTTCCAGACCTCGCAGATGCGCCAGTACCGCGACCAGGCGCGCGCGCTGGCGATGAAGGCCGCGCAGGAGAAGGCCGCCGCGCTCGCCGGGGCCGTCGGGCAGAAGATCGGCAAGGCCCTCACCATCGAAGAGGACGTGCCGGGCCGCGCCGGCACGCCGAACTTTGCCTCCAACGTGGTCTCGGTTGACCGCAGCGATGCGACGGAGTCCGAGGGCACGCTCGCGCTCGGGCTCATCAAGATCAGCGCCCGCGTCACCGTGAAGTTCGAGCTCGAATGAAGGGCGCACGCGCCCCCTTCCCTTTGACGACAACGGAGATGGACACCAGCGTGAGCCAAGATTCGACTTCGCCCGGGCGGCGCGACTTCGTGGAGCTGCACGAGGACGTGTCGGGCAGCCCCCTGTGGAACCGCGACCTCGCGCCGACGACCATCAGCGAGCGGACGTGGACGACCTGGAACATCGCGGCGCTCTGGATCGGGATGAGCGTGGTGATTACGACCTACACGCTCGCGGGCGGCTTCGTCGAGCAGGGCATGAACTGGTGGCAGGCGATGCTCACCATCCTGCTCGGCAACACGGTCGTGCTCATCCCGATGATCCTCAACGCGCACGCGGGGACGAAGTACGGCGTCTCCTTCCCCGTCCTGTGCCGCGCGAGCTTCGGGACGAAGGGCGCGAACGTGCCGGCCATCCTGCGCGCCGTCGTCGCCTGCGGGTGGTTCGGCATCCAGACGTGGATCGGCGGCACGGCGCTCGACGCGCTCTTCGGGATCATGTGGGGCGGCTGGAACACGCTCGCGGGCGGCGCGTCCGTGATGGGCATCGCGCTGCACACCTGGCTCGCGTTCTTCCTCTTCTGGGGCATCCAGGTGCTCATCATCATCAAGGGCGTCGAGGGCATCAAGCACCTTGAGACGTGGTCGGCGCCTTTGCTGCTCGGGGGCGGGGCCGCCCTGCTCATCTGGGCGGCGTGGCGCGCGGGCGGGTTGGGGCGCGTGCTGACGGAGTCGGCCGCGCTCCAGAAGCAGCAGAACAACTTCTGGACGATCTTCCCCGGCGCTTTGACGGCCTCGGTCGGCTACTGGGCGACGCTCAGCCTGAACATCCCCGACTTCACGCGCTACGCGCGCTCGCAGCGCTCGCAGATGTGGGGGCAGGCGCTGGGGCTGCCCCTGACGATGACGGCCTTCGCCTTCATCGGCGTCGCCGTGACGAGCGCGACGCTGCTCATCTACGGCCGCCCCATCCCCGACCCGGTCGAGCTGATGCAACAGTTCGACAGCGTCGCCGTCATCCTCTTCGCCACGGCCGTCATCTTCGCCGCGCAGTTGACGACGAACATGGCGGCGAACGTCGTCTCGCCGTCGAACGACTTCTCCAACCTCAACCCGCGGCTCATCTCGTACGTGACGGGCGGGCTGATTACGGCGCTCATCGGCGTGCTGATGATGCCGTGGAAGCTGATGAGTTCGGCCGGGGCCTACATCTTCACCTGGCTCGTCGGCTACTCGGCTTTGATGGGCGCCATCGGCGGGATTATGATTTGTGACTACTGGGTCTTGCGGCGGCAGCGCCTCGACCTCGCCGAGCTGTTCCGGCCCGGCGGCCGCTACGCGTACGAGGGCGGCTTCAACTGGCGCGCGCTCGTCGCGTTCGCGTTCGCGGTCGCGCCGGTCGTCCCGGGCTTCCTGCGCGCGGCCTGGACCGAGAATTTCACGGGCAGTTTCCCCGACCCGACGCTCTCGGACAGGCTCTACACCTACGCGTGGTTCGTCACCTTCGGCCTCGGGTTCGTCGTCTACTACGTCCTGATGAAAGGGCACCCGGGCGTGAAGCGGGACGCGGCCTCGTCCTGAGGGGCGAATTCTGAACCGGAACGGGCGGCGGGGAGCTTAAGCGATGCGAAGAGGTCTTTGTCCCAAGTGCCAGACGCCGACGGTCTACCGGCGCTTGAACGGCATCAGCCACGGCGGCGACGCGAGCGGCGGCGTCTACGTCCGCACCGGTTGGCTGACCTCGGCCAGCCCGGTCGAGCACCTCATCTGCACGCGCTGCGGCTACTTCGAGTCGTACGTCATCGACGAGCGGAAGATGTCCGAGATCACTAAAACGTGGGAGAAGGTTGGTTAAGCGTAAATCGTGAACCGTAAACCGTGACAAGCAAAGGGCGTAAATCGTGACGATTGAAAGACAGGTTGTATCTCATCACGGTTCACGGTTCACGGTTTACAGTCCTTAACAACATACGGAGGGTTTCATTTCATGGCACGCACCGTCAAATGCGGACTGATACAGGCGACCAACGCCGCCCCGACCGACGCCGACATCGAGGAGATCAAGCGGCTCAACATCGAGAAGCACCTCAAGCTCATCGAGGAGGCAGGCAGTCAGGGCGTGCAGATTCTCTGCATGCAGGAGGTCTTCACCACGCCCTACTTCTGCGCCGAGCAGCAGACGCGCTGGTACGAGGCCGTCGAGCGCATCCCCGACGGCCCCACGGTGAAGCTCATGCAGGAGGTGGCCAGGAAGCACTCGATGGTCATCATCGTGCCCATCTACGAGGAGGAGATCGCCGGGGTCTACTACAACACGGCGGCCGTCGTGGACGCCGACGGCAAGTACCTCGGCAAGTACCGCAAGAACCACATCCCGCACGTCAACCCGGGCTTCTGGGAGAAGTTCTACTTCCGCCCCGGCAACCTCGGCTACCCCTGCTTCGACACGGCCTACGCGCGCGTCGGCGTCTACATCTGCTACGACCGCCACTTCCCCGAGGGCGCGCGCGCGCTCGGCCTGAACGGCGCCGAGGTCGTCTTCAACCCCTCGGCCACGGTCGCGGGTCTGTCGGAATACCTCTGGAAACTTGAGCAGCCCGCGCACGCCGTCGCCAACGGCTACTTCGTCGGCGCCATCAACCGCGTCGGCCACGAGCAGCCGTGGGACATCGGCGAGTTCTACGGCCAGAGCTACTTCTGCGACCCGCGCGGCCAGATCGTCGCCGAGGCGCCGCGCGACCGGGACGCCCTCGTCGTCGCCGACCTCGACCTCGACAAGATTCGCGAAGTCCGCAACACCTGGCAGTTCTACCGCGACCGCAGGCCCGACACCTACCAGTCGCTCGTCGCAGACTGAGAACCAATGTCAACCATTCCCACAACTCCGCTCCCGCCCGAGCAGATCGAGCAGAACTTCCGCGAGATCGCGCCGCCTTTGACCGACGCCGAGGCGCTGTTCGAGGCCCACCGCTGCGTCTACTGCTTCGACGCGCCGTGCACGCGCGCCTGCCCGACGCACATCGACGTGCCGGCCTTCATCAAGAAGATCGCGAGCGGGAACCTTTCGGGCTCGGCGCGTGTCATCTTCGACGCCAACCCCATCGGCGCCACCTGCGCGCGCGTCTGCCCCGTCGATGTGCTGTGCGAGGGCGCGTGCGTCGAGAACACGCTGATGCAGAGGCCCATCGAGATCGGCCGGCTGCAACGTTACGCCACCGACTACGCCTTTGCGAAGGGGCGCGAGGTGCTCAAGGCCGGCGCGCCCAACGGCAAGTCGGTCGGCGTCGTCGGCTCCGGCCCCGCGGGGCTCTCGTGCGCGACGTACCTCGCGCGGCTCGGCTACGACGTGACGGTCTACGACCGCAAGGCGCTGCCGGGCGGCCTCGACACCTACGGGATGGCCGAGTACAAGATGACGCAGCGCGTCTCGACCGACGAGGCCGCGCAGGTCGAACGACTCGGCGTCAAGTTCCGGCTCAACACGGAGGTCGGGAAAGAGGTCTCGGTCGAAGAGTTGGAGGCGAAGCACGACGCCGTCTTCCTCGGCGTCGGCTTGGGCGAAACGGGTCGGCTCGGCATCCCGGGCGAAGAGCTTGAGGGCGTCTACGACGCGCTCTACGTCATCGAGCGCATCAAGTCGCGGCGGTGGGAGACGGTGCCGCTGGGGCGCACGGTCGCCGTCATCGGCGCGGGCAACACGGCCATCGACGCCGTGACGCAGGCGCGACGCCTCGGCGCCGAGCGCGTCATCCTCGTCTACCGCCGCGGGCAGGCGGAGATGCCCGCCTACGAGTACGAGTACACGCTCGCCAAGCAGGACGCCGTCGAGTTCATGTGGCAGACCGCGCCGGTCGAGGTGGTCGCAGGCGCCGACGGCGCGCGCGCCGCGGCGCTGCGCTGCGTCCGCACGGAGCCGGGCGAGCCCGACGCCTCGGGACGCCGCTCTCCACGCGTCGTCGAGGGCTCGGAGTTCTTACTCGAAGTGGACACGGTCATCAAGGCGACGGGACAGCAGAAGATGCGCGAGTTCTTCTCTAAGATTGCCGGCGTCGAGGTGGACAGGGCCGGCCGCGTCGTCGTCGAGCCCGAGACGATGCGCACGGGCCACCCGAAGTTCTTCGCGGGCGGCGACTGCGTCAACGGCGGGCGCGAGGCCGTGGACGCCGCACAGATGGGCAAGCTCGCCGCGCAGGGCATCCACCTCGCGCTCTCGGGCGAGCGCGTCGAGTTCGCGGGCGCGCGCGTCCCGCTCCCCGAAGAGACGCAGGACGTGAGCCCGCACTGAGGGAGGGGTGAATGATGAGGCGGTTTCTACCATTACTGCTGATCCTGTGCCTCCCGGCGGCGGCGTCCCGCGCGGAGATGATCGAATACCCGGTCGAAACGCGCGTCCAGATGAGCCACCTCATCGTCGTCGGCACGCTCGGCGACGTGCGCGAGCACACGGCCGACGGGGTCGATTACGGCGAGGGGCGCATCCTCGTCCGCGAGGTCATCTGGGGGCGCGCGGCGGCGGGCGACACGCTGCGACTCAAGTGGAGCAACGCGACCAACATCGCATGCCCGCGCGTCGAGCACCGGCAGGACGCGGGGCAGGAGGGCGTCTGGCTCCTGACGACGGACGGCCACTCGGTGCGCGCCGACTACCTGGGCGGGTTCGTCAGCCTGTCGGTGCGCGGGGAGGTCGAGGCGGCGCTGGCCCGCTCGCCGGTCGTGCTCCGCGTTGACAGACAAGTGGTGGGGGCGGGCGGGCCGATGAAGTTCTCCGTCGTCTACCGCAACACGGGAGACGCGCCGCGCGAGTTCCCGGGCGTGGGCTTCGAGAACGGGCGGCAGAACCTCCCACGGGACTCATGGCTCACGGTCACGCGACAGGGCACCGAGGTCGCGCCCGACGGCGAACCCGTGCCGGCCAAACTCGCCGGGCGCTTCACGACGGACAGGAGGGTCGAGCCCATCACCCTCGGGCCGCGCGAGGAACTGCGCCTCGACTTCGACCTGCGCGAGTTGCTCGCCTCCGCGCCGCGAGAGGGCGAGTCGTACCGGCTCAAGCTCAAACTCCCCCGCCTGCCCGCCACCAACGAGGTCGGCTTCTACGTCGGCACGCCGGGAGTCCCGCCCGCAGAGGCGCCGGAGCCTCCGGCGCCACCCGAAGCCTTCGTCTTCGAAGGGCACAGTCAGCGCGGGCTCTCGCCGCTCGTGCGCGCGGAGTTGACCGCGCTCGGCGCGCTCGTCTTCTTCCCGCTCTTCCACAGGCTGCGAACCAGCCTCGCCGACGCGCGGCACACGCGTCTTACTCGCGGATAGAGACGCAGGACGTTAAGACCCGCCGACGCGGCCGCGGCCGCGTCGCTCCTCGCTTCACAGGGAGGGCCCTCATGGCTTACAAGGCAGACGTTGGATTTTACGACCGCGACGCCGTCCGCCACCTGGAAATCTTCGAGCAGTTGTGTAAGCACGGCGAGTTGATCGAGACGGGCGGCATGAGTTATTTGAAATGGTCTGTGGGTCACCGGGTGGAGCTGTGGACGAGGGTGAAGGACGGCGAGCCCGAGATGCTCTACTACCCGTGCTTCGCGGGCGAGGCGCGCATGAAGGTCGCGCTGCTTGAGAAGATGTCGCGCCGGAAGACCGAACTCTCGGAGGGCGCGTTCTTCTGTCGCGGCTGCGCCAGCGCCGGGGAGGGGTGGGTCGCCGGGCGGAACCCCTTCATCTTCGACACGATCCACTACCACCGCTACGAACGCCTGAGCCTGCCGCGCCTGAGCACCGTCCAACTCACGGGGTTCGCGTTCCGCCTGACGGGGTTCGAGAGTGAGGACGAGTACGACGAGGCTTATCCCCCGGACGAGAAGGGCTACTGCTGGGACTACAAACATTTCATCCCGGCCCTCATGCTCGGGCCGCGGGCCGAGGGGGGCGAGTTGCAGTCGGCGAGCGCGGAGGTCTCGGGCCGGGTGCTGGAGACCGGCATCATCACGAACCCCGTGACCGGGCTCGACTTCTGCTGGGCCAAGTTAGAGACCATCGGGGGCGAGGTGGATGTCGTCTGCGCGCCCGAGAGGCTGAGCGGGTACCTCGTCGCCGGGGGGATCGCCGCCGCGGACTGTTACCTCTACGGGCGCCTGACGGACGACGAGTGCCACTGACTGAAACAGACAAGGACGAGAGAAGACAATGGCAGACCTGAGTGTTGATTTCGCGGGCATTAAGTCGCCCAACCCCTTCTGGCTGGCGTCGGCCCCGCCGACGAACATGGGCTCGATGGTCGAGCGCGCCTTCGACGCGGGCTGGGGCGGGGCCGTCTGGAAGACCCTCGGCGAGCCCATCCGCAACGTCTGCTCGCGCCTCGCCGCGGTCGATTACGGGCCGCAGCGCATGATGGGGCTCAACAACATCGAGCTGATTACCGACCGCCCGCTCGAAGTCAACCTGCGCGAGATACGCGAGTGCAAGCGCAAGTACCCGAAGCACGCCGTCATCGTCTCGCTGATGGTCGAGTCCAAACGCGAGGCCTGGCACGACATCGTCAAGCGCGCCGAGGACACGGGCTGCGACGGCTTCGAGCTGAACTTCGGCTGCCCGCACGGGATGAGCGAGCGCGGCATGGGCGCGGCGATGGGGCAGGTGCCCGACTACACCTGCATGGTGACGGAGTGGGTGAAGGAGGCCGCGAGCATCCCCGTCATCGTCAAGCTCACGCCCAACGTGACGAGCATCAACCCGCCCGCGCGCGCGGCCGTGCGCGGCGGCGCCGACGCCCTCTCGCTCATCAACACCATCAACTCCGTGATGGGCGTCAACCTCGACACGCTCGTCCCGCACCCGAACGTCAACGGCATGGCCGCGCACGGCGGCTACTGCGGCCCGGCCGTCAAGCCCATCGCGCTCAACATGGTCTCGGAACTCGCCCGCGACCCCGAGGTGCGCGTGCCCATCTCCGGCATCGGCGGCATCTCGACGTGGCGCGACGCGGCCGAGTTCCTCGCGCTCGGCGCGACGAACGTCCAGGTCTGCACGGCCGTCATGCACTACGGCTACCGCATCGTCGAGGACTTGATCGACGGGCTGTCGAACTACCTCGACGAGAAGGGCTTCCGCACGGTCAACGAGCTGGTCGGCGCGAGCGCGCCGCGCGTCACCGACTGGGGCAACCTCGACCTCAACTACAAGACGGTCGCGCGCATCGACCACGCCAAGTGCATCCAGTGCAACCTCTGCCACATCGCCTGCGAGGACGGCGCCCACCAGTGCATCCCGCTCGTGCAGTTGGAGGCCGGGCGCTACCCCGTCGTGGACGAGCACGAGTGCGTCGGCTGCAACCTCTGCTACCTGGTCTGCCCCGTGCCGGGCTGCATCTCGATGGTGAGACTGGACGACGGCTCGCAGCCGCTCACCTGGCGCGAGTTCTCCTCCCGCCAGCCCGAGACGATGACCGGCGACTGACGCGCGGCGAGTTCCGACGGTTGGGGAGGTGAGCCCCGAGTCGCTCAACTTCGTGGCCGGCGTCGCTCTCGTCGCCAACCTCCTCAGCGTCATCGCGGCCGCGCTCGCCATCCTCGTCGTCCGGGACATCGACCGGCGGCAGACCGAGCGCGCGCGCCACGTCTCATACGTCGGCAACCTGCCCCCGCCGCCGCCCAACTTCAGGCCGCAGCCCGCCGCCGCCGGCGGCACGCACGCGCCGCCCCCCCGGTCGGGTTTTGGGCGCTGACGCGCTCAATCGAAGGGGCCGGCGCCCGCGCAGAGCAGGCGCTCCAAACTCTGCTCGCGGACGCCGTAGAACTCTTTGAGGGCGCGGAACTCGGCGAGCGCGGGCGCGTTGTCGGCCGCGCCCGCGCGGCGGACGGCGGCGATCATCGTGTTCTTGCGCGTGTGCTCGGTCGAGACGAACTCGAAGACCTTGACGCGGTAGCCCGCCGCTTCGAGCAGGAGCGCGCGCAAGCTATCCGTCAGCGACTCGGCCTCGCGTTCGAGCAGGTGGCCGTGGCGCAGCACGCCGCGCAGTTGTTCGGGGACGACGATCTGCGGCCTGACCTCCTTGTGGCAGCAGGGCGCGGTGACGATGACCGAGGCGCCGGCCCCGACGCCCTTGTGGAGGGCCTCGTCGGTCGCCGTGTCGCACGCGTGGAGCGCGATGAGCACGTCAGTCGGCGGCGGCTCCAAGTCCCGTATCAAGCCCGTCCTGAATTCGAGCCCGCCGAAGCCCGCGCGCCGCGCGACCTCGTTGCAGAACTCGACCAGTTCCGCGCGCGCCTCGACGCCCACGACCGCGGCGCGCACCCCGCGCACGTTGTTGAGATAGTCGTAGAGCGCGAACGTCAGATAGCCCTTGCCCGAGCCCACGTCCAGGACCGACAGCTCCTCCCTCCCCTTGAGCGGCGAAGAGTCGTAGAGCCCCGCCACCACCTCGACGAATCTGTTTATCTGCCGGAGCTTGTCGCCCATCGCCGGGCGCACCTCGCCGCGCTCGTTCGTCACGCCGAGCGCGTGCAGGTAGACGCTGCCCGCCGTGTCTATCGCGCGGCGCTTCCGCCGCTCGTGCCCCGAGGGCGCCGCGGCCGACAGCGTCGGCGGGTGCGCGGTGAGCCGCGCCTCGCCCCTGCGGCTGACCTCCAGTCGCAGGTCTGCTTTCGAGGTGAAGAGGTGTGCGCTCGAAAACTCGGCCCCGAGCATCGCGCGCAGGAGTTGCGCGCCCTCGTCGTAGGCGTGGTTCTTGACCGCGTCGCGCGTCTTGTAGCGGTGGAGGAAGGAGAGCCGCCGGCCGCCCTTCAGCTCGGCGGGGCGGACGTAGACGTTCTTCAGGCCCGTGTCGGGGCCGCGGTATTTGGCCAGCGTGAGCTTGATGAAGGTGCCGCTGTCCAGACTCTCGTCCAGCGCGGCGAAGAACTGCTCCGCGGCGTTAACTTCAGGCATGCGTCAATCCTGGTGCAAAGTGCTCCGGCGCGCCGGACGGGGCGCGGCGGGGCGGCGCGCCGGACGGGGCTCCGCCGCGGCGTCGCGTGCTACAGGTCGCCCCGGAGGCCGCCGCCGCCCTCCTGCGCCTTCCGCTCCAATTCGTCGCGCAGGCTCCGGGGGCGCATGTCCGTCCA
>DAIRFV010000183.1:0-12012 GCA_036794905.1 Pyrinomonadaceae bacterium | reverse complement strand
GCCGCTCGAACTCGTAGTCCTGCGGCGCGGTCGTCTGCTTGACGACGGCCACCTCGTCCTCCTCGGGGAGGTAGCCGATCTTGATCTGGAACATGAAGCGGTCGAGCTGCGCCTCGGGCAGCGGGTAGGTGCCCTCCATCTCGATGGGGTTCTGCGTGGCGAGGACGTGGAAGGGTCGCGGCAGCTCGTAGGAGACGCCCTGCACGGTGACGCGCCCCTCCTGCATCGCCTCGAGCAGCGCGGCCTGCGTCTTCGGCGGGGTGCGGTTGATCTCGTCGGCCAGCACGATGTTGGCGAAGACGGGGCCGCGGATGAACTCCATCGCGCGGCGGCCGGTCGCGCGGTCTTCCTCGATGATCTCGGTGCCGGTGATGTCGGCGGGCATCAGGTCGGGCGTGAACTGGATGCGCTTGAAGGAGAGGTCGAGCACGGAGGCGATGGTGCGGACGAGCAGCGTCTTGGCGAGACCCGGCACGCCCGTGATGATCGAGTGCCCGCCCACGAAGAGCGAGAGCAGCACCAGCTCGACCACCTCGTCCTGCCCCTTGATGGCCTTGCGTATCTCCCGAATCAAACCCTCGCGCGCCGACGCGAGCCTCTCCAACAGCTCCTCGTCGCGCAGCACGTTCGTCTCGACCGCCATGCATTCTCCTTGACCGAAAGGATGACCGGTGAACTATGAACTATGAACCGTAAGACGCCCGCGGCCCGCCCGCGGTGACCCCTCACTGACCCGTAATCGTGAGAAGTAACTCCTGCGCCTTCTCGTAACTCGGCGCGGCTTCGAGCGCCCGCAGAACGGAACGTTTGGCCTCGGCCGTTCGGCCCAGGGCGTGGTAGGCGCGCGCGACGTTGTAGTTGGCCTCGGCCGCGTTGGGGGGCCTCAGCGCGAGCGCCGCCTGGAAAGACGCGAGCGCCAGCGCCGCGTCTCTGGTCTCAAGGTACAGCTCGCCCGCGCGCGCGTGCGCCGCCGGCTCGAAGGGCGCGACGTAGAAGCCGAGCCGCAGCGCTTCGAGCGCGCGGGCGCGGTCGCCCAGCCTCTGGCGCAGGTCGGCCAGCCGGCCGAGCGCCTTCAGGTTCGTCTCGTCGTGCTTGAGCAGCGACTCCAACGCCTCGGCCGCCGCCGCCGCGTCGCCCCGCTTGTCGTAGATGTCGGCCAGCGCCTCGTAAGGGTTCCCCTCGCCGACGAAGTGCGGGAAGAGCTCGGCCGCGCGCCGCAGGTGTTGGACGGCGCCGTCCGAATCCCCCTCGTCGCGCAGGAGGTGTCCCGCGCGCAGCCGCAGCGCGAAGGTCTCGCGCGCCGAGAGCAGGCCGAGCACGGCCTCCTTCGACAGCGACGCCGCGGCCGACAGCGGCGCCACCCCCAACGCCGCTTGCAGCGGCCGCGCCTTCGCCCCGACGTACTCCATGAAGGCGCGGTCGAACTCCTCCTCACTCAACTTGAGGGCCTGCCGCAGCACCTCGGGCGTGCGCGCCTTGTCGCGGTAGAGCGCGAGCATCCTGAGCACGGCGTCGAAGCCGTAACGCTCGACGACGAACTCGACGACCTGCGACGCCTGGAAGTAGGCGAGCGACACGTCGTCGGCGCGGCGCGGGCGCATGAAGCCCGCGTCGAGGTCGGCCATCTTGAACCAGCGCCCCTCGCCGTAGGCGCGCAGCACCGAAGGGTTCCACCCGCCGCCCCAGCCCGGGCGCGCCAGCCGCTCCTCGTAGACCGAGAGCCCTTCGGAGAACCAGCGCGGGATGCGGTAGTCGGTCATCTGGAGCGTGATGACGTGCGTGTACTCGTGCCAGAGCGTGCCGCCCCAGTTGAACTCGCCCGCCGCGCGCGCCGAGGGCGAGTCCTGCGCGATGACCTGCCCGAAGCAGACGCCCAAAGCGCCCAGGCCCGGCAGCCCCAGCGCGCGCACGGCGAAGTCCTCGTGGTTGGGGAAGAGCTCGACGACGATGGGCCCCTTCGGCGTGAAGCGGTATTTCGCGGTCAGCTTCGCGGCGGCCTCTTCGAGCAGCCCGGCGGCGAGGGGCCCGAGCACTTCCGTCTCGCCCGAGGCCGACTTGACGACGAACGCGCCGCGCCGCGTCTCGCGGAAGTCGCGCATCGCGTCGAGCAGGTCGAGCGTGTTCTTGGCCCACGCGTTGAACGGGTCGCCCCCGAAAGACTTCTCGACCTCCGCGCGCCCCTCCTCCATCCGCCCCAGGCGCAGCAGCGCCATCCCGAGCGCGAGGCGCGCGCTCCAGAGGCGCGGCGCGAGCTCGACGGCGCGGCGCGCGAAGTCGGCCGCCTCGCCGACGCGGCGCGTGATGGTCGCGTAGTGCGCCAGCGTCTCGTAGAGACGGCCGTAGCGCGGGTTGACCGCGAGCGCCTGCGCGGCGGCCGCCGCGTAGTCCTCGTCTTGCAGGTAGAGTTGCGCCGCGCGCAGCGCGTGCAGCTCGGAGGCGCGCGGGTTGACGCCGAGGCCCTTCTCTATCTCGGCGGAGGCGTCCTCGTGCTCGCCCGCTTCGAGTTCGAGCGCGGCGGCGAGCGCGCGCGCCTCGACCATGTTGGGGTTGATGGTGAAGACGCGCGCGAGCGAGGCCAGCACCGCCTCGTCGCGCTCGATCTTCTTGTTCAGGGCGACGCCCAAGTGCGCGCGCGCGCTGTACGGGTTGAGCTTCAGCGCGTCCGCGAAGAAGGAGGCCGCCTCGGCGTAGTTGTACTTCTCCGTGAACAGCTCGCCGCCGCCGAGGTGCGCTTCGAGGTATGAGGGGTCGGCCTCGATGGCTTCCGCGTAGAGGTTCCGCGCGTCCTGAAACTTTTCCAGCCGGACGAGCGCGCGCGCGACCGCGGTGAGCGTCGGCGCGTCTTCCGGCTCGTTCTCGCTGTAGAACCTGACGAGCGCGCTGTAGATTTCGCGCGCGCGCTGCTCCTGCCCCGTCGTTTCGAGCAGCTCGGCGCGGCGCAGGTCGGAAGCGAGCCGCGCCGCCTGCCCCTCGCCCGCGGGCGTGGCCGCCGCGCGCTCGAACTCCGTGATCGCCTCCGCGTAACGGCCGGTCGCCGCCAGCGCCTCGGCCAGCTCGTGGCGCACGCCCCCGGCCTCCGGGTGGCCTTTGAGGAACGCGCGCGAAGACGCCTCGGCCTCCGCGTAGCGGCCCGTCTCCAACTGCGCGCGCAGCAGAAGCCTCTGCGCCGACGCGTCCGCGGGGCTCTCCTTCAGCCGCGCGCCCAGAAGCTCCACGGCGCGCGCGTAGTCGCCGCGCTTCAACGCGGCCTCGCCCGGCGGCGGAGGGGTGGAAGAGAGGTTGTCAATCGTGATCTGGGCGGAGCCGGCGGGCGCGTGCGCGAGGGCGTAGACGCAGGCGAGCGCCGCGGAGAGGGCCAGCGCGAGCGCGAGCCCGCGCCCCGACCTTCGCCGAGTCGGGACAACCCGCCGCGTCGAACTCGTCTTGCAAACTGCCCTCACTGCGCCCCCCTCTTGATGGTGCGGTTCACCTTCGCGAGGCTCACGAAAAGCCTCTCCAGCTCCGCCTCGTACTCCGCCTCGGCCAGCAGACCTTTGCGCGTCTTGAGTTGTTCGACCTCGCCTTCGAGCCGCTCGCGCTCGCGCAGCAGCCGCGCCGTCTCGGCGTTGGACGCGGCCTGCTCGACGGAGAGCGAGTCGAGGTAGGTCGAGCGCGCCAGCGCGCCGTCGCCGCCCTCCGCCGCGGGGTGGCCGACGCCGTCGCCGCTGTCGTCGAGCAGCGCGTGCTCGGTCGCCAGCCTCCCGGCGCGCTTGTACTGCTCGGCCGTCAGGCGCGAGGCGTAGTCGAAGGCTTCGAGCACGGAGACGCGGCCGTTCTGGTCGGCGTCGGCGTCGCGGCTGCCCAACGCGGCGATGAAGTGCTCGGGGAAGCGCGTCGCGTTCTGCTCCTGCCCGCTGCGCGTCGCGGTGACGACGACGCGGCCGCGCGCCGAGAGCGGCTTGATGAACTCGCCGCTGGCGCTCGCCATGTTGACGACGACGACGCGCCTCGACGGCAGCCCGCCCAGCAGCTCGGCGTACTCCGTGGCCGGGAGGTCCGGGCCGACGAGGCTGAACTTGGCCTGCCGGCCGTCGAACGTGCCGTGGCCGATGAAGAAGACGAAGACCGTACTGTCCGACCCGGCCGACGCGCGCAAGGTCTGGAAGGCGCGCCGCACGTCCTCGGCCGTGGCGCGCAAGGCCCCCGCCTCGGGCGCCTCCGTCAGCACCGTGACCCGCGAGTGGTCGAACCCGTAGCGCCCGACGAGCGCGCCGTGCAGCTCCGTCGTCCACTGCTTGAAGCGCTTCGCGAACTCCGCCTCGCCGCTCGCGCCGCTCACGATGACGGCGTACTTGTTCGGGTCGGCCGCCGGCCGCGCCGCGCGCTCCTGCGCGCACGTCACGCCCGCCGCCATGCAGCACCAGACGAGCGCGGTGATGAGTCGAAACCGCATGCTCTTCAGCAACACTTCACGCCAGCCCGTGCCGCTTGCGCAGGAACCACTCGCCGCACAGGAGCCCGACGAGCAGGAGGAAGGTGACGGGCATGTCCCACAGGTCTTTCGTCACGGGTCGCGAGTTGTCGGTCTGCCTGTAGGTCAGGTCATCGACGAGCGCGCCCGCCTCTTCGAGCGTGTAGTACTTGCCGCCCGTCTCCGAGGCGACGCGCTTGAGCAGCTCCTCGTTGAGCGCGGCGTCGTAGAACTCGCGGTTCAGCTCCGCGACCAGGAACTCGGACTGCGCCGCCGCCTCGCCGATGGAGGAGCCCGACGCCGTCAGCTCGATGCGGTGCCGCCCCAACTCTTCGACCCGGAACTCGCCGACGTAGACGTTCGTCTCGTCGCGCGCGGTGAAGCGGAGCGGCACGTCGGCGTACGCGCCCGAGGGCTTCACGACGCGCGCGACGGCGCGGGCGTCCGCCGGCGTGTTGAACTTCCTGTCCCGCAGGTCGGCGACGATGCGCACCGAGTCGCCGGGGGCGTAAACGTCCTGCTCGGCCGCGACCTCGAACTGCCGCGGCGTGGACTGCACAAGGTAACGTAACATCTGACGCCAGAAGTTCTCGTGAGCGTTGCTCTTCGAGTCCATCCGCATGCGCCAGCGCCACGTGTCGGACGCGGTGAAGGCCAGCGCCTGGCCGCGCCCGTAACGCTGTTGCGCGAGCAGCACGACCGACCCGGAGCCCGCCGCGCGCCGCGCTTCGAGCAGCACGGTCGCGCCCGGCTTGACGCCGCTCGCCGCCTCGGGCACGGAGATCGGCGGCAGCTCGTTCCACGTCTTCAGGCTCTGCTGGCGGTCGTCGCTCAGGCGCGTGACGGGGTGCGACGCGCCGCGCGCCGTGAGCTGCGCCTTGAAGTTTGGCGCACTCGCATTCGGATTCGGCTCCTGCGCGGTGGCGCCCGCGGCGCGCGCCGCGAGCGTCAGGGGAAGCGCGTCGGCCACGGGCGTGCCCGCGTAGCCGCCGCCGCCGAAGGCGTAGCGCCCGCCCGCGGCGAGGAGCCCGCCGCCGCGCCGCGCGACGAAGGCTTCAATCGCGCGCAACTGCTCGATGGTGAAGAAGCTCGCCTCGACGCTCCCCAGCATCAGCCCGTCGTAGGCGAACAGCTCCTCCTCCGTTTTGGGGAAGCCGTCGGCCAGCTCGGCCTCGCCCGAGACGCCCTGCCGGTAGAGCTTGTTCTCGCCCGTGCGCAGCAGCGAGACCAGCTCGACGTTCTTCTCGCCGCGCCCCACGGACTCGCGCAGCTTGCCCAACTCCCAGCGCGGCTCGCCCTCGATGTAGAGCACGCGCATCGGCCCCTCGACGACCTCGACCAGCGCCTCGCGCCGGTTGTTCTCCAAAGTCAGCTCGTCCGCGAGCGGCTGCACGTCGAACGTGTAGCGGTGCACGCCCGGCGTCGTGGGCACCAGCTCCAGCCGGACGACCTCGGTCTCGCCGCCGCGCAGAGAGAACTCCTCGGTCTTGACGGCGCGCCCGTCCTCGCTCGCCGCGACGCGCACCTTCGTCGCGCCGTACCCGCTGGCGCGCACGAACGCCTCGACCTCGACGCTCGACCCGACGAGCACGCGGCGCGGCAGGCTGACGCGCACCAGCTCCGCGTCGGGCGGGCGGCGCGCGCTCCCGACGCCGACCGTGTAAACGGGCAGGCCGCGCGCGCGCAGGTTCCGCAGCTCGGCGGAGAGGTCTGCGCCCGCGTTCGACGCGCCGTCCGAGACGAGCACGATGGCCGACAGCGGCGCCCCCGTCGAACGCCGCGCGGCCTCGGCGAGCGCGCCGCCCACGTCGCTCGACAAGCCCTCGCCCGTCAACTCCTCGCCGCCGTCGCCGACGTTGCCGAGTTGATTCGAGAAGCCGTACGCCTGCGTCCTGAACCTCTCGCGCAGGCGCGTCTGGAAGGGGCCGCCGGCGTCGAAGAGCGCGCCGCGCATCGCGTCGAGGCGCGTGAGCCCGCCCGCGGCGTCGGCCATCTGCATGCTGCGCGAGTCGTCGGCGACGAGCGCGACGGTGCTGCTGCGCGGGATGACCGACGGCACCACCACCACCGGCTTCAAGAGCAGGAAGAGGATGAGCAGGAAGAGCGCCGACCGCAGCGCGACGAGCGACCAGCGCGTGCCGCCGCTGATCCGGGCGCGCGGCCGCACGTAGGCGAAGTAGACGAAGGCGACGAGCAGCAGCGCGCAGGCGACGACGACGAGCGCGGGCGGGCGCACGTCGAAGCCGAAACGCCCGTTCACGAAAACGGCACGCTCATGACCCGACAAAAACTGCACGAGTCGTTCCATGCGTCAGATTTGAGCAGGAGGCAGCAGGCAGATGGCAGTCGGCAGTTAAGAGAGCCGCTGTCGGAACTCCGGATTAACCTGTCGAGGGCCGCAGGGCGCGGCGACTTGATTTAATCTCCCAACGTCCGTCACGCGGGGCGGCTGCCTCCTGCCATCTGCCTCCTGCCTGCTTCTTTTACTGCCTGCCGCCCACTGCCTTGAAAATTCAAACGCCCCGGCGGCCGCGGCAACTCTCAACCGACCGGCGACCCGCCGAAGCGTTGGCGTATGGCGACAATATCCAGTCTGGCAAACCGAAAGTCAACACCCTCTCGGATGCTTCCGCGCGCCCCATCCGTTCGCCGCCGCGCGCCGTCCAAGCGGAGTCCAGTTCCTACCGTTTTCTGAACCCCGACCCGAGCGCGACGCCCGAGCGCCGCTCCTCGCACGCGCGCACGACGCAACCCGCAATCTCCTCGACGGCCGCCGCGGGTCGCTTGCCCCGCTCGTTGATGCCGCAGACGGCCGTCGTGCAGGCGTGGTCCAAGCCCGGGCTCCAGCGCAAGACCCCCGCCTCGTCGCGCCCGTAGGTGACGTAGGCCGAGAGCGTGTTCAGCCCCGTGCCGGGTCGCTCGCCGATGAGGTGCACGACCGCGTCCACGCCGAGCAGCCCGCCCGCGTGATAGCCCGCGCGCACGCGCCCCTGCGCGACGACCACGTCCCGTTCCCCGACGTGGAGGCCCGCCCCCTTCAGCTCGCGCCGCAGCCGCGGCACGACGGCGCGCAGATTCTCGTTGAGCGCGTCGGCGTTCAGGCCGTCCGAGAGCACGAGCTGCACGCGCGGCCGGCGCGCGCCGTAGACGGACGCCAGGGCGTCCGCGTCCTCCGGCCGCAGGAGCTCGCCCGCCGCCGGCTCCGAAAGGTAATGCTCCCGGTCGCGCGCGAGCGTGCGCACGCGCAGTGGGTTCTGACTGACTTCGCGCAGCACGCCTTCGTCGAGCGTCGAATAGAGCGCGCGCCGCGCGTGCCCGTAAATCTTCTCCAGACGCGCCTCGACCGCGGGCGGCGCGTTGAACTCGGCCGCGTGGCCGAGGCCGAGGTCGTAGCCGCGCGCCGCCAGCGCCGCCGTCTTCTTCGACGCTTCGGCGCGCAGGGCCTCGTCCGTGCGCGTGTCGCCGCCCGCCTTCATGTAAGCGGCGTAGAGCCCCGCGGCGCTCGCGGCGTCCGCGCGCGGGAGCCCGCGTCCGTCCATGACGCCGAGCTCCGTCAGACGCCCCTGCATCGGCGTCGAGACCTGTCTTCCGTACCGGCGGCGCAACTGCGGGTGCTCGCGGAACGAGGTCGTCAGGTAGCCGAGCATCGGGTCGGCGTTGCCCGCGACGGCCATCAGGTACGCGGGCGCCGCCCGCCCGGCGACCTCGGCCGTCAGCCTCTTCAGCTCCGCCGGCTCGATGCCCATGTGGAAGGTCGAGCACACGTCGAGCCCCATCGTCAGCCCGTGCAGCTTCGCCATCAAGGTGTCTTCGAGGCACGCGCGCAAAAGCTGTGCGCCCGTCCGGAAGACCTCCGGCCCGATGAAGCCCGCCACGTCGTTGACGATCATCCACGCGCCCGTCCGCTTCCCGATGTGGCGCGCGACGCCGTAGCTGCGCGCTTCGAGCGTCAACATGTCCACACCCTCGGCCGCCCCGTTCGTGACCTCCGACCCCTGCCCCGTCTCGAAGTAGAGGCCGGGGAAGCCGCGCGCGAGGTCTAACACGCCCTCAACGTCCAGGCCCACCATCCCGCCGAGCGCCTTCGAAGTGCCCGCGAGACTCTGAAAGCCCACGTCAACCCGCACGCGCTCCCGCGCGCTCGACTGCTTCACGATGTCGGAGAGGACGCAGTAGCGCGTCGGGAGCCGCAGACGCTCGACGACCGAGCGGAGCAGTTCTTCGAGCCGGACGATGGTCTCCACGTCGTCGCCCGCCGGGTTGAGGCCGAGCACGACATCGCCGCAGCCGTACGTCAGACCTTCGAGGACGGAGAACAGTATCTCCTCCTCCTCGTCGCCGGGGCTGTTCGGCTGAAGCCGCGAGCCGAAGTGCCCCGGCGAGCCGACGGACACGCCCTCGCCCGGCAGCGGGTTGAAGAGGCCGCGCGCGACGGTTGACAGCTCGTCGTTCGTCATCAACTTGACGACCGCCGCGATGGCCTCGCTGCTCAAGCCTTCACGGTAGCGGCGCACCCACTCGGCCCCGCCGCGCCCGAGCAGGACGGCCTTCAGCCCCCCGACCGTCAGGCTTGAGATTCCCGCCGCGAGCCGCCGATCTTGCGCGGCGTCGAGCGCCTCGCTCACGCCGTCTTCGACGAACGCCGAGGCCGTCAACTTCCCTATCTCGAACGCGCCGAGCGCCGCGCGCGCCGACGCCCGCACGGCGTCGTCACGCGTCCCGCCGACGCCCTGGTCGCCCTCCTTGAACTCGTTGGCGAGGGCGAACGTCCGCAAAAGCTCCTGTCGGTTGAAGGCCATGTCCTGGGTTCTCTCTCCGGTGCAGATTTTATCCCGAACCGGCGAATTTACGGATACTTTCGCGCGCGGTTTTGCGCGTTAAGGTTCGAGGCCGGCGTTTACCTTCGAGTCTGAGAGTGAGAACAGGCAATGCGAGAAAGAACCTTCGGCGGACATCCGGCGCGTGCGCTTCTGGCGGCGCTCGTCCTGGCGGGCGTCCTGGCGGGCACGCTCGACGCCGCGGCGCAGACGCGGCGCGCGCCCGCGAAGAGACCCGCGGGCAGAGCCCCGGCCGTTAAAGCGGCGGCCGAAGAAGAGAAGGTTGACACGACAGGTCTGCTCCCACCTGATCGAAGCCGGTTGTTGGGCGCGGCATTCAGGGAGGGTCTGCTCCCGGCCGCGGCGGCCGTGCCCGCGGGCATGGTCGAGGAGCAGGCGGTGGCGCTCGCGGGTGACTTGGGCGCGGGCGACGAGGGCTCGACGCCCGCGTTGCTGGCCGCGCTGCGTGCGGCCGGGTACGGCGTGCGCGGCCGCGACGGCGTCGTCAACTTCAACCAGACGGGCTGGCAGGGCATCACGCTCGACGAGTGGGAGGTGGCGGCCGCCGCGAAGCTCTACGGCGACGGGTGGGGCGTCGGCCTCGGCCGGCTCGGCGACTCGCTCGCGCTCATCTCGCCCGAGTGGAAGCAGGAGACGAACGCCGCCGACCTCGTCCAAGGCATCCGCGCCGCCGCGACGAGCGACAACCCGAGCCTGCGCTTCTGGGGCAACTTCATCATCGAGTTGGGCCGCAACGCCGCCGAACCCTACGACCTGCGCCGGGACGAGGACGCCGCGCGCGCGCGCCTCGACGCCGTGCAGGTCTTACTCATCCTGACGCGCCTCGCCGCCGACCTCAACTACGCCGGGAGGCGCGCGCAGCAACGCGCCGAACTCGAACGCGAGGAGGTGGAGCAGGCACGAGGCGCGGTGCGTTTCGTCAACGCCTCTTACGACGGCGGCGCGCCGCGCGGGCGCAGGGCGAAGTTCACAAAGGCCGCGTACGCGACCCGGGAACCGGCGGCGCAGGGCGCGACACCGCAGCCCTGCACTCTGGGCGAGATGGAGAGCCTGATTCTCGACCTCAACGCGACGGGCATGGGCTTCGGCTTCGGGCAGTTGCTCGGGTATCTCGAAGCGAAGAAGGTCGTCTCGCAGAACCCGGGGCAAGTCCTCGGCGCGGCCAACGCCGCGCTCACAGTCCTCAAGTTCATCCTGTCTTACGCCGCGCTGGAGAGCGAGATCGCGCTCGAAGGCGGGATGCTCACGCGCACGAAGAAGGCCGAGCACGGCGAGCGCAGGGCGCTGACGGCGAAGGTCAAGATGGACGTGGGCAAGTGGCAGGTGTTGAACTGCGTGCGCCCCGCATTGAACGCGGCCGGCGTTGACTTCAGCCTGCCCGGCAACGGCGCGCTCGGCGGCGTCCGCGTGGACTGGAACCTCGGCGAGGGCGGCGACTCGCGCGGCTACCTCGGGCGCGTCTGGCACACGGCCACGAACATGGGGAAGATTCTGAACGGCGAGGAGACGGGCGACAGCGACGCCATCGTCTTCCTCGACGTGGCCGCGGGCGCGACGCCGGGCGCGGAAGGCAAGCATTACAACTACACGGACGCCGACGGCGTGTCGAAGATTTACGCCGTCGGCATGAAGCAGAAGCGCGACCTGTCGGGCGAGGGTTTGCGCCCCGTGATGAAGCGGATGGGCGTTGACATTGACATCCAGGTCAAGACGATGCGCATCACCAACGGCACGGCCGCCGCCGGCACCGCCAACGACCTCGCCGGCAACGCCATCGCCTTCCTGACCGGCGACAGGCTCGGCTTCGTCGCCGGCGCCGCCGCCGAGACGGCCTACCGCTCGAACCTCGGCTCGTCGAAGACGCACTACTTCCCCGTCAAGGACTGGGTGCCGTGCGACGGCCGCTGGCGCGGCACCGTCACCTACCACCGAGTCTTCGACGACGCCGGCTCGAACCCGGTCAAGGGCATCATCCTCGACGGCGGCATCAAGGCGAGCCGGTCGCACCGCGAATACCTCGCCAAAATTTACGTCGAGCAGGTGCCGAGCCCGACCAATCCGCACGGCGAGTTGAAGACCTCTGCGCGCGTCGTCTCCGTGGAAGAGGACTTCAACTACAGCCGCGTCTTCTACAACGACAGTTGCTTCTACGAGAAGAACAAGAACCGCGTGAAGACGACCGAGACCGTCTCGCTCAGGGTCGAGGCGGGCGCGGCCTCGGTTGTCCCGGACTCTTTCAACCTCAACTTCTGGGGGACGAAAGCCGATTTCTATTTTCAGATTCCCGACATCCCCGGCAAGTTCCACGAGCGGACGACGAAGCATACCAGCGGCTTCTGCGGCGACAACAAGCAGGAGCCGCCCTTCCAGAGGACGACCGACATGAAGATCGACGGCATCCGCTACGGCGACGAGATGCCCGTTGACCCGAACAACCCGTTCGTCCTGAAGGGCAGCAAGACCATCAATGGGGACAAGTCGCGACTCGTCCTCACCTGGGACTTCACGCGCTGCCAGTAGTAAGAAGGGTGCCGGGTGCCGGGGGGAAGAAGGGGTGCTGGGTGTTGGGTGTTAGGTTTTGGGTAAGACGAGTTGCTTTTAACCCAACGCCCAACACCTAACACCCAACACCCCTTACCTACCCAACACCCAACACCCAGCACCCAACACCCTTCCTACCCAGCACCCGGCACCTCTTCAGGGCTTGACGACCGGCTCCAGCCG
>DAIRFV010000020.1:10122-46087 GCA_036794905.1 Pyrinomonadaceae bacterium | reverse complement strand
AGGGTTTTGGGTTTTAGGTGCTGGGAAAGAGGCTGTCTTTCACCCAGCACCCAAAACCCAAAACCCTTCTTATCCATCGGCCGGTGGGCGCGGCGGGGTGTTAGGGTTCGGGCCCCGCCGCGCCCGTCCGCGGGTCAGGCGGTCGGCTCGGGGGAACTCGTGACGACGGCGGCGGGTCTGGTAGCGCCGTTGTTGACAGGCACGGCCGTCGGCTGCGCGGGCTTGGGCGCGGGCGTCCTGGGTTGCGCCGGGGCGGCGTCGGCCGTGCGCGGCGCTTCGGCCTTCGTAGTTTTGACGGCCTCGGTCTTGGGTTGAGGCTGCATGCGGCAGCTACCATCGAAGATGGCCCCCTCTTCGATGACAAGGGCGGGCGTCTGGATGTTGCCGCGCACGCGCGCGGAGCGGCCGAGCTCGATGCGCCCCGTCGCGATGATGTCGCCGTTGACGGTGCCGTTAATCTTGGCGGAGGCGACCTCGATGTTCGCCTCGACCACGCCGCCCGCGCTCACGATGAGCGAGCCCTTCTCCGAGCGCACGCGCCCCGAAAAGCGGCCGTCAATGCGGAGCATGCCCTTGAACTCGGCGTCCCCGCTGACGACCGTGCCCCCGCCGACGAAGCCGCTGACGACGCCCTCGCGCAGGTCGCGCGCGAGCGCTTCCGACTCGGTGACCGCGCGCGGCGTGGACGGGGTGGGGGCGGAGGCCGGCTGCGCCGGCTGCTCGTAGGCGCGCGCAGCCAGCTGGGACTGATAGGACTGGGCGGGCGGCGCCTGCGTCGGGGCGGGCTCGGGCTGCGCGGGCCTGGCTTCGTTGGACTCTACTTTAGGGGAACGTCCCATTCTCAACATCTAAATTATTCCTCCATCCAAAGGGGTCGTAACGTGCGCGCCGCGGGCGCGCGGGCGTCCGTCGCGCGTGCGTAGAGCCACGCGGCGCGGCGCGCGCGCCGTAAAGGCGTCGGGTCGGTTTGAGTTAAGAGAGCTTCAAAACGAGGCAAGGGCACTCGGGAAGAGCAAGTCAATCATAGGCCCCGCGCGCGCGCGCTGCGTTGCGATGAGATTATCTTTCGGTTGCGGCGAGAGGCGGGTTATGATTCCCGCGACCGGAAGTTCAAGGACGAAGGCGGTGCTGACCACTTGAACGTCATCGAGACGGAGCGGCTCAACTTGCGCGAGCTGTCGGAGGCGGACGCCGGCGTAGTGCTCGAAATCTTAAACGACCCCGGGTTCATCCGCTTCGTCGGAGACCGCGGCGTGCGGACGGTGGGGGACGCCGCGCGTTACATCGACGAGCGCTTCGCCGAAAGCTACAGGCGAAACGGGTTCGGCCTCTGGCTGGTCGAGACGAAGGACGAGAAGGTGCCTGTCGGAATCAGCGGGCTGGTGAAGAGAGATTCGCTGCCCGGCGTGGACATCGGCTACGCCTTCCTCCCCCCGTTCCGCTCGAAGGGCTATGCGTTCGAGGCGGGTTCGGCCGTGCTGCGCCACGCGCGCGACGCGCTCGGCCTCGAACGCCTCTACGCCATCGTGAACCCCGACAACGCCGTCTCCATCCGCGTGCTCGAAAAACTCGGCATGAAGTTCGAGCGCATGGTCAGGCTCCCGGGAGAAGAGACGGAGATCAAGCTCTTCGCGACCGACCTTTAACCCACGCCGGAGCGCCCGCATGCGAATCCCGAAGCTGAGAGAATCGCTTCCCGTCCTGTTAGTCCTCCTGTTTTTCATGCCCGCTCCCGCGGCCAACGCGCGCGCAAAGTTCGTGACGACGCGGGGCAGGGAGTTCGTCGCGCCCGACGGGCGGCCGCTCTTTCTGAAGGGCATCAACCTCGGCAACTGGCTGCTGCCCGAGGGCTACATGTTCAAGTTCAAGACGGCCAGCTCGCCGCGCCTCATCTCGACGGCCGTCAACCAGCTCGTCGGCGAGGACGAGTCGCGCCGCTTCTGGAAGGCGTACCGCGACAACTACGTCACGGCCGAAGACATCCGCTTCATCAAGCAGTCCGGCTTCAACTCCGTCCGCGTGCCGTTCAGTTACCGCCTGTTCGTCACGGAAGACGACCCCGTGCGGCTCGAAGGCGTCGGCTACGAGATGCTCGACCGCGTCGTCGGCTGGTGCCGGCGTGAAGGGCTCTGGGTCGTGCTCGACATGCACGGCGCGCCCGGCGGACAGACCGGCGACAACATAGACGACAGTTGGGGCTACCCCTTCCTCTTCGAGAGCCCCGAGGCGCAAGACCTCACCGTCAGAATCTGGCAGAAGCTCGCCGCGCGCTACCGCGACGAGCCCGCGGTCGTCGGCTACGACCTCCTCAACGAGCCCATCGCGCACTACTTCGACGCGGCGCACTTCAACCCGAAGCTCGAACCGCTCTACAAAAGAATTGTCGCCGCCATCAGGACGGTGGATAAGAACCACGTCATCTTCCTCGGCGGCGCGCAGTGGGACACGAACTTCAAGGTCTTCGGCCCGCCGTTCGACGACAAACTCGCCTACACCTTCCACAAGTACTGGATGGAGGTGAAGCAGGAGGCCGTGCAGGAGTACGTCGACTTCTCCGCGAAGCACAACGTGCCGCTCTACATGGGCGAGTCGGGCGAGAACACGGACGAGTGGGTCGCGTCCTTCCGCGAGCTGCTTGAGCGCAACCGCATCGGCTGGTGCTTCTGGCCTTACAAGAAGCTCGACGCGACCTCGTGCGTCGTCTCCGTCAACAGGCCGGCCGACTGGGACGCGGTCGCGGCCTTCGCCGACCACCCGCGCACGACCTTCGAAGACGTGAGGAAGAACCGCCCGCCGCAGGAGAAGGTTGACCGCGCGCTCGCCGAATATCTTGAGGGGATCAAGTTCAGGAACTGCAAGGTCAACGAGGGCTATTTGAAGGCGCTCGGGCTGCGCTGAGGCGGGCACAATTTTGTCCCCGCGCGATTAGAATGGCTAATGCGCGCGATTGAAATATATACGGCTGGGCATAACAACTTTGACACACGCGGCCCGTACGATACTTATGGCGGGGCGAAAGGATTCCCCGCACAGTGTTACCGGAAACGGGTTGTTTATGGAGGAAGTTATGTCGACCAAAATCGAGTTTCGCCGTTTAGCAAGCGAGTTGCTATCAATCTATCTGAAGCACCAGAGTTGGAAGGCTTACGACGGGCTGTTCATGCCCGTGTCGTTCGAGACGGAGAGTCCCGCGGCGCCCGCCGCCGTCGAGGAGAGCGCGCGCCGTCTGAGGCGTTCGCTGCGGCAGTTGGCGGGCGTCGAGCTGTCTGCGTCCGAGGCGCGCGCCGTGTGGCCGAGCGTGCTCGAACACAAGTGGTATCTGGGCGAGCGCCTGGGGCGCGACGTGGGCCTGCGCGTCGCGGCTGTGGACTACTTCGAGAACGTCCGGCCGACCCCGCGCCGCGCGCCCGCACACGCTAAGAGCGGCGGCCTCCCGCCGCGCCTGCCGATGATGATGCCCCTCGGGCAGAGGTCTTAAGGCGACTATTCTAACGCCGGGCGAAGTTAACCGCAGGGACACAAAGGCACGGCTTTGAAGACTTGGAACTTCAAAGCCGTGCCTCCGTGTCTGCGGTGGTTAATATCTTCTTAATGACATTCGAACGAAGACGCCGGCCGGGCGAACCCGGAAAAAGTTCTTGTGCCGCGCGGCGCGCAAGTGCTAAGTTCGATGTGGCTCTCGCCGGGCCGGTCATCCCGACCCGCCCGCTTCCCTGTCAGCCAGGCCGCCAGGCCGCTTAGCTCTTCACGCCCCCGTCAGAACAAGCTGGAACAAGCCCGTCCATCCTCTTCCCAAGGAGGTTGCCCCAATGCAGCCCCGGCTCCTTTCGATTCTGGAGAGCATCGAGCACGAAGGCACGCGCGAGTTCGTCCGCGGCGTCTTCGAAGACCTCGGGCGACTCCTCGGCTACCTCGACGGCGTGAAGGAGGCGATCAGCGGCGGCGGAGGCACGCCCGACGAGGCGCACTTCATCTTCGAGGTCGTGCGCTGCGAGGCGCTGGCGACGGCCGGCGCCCTCGACTACTTCTGCGCCTGCCTCGACGCGCCCGACGCCCTCTCGGACGAGTTGGGGCGGACGAGCTTCGCCGTCCGCCACGAACTGCGCGCCGTCTTCGAACGCCTCCTGCCCGGCGCGCAGGCCGCCGCCGCCGCGGAGGCGCGCTCGCTCCTCGCCGACGCGCACGACCTTCTGCGCAACTGCTTCGAGCAGTCCACGGTCTCGCTCGCGCGCACGTACCGCGCCGACGTGGACGCCGCCGACATCTTCGAGGACATCCGCGCCAAGCGCGACAACTCTCTGCGCCTCTACGAAGACCTCGACGCACTGCTCCGCAGCGCGCGCTACGCCGAGTGGCACGCCGGGGCGGAGGCGCTCGTCAACTTCGCCGAACGGCTCGAACTCTTCCGCGCCGAGAGCATGCGCCACCTGATGCAGAAGGATCAGGAGACCTGCCGGAGCTTCGTGGACGGCCTCACCCTGCCGGTGCTCAGCGACCGCAGGTCTCTGCGGCTTTACCTCCACCGCTTCACCTGCTACCTCGAAATCCTCCTCAATCACGTCTCGATGCGCTCAGTCCTCGCTGAGACCTCGCTCAGCGCCGCCGCGTGACGGGGCGACCGGAGCAGGGGCAGATCGCCACGTAGGAATGCGGACGCGGGGTGCCGGGTTGGAATCAAACCGGCACCCCGCGTCCGCATTCCTCTAACTCTCCGCGGCGGACTGCCTCTAACAATGACAGTCAACGGCCACGACCACGCAGTCCGCGTAACGCCGCAACAGCTCCTTCACCTCGGACGCCCACACGGCCGCGCCCTTCTTCTCGCAGTCGAGCCACGCGCCCCCCGGCGTGACGACCGCGTAGGGAATCAGCGCCCCCGGTACCTGCGCCGCCGCGCGGACGTTGTCCTCGTCTTTCAACACGTCGAGGCCGTACCGCCCCTGAAACTCCTTCGGCGTCAGGTTGTACTCGGGCTCCGCACCGAACAACTGCCCGTCGTAACGCCCGCCGATCACGTACCCGTCGCACTTCGCGAGTGACCCGCCCGGCGAGTACACCCCGTCGGGCGCGAAGTGCGGCCGCATCAGCTCCCGCACCCTCCCCGCCACGTCAGCCTCCCCGCGCCCGATTAACACGAAAGTCAAAAAGTGGCTCACGGCCATCCCCCTCACGCGCGCTTATAAAAGCATTGGGGGCAGCTTTGCGGCTGCCCCCAAGATTTACATAACGAATGAGCCGAGCAGGACTCGAACCTGCGACCCGCTGGTTAAAAGCCAGCTGCTCTACCAACTGAGCTATCGGCCCGCGCGTGGGTGATTATAGTGACCGGCTTTCGATTATTCAAACTCACTCCGCCGGGGCGTCGGGCGGCTGCTCCTGGTGGTGGCGCATGAGGGCGCTGAGGGTGGCGGCGTCGCGGTCGTCGAGGGCGGAGAACTCGACGCCGAAACCGACTTCGCGGAGGTAGTAGAGCACTTCGCCGTGCACCTCCCACCAGTCGCGCTCGGGCAGGGGGATGCGGATGTAAATGACCTTGCCGAAGAGCGGCTGGATGGCGTCGGTCTGGAGCAGGCAGCCGCCGCGGCTCAAAGAGGTGATCTTGCCGTGGTGTTCGTAGCGCGGCGTCAGCCCCCACTCGACGGGGAGTGCCGTCGTCACGCGCACGACTTTTCTGCGCCCTTGCTTCAAAGGGGGTCGCGCCCTCACTTTCAAGGTTCGAGCCAGCGCGCGAGCGCCGAGTCGCGGACGAGGATGGTCTGGCTGCGCTCGGGGCCTGTCGAGACCAGCCCGACGGGGACGCCTATCTGCGAGGAGATGAAATCGACGTAGTCGCGCGCGGCCGCGGGCAGCTTCTCAAGCTCCGTGACGCCCTCGGTCGAGGTGCGCCAGCCGGGCAGCGTCTCGTAGACGGGCTCGACCTCGCGCAGCTCCTGCGAGACGGCCGGGAAGGACTCGCAGGACTGGCCGTGCCGGCGGTAGCCGACGCAGACCTTGATCTCGTCGAGCGCGTCGAGGATGTCGAGCTTGGTCAGCGCGACCGTGTCGAAGCCGTTGATCTCCGCCGCGTAGCGCGTGGCGAAGGCGTCGAACCAGCCGCAGCGGCGCGGGCGCCCCGTGGAGACGCCGTACTCGTGGCCGCGCTCGCGGATGAGCTGCCCCGTCTCCTCCTCGCCCCCGAGCATCTCGGTCGGGAAGGGGCCTTCGCCGACGCGCGTCGAGTAGGTGCGGACGATGCCGAGCACGCCGCCGATCTTCTGCGGCGCGAGGCCGAGCCCCGCGCAGACGCCGCCCGAGGTCGTGCTCGAAGAGGTGACGAACGGGTAGGTGCCGTGGTCCACGTCGAGGAGCGTGGCCTGCGCGCCCTCGACGAGGACGCTCTGGCCGGCGCCTACGGCGCGGTTGATGAAGTGGGTCGTGTCGGTGACGAACGCCCGCATGCGCTCGGCGAGCGGGGCGATCTCTTTGAAGACCTCGTCGGGTTTCAGCTCCGTGCCGCGGTACTCGCGGATGATGAGGTTGGCGTCGGCGATGTTGCGCTCGATGCGCGAGCGCAGGACGTCGGGGTTCATCGCGTCGGCGACGCGGATGCCGCGCCGTCCGGCCTTGTCCTCGTAGGCGGGGCCGATGCCGCGCCGCGTCGTGCCGACCTTCTCGTTGCCCAGGCGCTCCTCGCTGGTGTGGTCGAGGGCGCGGTGGGAGGGCAGAATGAGGTGCGCGCGCGAACTGACCTTGACGCGGTCGGGCGTGACCTGGATGCCCTGCGAGGCGAGGCGGTCGGCCTCCTGGAAGAAGGCCTTCGGGTCGATGACCATGCCGTTGCCGAGCACGCAGGTCTTGCCCGGGTGGATGATGCCGGAGGGGATCAGGTGCAGGGCGTAAGACTTGTCGCCGACCTTCACCGAGTGGCCGGCGTTGTGGCCGCCCTGGTAGCGCGCGACCACGTCGAAGCGCTCGGCCATCAGGTCTACGATCTTGCCCTTGCCCTCGTCGCCCCACTGGGCGCCGATAACTACGATGACTTTTGACATAAGAAAAGGGTTTTGGGTTTAAGGTGTTAGGTGTCGGGTGAAGACAAACTGTTCTTGCCAACACCCAGAACCCAGCACCCGCCTTAGCTAGCTCTTTCCAACTTGATCGGCTTCTCGATGAAGTAGAAGCTGCACGTGCCGCGCACCTCCGCGAGGTCGCGTTGCTCGATGGGGAAGAGGCGGCACTGCGAGGGGCGGTCTTCGTAGATGCCGCAGGTCGTCGTGCCGTCGCCGTGCTTCTTGAGGAAGGGGCACTTGAAGAGTATCTCGCAGCACGCGCCGCAGCGGTTGCAGTCGCCGCGCCGCAGGGAGAGAGCCTCGATGACCTCTTCCTTCTGGAAGCGGATGCGGACGAAGCGGCGGAGCTTGCCGTGCGCCTGACGCGCGCGGAACTTGGCGTCCGCGACGGTCTGCGTGCGCTTCGCGGCGAGCCGCTCCTCGAAGGTGCGGCGCTGCCGTGCGGCGCGGCTGGCTGTGGTGGGTCTCATCACTCGCGGCTGATTTGTGCGCTCGACTCCTCGCGGCGCGCGCGGGGGCCTGTCCGCGGCGCCGAACGCGCGCGCCGCGGACTTTCCCACACGGGGAAGTGCCGCGCCGCCGCGGTGTTGAAGGTCAGGCGCTGGCCGCGCCGCTCTGGACGTGCTTGTCGATCATGCGCGAGATGGCCTCCTTCGAGGTCGCGCCGACGACGCGCTCTTCTTCCTTGCCGTTCTTGAAGAGGATGAGCGTCGGGATGCCCTTGATGCCGTAGCGCTGCGAGACCTGCGGGTTGTCGTCCACGTTGAGCTTGACGACCGCCGCCGAGCCCTGGAAGTTCTGCGCGACGGCCTCGACCGTCGGCGCCAGCATCCGGCACGGCGCGCACCACGGGGCCCAGAAGTCGACGAGCACCGGCTTGTCCGATTTGAGCACGTCCGATTCGAAGTTGTTGTCGGTCACGTCCTTGACGTATTCACTCATGAGTTCAAATCTCCTTCGACTGCTTTTAACTGCTGCTGACTAAATCGCCGCGTCCTACAGGTCGAACAGCGCGTGGTAGAGCCTGACGTACTTGCGCGCCGCCGCGCCCCAGGAGTTGTCCACCCGCATCCCGTTCGACTGTATCCGGCGCCACGCGTCCTTCCGCGTGTACCAGTAGAGCGCCTCGCGCACCTTGTCGAGGAGCGCCTGCGCGTTGTAGAGGCCGAACTTGAAGCCCGTGCCCGTGCCCGCCTCGGGGTCGAACTGCTCGACCGTGTCGTCGAGGCCCCCGGTCGCGCGCACCACGGGCACCGTGCCGTAGCGCATCGAGTACATCTGGTTCAGGCCGCACGGCTCGAAGAGCGACGGCATCAGGAAGATGTCGGCGCCCGCCTCGATCTGGTGCGCCAGCGGCTCGTTGAAACCCCGGTAGATGGCGACGCGGTTCGGCGCCCTGTCCTTGAGCGACTGGAGGAAGCCCTCGTACTCGTGCTCGCCCGACCCCAGCGAGACGAAGAACGCGCCGTCTTCGAGCATCTGCCAGGCCATCTGCTTGACGAGGTCGAAGCCCTTCTGCGCGACGAGCCGCGTGATGGAGGCGACGACTGGCCGGTCCAGCTCTTCGGGCAGTCCGAAGCGGCGCAGCAGTTCGGCCTTGCACTCCTGCTTCCCGGAAAGGTCTTCCGCCGAGTAGTGCGCCGGCAGGTGCGGGTCGGTCGCCGGGTCCCACACGTCGTAGTCCACGCCGTTGGTGATGCCGACGAGGCGGTCGCGCCGCTGCCGCATCAGCCAGTCGAGCCCGTGCCCCTGCTCGGGCCCCTGTATCTCGAAGGCGTAGCGCGGGCTCACGGTCGAGACGGCGTCGCAGGTCATCAGCCCGGCCTTCAAAGACGACGCCACGCCGTTCGACATGAAGACGTTCGACTCTTCGCCGCCGCGGAAGCCGAGCCGGTACAAATCGTTCGGGTCGAACAAGCCCTGGTAGGCGAGGTTGTGGATCGACATCAGCGTCCGCGTGTTCGCCAGAAAACCGCCCCAGCGCCGCGACGCCCAGAGCCAGGTGGCCGCGAACCCGCACGGCCAGTCGTTGCCGTGGAGGACGTCGGGCGCGAGCCCCAGACGCCCGAGGAGCGAGAGCGCCGCGCGGCTGAAGAAGGCGAAGCGGTAGTGGTCGTCCGAGAAGCCGTAGACCTTGCCGCGCGCGAAGAACTCCGGCGCGTCGATCAGAAAGGCCGGCGCGCCCGCCGCGTAAGAGAGGTAGACCGAGGCCGTGCGGCGCCCGCCGAGCCAGTCCACTTCGAGGTTGTCAAAGACCCTTTCGCGCAGCAGCGCGCGGTCGGTCGTGTCGTAGAGCGGGTGGACGAGGCACGCGTCCACGCCCGCCGCGACGAGCGCCTTCGGGAGCGCGCCGGCCACGTCTCCGAGCCCGCCGGTCTTGGCGAAGGGCACGGCCTCGGACGAGAGAAACGCGACGCGCACTTATCCCCTTAACCACACCGCGCCCCACCGAGAGGCGCGAGTCCTTATGAACAAACTTAACTGCTAAATCAGGGGATAATATCGCGAAGCCGCGTCGGGTTTGTCAAGAAAGGGAAAAGCCGTAAGCCGCGAACCGCGAACCGTGACAAGTCAAAGCGCGTTCTTTCCTGTCACGGTTCACGGTTCACCGTTTGCGGCCTTTAGGTCTGCATCGAGGCGAGGAAATCGGAGTTGTTCTTGGTCTTGCCGAGGCGTTCGAGGACGACCTCCATCTGCTCGACGGGCGAGAGCGGGTTGAGCACCCTGCGCATGACCCAGATGCGGTTGAGGTCCTCCTTCGAGATGAGCAGCTCCTCCTTACGCGTGCCAGACCGCTGGAGGTCGATGGCCGGGAAGAGGCGCTTGTCGGAGAGGCGGCGGTCGAGGTGAATCTCGCTGTTGCCCGTGCCCTTGAACTCCTCGAAGATGACGTCGTCCATGCGCGAGCCGGTGTCGATGAGCGCCGTCGCGATGATGGTGAGCGAGCCGCCCTCCTCGATGTTGCGCGCCGCGCCGAAGAAGCGCTTCGGGCGCTGGAGGGCGTTGGCGTCGATACCGCCCGAGAGAATCTTGCCCGACGGCGGGACGACCGCGTTGTGCGCGCGCGCGAGACGCGTGAGCGAGTCGAGCAGGATGACCACGTCGCGCTTGTGCTCGACGAGGCGCTTGGCCTTCTCGATGACCATGTCGGCGACCTGCACGTGGCGGGTCGGCGGCTCGTCGAAGGTCGAGGAGATGACCTCGCCCTGCACCGAGCGCTGCATGTCGGTGACCTCCTCGGGGCGCTCGTCGATGAGCAGCACGATGAGCGTGACCTCGGGGTGGTTGTTCGAGATCGAGTTGGCGATGGCCTGGAGCATCATCGTCTTGCCCGTGCGGGGCGGGGCGACGATGAGGCCGCGCTGGCCCTTCCCCAGCGGCGTGACGAGGTCAACGACGCGGCCGACGATGTTCTCGCCCGCGGTCTCCATCCGCAACTGCTCGTCCGGGTAGAGCGGCGTCAGGTTGTCGAAGAAGACCTTGTCGCGCGACTCGCCGGGCGCCTCGAAGTTGATGGCCTCGACCTTGATGAGCGCGAAGTAGCGCTCGCCCTCCTTGGGCGGGCGGATCTGGCCCGAGACGGTGTCGCCGGTGCGCAGGTCGAACTTGCGGATCTGCGACGGCGAGACGTAGATGTCGTCGGGGCCGGGCAGGTAGTTGTACTCGGGCGCGCGCAGGAAGCCGAAGCCGTCGGGCAGGGTTTCGAGCACGCCCTCGGAGAAGATCAGTCCGCTCTTCTCGGTCTGCGCGGCGAGGACTTTGAAGATCAGTTCCTGCTTGCGCATGCCCGTGGCGCCGGGCACGTCGAGGTCTTTGGCGATCTGCGTCAGCTTGGAGATGGACATCTCCTTGAGCGTGGCGAGGTTGAAAGTGCCGCCCTCGCCGCTGAAGCTCATGGCCTCCTCGGCGGCTTCGTCCACCTCGGGCAGGTCGATGTCGGGCATCGGCTCGACGGCGGCGGCGGCCTTGTTGCCGGTGTCCCTGTCGGACGACGCGCCGTTGGCGCTCGGCCGGCTGCTGCTGCGTGTGCGTGTTGTGCGTTCTCGTGACATCTCGGTTTGTTCTCTTCGTCGCGCGCGCCCGAAGCTCGTGCGCGCTCTCAAATCCGCTGCGTGCGCCCGTGCTGCAAAAAGGGCGGCGCCGGCGGCGTGGCCTTCAGAATCTGTTCAAAATTATTGCCGATTGTATGTCGGGAATGATGCCTACTCGGTGCCCCCCGTGGGGAGCGCGCTTGAGGTGGGCGGCCTCTGTCTTGCGATCATGTTCGCGGGAATTCCGTGCGCCATTTAGATGCCCGGCCGCCCCGCGCGGTTGCGCTAATCCTTCCGTCGCATTTAAGACTCAAGAGGGGGATTGTTGTGAGGCGGTTACGGCCTCTTCGATGGCGCGCCAGACGCGTTCGCGCCCGTGCCCGGTGGTGGAGGAGTACGCGATCAACTCCCCGCCGGCGCCACTTCCCACGGCGTCCAGCACTTTACGGGCGCGCGCGAGGTTTTTCTGCGACTCGTTGTGCGAGAGCTTATCGGATTTGGTGGCGACCGTCAGGAACGGCTTCCCGTTCGCGAGTAGCCATTCGCGGAGCTGCAAATCCAATGTCGTGGGTTCGTGGCGCGAGTCTACGATATGAATTGATAGCACAAGCGAGTCGCGCTTGGCAAGGTAATCGGCGACCAACTGTCCCCACGACTCGCGCACCTCGCGCGGGACGCGTGCGAACCCGTACCCCGGCAAGTCCACGAAGTAGAAGCGCTCGTTAATCATGAAGAAGTTCAGTGCCTGCGTCCGCCCCGGCGTCGAGGAGGTGCGCGCCAGACCTTTGACCCCGAGCAGGGAGTTGAGCATGGAGGACTTGCCCACGTTCGAACGCCCCATGAAGGCCACCTCCGGCCTGCGGTCGCGCGGCCACTGCGACTCCTCGAACGCGCTCTTAAGGAACTTCGTGCTGCTGACTTTCATCTCATGAAAGTTCGTGAACCGTGAACCGTGACGAGTGGAAAGACAGTTTGAGCTCGTCACGGTTCACGGTTCACCGTTCACGGCTCTTACGCGTTCGCGGCGTCGGCGGCGGCCCTGTCGGCGTCGGCGGCGGCGCGCGCCTGCGCTATTGCCTTCGACATCGCGCGCGCGCGGGCGAGCCGCTCCTCCGCCCGGGGCATCGCCGTGACGGCCTGCTCCAGGTGCCGGAAGGCGTCCGGGTTGCTGCTGTTGGCGCGGATCTGTTCGAGGAACGGCTGGAACTTGGCGAAGACGAAGACCTGCTCGGCGTTCGCGTCGTTGAACATCTCGGCGTCGATGGCGCCGTGGTTGACGAAGGAGCAGGCCATGTCCCAGTAGGTCGTCACCATCCGGAGATAGGCGCTCTGCTCGCCCATGATCGCGCGCTGGATGTCCTCGAAGCTCTCGGGGTTGAAGGCGAAGAACCAGTTGCGCGCCTCGCGCATGACCTCCTCGCGGCGCAGCTCGTAGAGTTTAAGGATAAGCTCGGCGCTCTTGGCTTTGTCTGTCATAAGGGTTTGTCTCCTCGGGAAGCGCTGGAAGTAAAGCGAAAGCTGCTGGCGAGTCTTAAGCGCGGAGCGGCAGGGGGCGGCGCGGCTCTCGGTCTGCCTTCGGTGCTGCCTGTTGAAATGAGACGCCGGGAAAGGCGAACTTTACAGGCGAGGGGGCGGGCTGTCAACCGCGGATGAAAGGTGTAGGGGCGGGGGACTTGTCCCCGCCCCTACGGAATTACCCCCGGGTCGTGCCTTCTAGTCGGCGAGCGTCTGCGCGCCGCCGGCCGAGGGCGGCTCGGCCGTCCAGACGGGCGGGGCGGGCTCGGCGGAGTCCGCGCGCGCGTCGGTCGGGCACGCGTCTTCGAGCGCGAGCGACAAGACCTCGTCGATGGTCTCGACGAGCTGGATGGTCATGTGGGCGCGCACCTCCTCGGGCACCTCCTCCAGGTCTTTCTCGTTGTCCTTCGGGATGAGCACCGTCGAGACGCCGACGCGGTGCGCCGCGAGCAGCTTCTCCTTGACGCCGCCGACGGGGAGCACGCGGCCGCGCAGGGTGATCTCGCCCGTCATCGCCACGTCGCGGCGGACGGGGACGCGCGCCAGCGCCGACGCCATCGCCGTCGCCAGCGTGACGCCCGCCGAGGGGCCGTCCTTCGGGATGGCGCCCTCGGGGATGTGGATGTGCAGGTCGCGCTTGCGGATGAATTCGAGGTTCATCCCCAGACGCTCGGCGCGCGACTTGATGCAGGTGAGCGCGGCCTGCGCCGACTCCTGCATCACCTCGCCGAGCTTGCCCGTCAGGGTGACGCCGCCGCGGCCGTTCGTGAGCGTCGCCTCGATCTGGAGGACTTCGCCGCCGACCTCCGTCCACGCGAGCCCCAGCGCCAACCCGACCTCGGAGGTCGCGGCCATGTCGGCCTGCCGGAAGCGGATGGGGCCGAGCATCTCGCGGACGGCCTCGGGCGTGATGGTCATCTTGAACTCTTCGCCCTTCGCCTCGCCGACGAGCTTGCGCGCGACCTTGCGGCAGCACGAGCCGATCTCGCGCTCAAGGTTGCGCACCCCCGCCTCGCGCGTGTAGTGGCGGATGATTTCGAGGATGCCGGCGTCGGCGAACTCGACCTGCTCGGGACGGAGCCCCGAGCCCTCGGCCTGCTTCTTGACGAGATGTTCCTTGGCGATCTCCAGCTTCTCGCGCTCGGTGTAGCCCGAGAGGCGCAGAATCTCAAGGCGGTCTTGCAGCGGCGGCGGGATCGTGTGCAGCACGTTCGCCGTCGCGATGAAGAAGACCTTCGAGAGGTCGTACTCGACATCCAGGTAGTGATCCTGGAACGTCGAGTTCTGCTCCGGGTCGAGGACTTCGAGCAGCGCCGCGCTGGGGTCGCCGCGGAAGTCGGCGCCGAGCTTGTCCACCTCGTCGAGGAGGATGCAGGGGTTGACCGTCCCGGCCTTCTTCATCATCTGGATGATCTGGCCGGGCAGCGCGCCGATGTAGGTGCGGCGGTGGCCGCGAACCTCGGCCTCGTCGCGCACGCCGCCCAGAGAGAGGCGCACGAACTTTCTACCGGTGGCGCGCGCGATGGACTTGCCCAGGGAAGTCTTGCCGACGCCCGGCGGGCCGACGAAGCAGAGGATGGAGCCCTTCGGGCTCTTCACCAACTGCCGGACGGCGAGGTGTTCGAGGATGCGATCCTTAATCTTCTCCAGGCCGTAGTGGTCTTCGTTCAAGACCTCCTCGGCCTTCGAGATGTCGCGGATCTCCTTCGACTTCTGCTTCCAGGGCACGCTCAGCAGCCAGTCGATGTAGGTGCGCGAGACCGTGCCTTCGGCCGACATCGGCGGCATGGCTTCGAGGCGGTGCAGCTCTTGCAGAGCCTTCTCCTTCGCCTCGTCGGTCATGCCGGCCTCTTCGATGCGCTTGCGCAGCTCCTCCATCTCGGCCTTCTCGTCCTTGCGGCCGAGCTCCTTGTGGATGGCCTTGATCTGCTCGTTGAGGTAGTACTCCTTCTGCGCCTTCTCCATCTGCCGCTTGACGCGCGCCTGGATGGTGCGGTCGAGCTGGCGCTTGTCCACCTCGACTTCGAGCAGCTCGACGAGCCGCTGCAAGCGCCCGTGCGTGGAGAAGATTTCGAGCAGACCCTGCTTGTCCTCCACGGAGATTTTGAGCTGCGAGGCCAGGGCGTCGGCGAGGTGCGAGGGGTCCGTGTTGCGGAGCGCCGTCTGCAAGGCGTCCGTCTGCATCTCGGGCGCGAGGCGGACGTGCTGCTCGACGAGCTGTCCCACCCTCTGCATGAGCGCGTCGATGCGCGGGCCGGACTCGGGGACGGCGGGGGCGCGGCGGATGGTGGCCGTGAAGGCCCCGTTGTCGTTCTCGATGCGGATGGTCGTGGCGCGCTCGCGCCCTTCGACGACGACCTTGGTCTGGCCGTTCTCCTGGCGCTGCGCCTGGAGGATGCGGGCGACGGTGCCGACCGTGTAAATCTGGTCGGGGCTGGGCTCGTCAATCGAGGCGTCGTGCTGGGTGGCGAGGAAGATCGTGCGGTCGGTGGCGAGCGCGTCTTCGAGCGCGCGCACCGAGCCGGGCCGGCCGATCTTGAAAGCGACCTTGGTGAAAGGGAAGATCACGACATCGCGGATGGGCACCATCGGCAGCCGCACGATGTCGACGGGTGTGCGATCAGAATATTCTTCCATAAATCAAAAATGCTTCAGCCGAACCTTAGAGGGCACAAAGGGCGAGCCGCTGTTGGAAGCTCCGCTCGCCCGCTGCTGTAGGCTCTTAATTCTAAATCATTTCGCGCGCCCTTGCCACCGGCCTCCGGAAACTCCTGAAAATAAGCGCCGGGCGGGGGCGCCCGCCGCCTCAACGCTGCTTCCGGGCGTCGCGACATTCGAGCCTCTGCAACAGCTCGGCCGCCGACGCGGGGTCGAGCAGCCTCAACCGCTCGTACTGCGCGCGGGCCGAGCGCGTCTCGCCGAGCGCGGAGTGCGCGAGGGCGAGCCCGTAGACGGCCCTGCCGTCTTTGGGCTCAAGTTCGAGCGCGCGCCGGTAGGAGCCGGCGGCGTCGCGGTGCCGCTTGAGGGAGGAGTAGGAGACGCCGAGCTGGTAGTGCGCCTCCCCGTAGTCGGGTTGAAGGGCGAGGAGGCGGCGGTAGAGTTCGGCCGCCTCCTCGTGACGCCCGAGGTAGCCGTAGGAGTTGCCGAGGAAGTGGAGGGGCACGACGGCGCGGGGCCGTAACCTGACCTCGTGGGCGAACGCACGGGCCGCCTCCTCGTAACGTTCGAGTCGGTAGAACATGCGGCCCGACCAGTCGTAGGCGCACTCGTCGTTCGGGTTCAGCGCGACGGCGCGGCGGAAGGCGCGCTCCGCCTCTTCGTACCTGCCCGTCTCGGAGTAGGCCGTGCCGAGGCCGCAGAGGGCGCACGACTCTTCTTCGATTTTGAGCGCGCTGTTGAACGAAGCCTCCGCCTCTTCGTAACGCTTCAGTTGGAGCAGGGCGCTCCCGAGTTCGACGTGGCCGCGCGCGTGACTCGGTCTGATGATGGCCGCAAGTCGGAAGGCGTCGGCCGCGCGTTGGTAGTTCTGCTCGCGGGAGCGCTGCGTGCCGACATCGTGGAAGAAGTCCCCGGCCAGCGCCGGCAGTTGCGCGGCTGTGTAAATGACCGCGACGAGAAAGGTCAGCCAAGTGACGGCATTTCCTGTCCTTGACAAGGTGTCACCTCAAAACTCTAAGCGTGATGTGAGTGGGGCGGGTAAGCCGGGGCGGGCCACTTTCGAAAACGATTGTAGAACAATTTATCGCGCCCCCGCCACAGGTAAATTTCAAGCACGGTGGCGGGGCCGCCACGGTCGAATCAGCGCACGATCTTGAAGTCGAGCCACTGCGTCGCCGTGCGTCGCCCCTCTTTGGCGAGCAGGTCTGTGACGACGAGTTGGAGCGTGTAGTCGCCCGCCGCGGCGGCGCGGTTCAGTTTAATGCCGCCCCCGGCGACGAGCCGCTTGAGGTCTTCGCGCTGCGTCGTCTCGAAGGGCGCGAGCTTACCCTCGTAGGCGAGTTGGCCTTCGCGGAAGAGTCGCACCTGCGTCTGCAACTGCGGCCGGCCCGCGGCCGGGTCGAGCTGCGCGTTATAGATGTGGAAGTCGTAGCGCAGCTCCATCCCCGCGCGCAGGCGGCGCACGGCGGGGTCGGCCTCCAGCTCGGCCTCCGACGCGGGCAGGTCGCCGCCCGCGGGCGGCACGGCGGCGAGGGTCGTGAGGTCTCTCGACCGGCCGCTGAGGACGATGCCCGAGAGCGCGAGCCGGCCGCCGCCGAGGTCGGGCACGTCAATCAGCTCGTTGGCCGAGCCGACCTGCTGGCTCGCCTCGTCGAGCACGGCGACGCGGAGCTGGTAAGCGCCCGGCGACTTGATGGGGACTTTGAGCGTGTAGCGCAGACCCGTCGCCAGGAGCTTTTCGAAGTCGGCGGGCGCGACGCGGATCGTCTCGACGCCGTCGGCCTGGTCGAGCGGCTTGCCGCGTTCGTCGAGTGTGACGGCCAGCACTTCGACCGAGGCGCGGCGAGCGCCGCCCGCCTCCTCCGTGAACTTGAGCGCGCGCGCGTCAACGTGAATCAGCGCGCGGACGAACGAACCGGTCTGCGCGTCGTTGCCGAAGAGCGGCGTCAGGCTCAGGCCGATGGAGCCCGAGGCGAGCGGCGAGGTGAGCGCGCGCAGCAGACGCCCCTCGCGCGTCGTCGGCGCGGCGGCGGCGAGGTCTGCGTCAGTCCCCGCGTAGAAGCCCGTGCGGTGGCGCACGCGCAGTCCGGGCCGCTTCACGCGCACGGTCACGTCGTGGAACTTCCGCCCGGCCCGCTGCGAATCGAAGTTCTTCTCGTCGGGTCGGTAGCCGATGAGGTAGTAGCCGCGCTGGTCTTCCAGCACGCGCTCTATACGGAAGACGCGCGCGCCGCCCGTCTGCTTCGCGAGGTAGCGCAGCGCCGTCTTCGTCTGGTAGAGCGAGCGGTCGCCGCTCAACTCCTTGTCGGTGAGGAGCGATTCGGCGAGGCTGCGCGGCGTGGGCGACTGGTTCGAGCCGGCCATCGCGTCCGAGGGCGAACGCCCCCCGATGCCGCCCGCCCCGCCCGCGGGCCCCGGCGGCGCCTGCACCGACTGCACGAGGCCGAGTTGGCTGCTCGTCTTCTCCGGCGTCAGGTCTGAGGCGTCGAGGTCGTAGACGCTCGCCGAGGCGCGGTTGGCGAGGTCGGCCATGCGTTGGAGGTACTCGCGCACGTCGTCGCCGCGGCCGTTGAGCTTGAAGAGGCGCGTCTTCTCCGAGATGAGCACGACCGACTTGCGCCCCGGCATCTCGGCCGCGCCGCGCAGGACGTAGTTGAGCGCGCCGAGCGTGCCGACGGTGAAGAGCGCGTCGCGGTCGGGCGCGCCGTCGCCCTTCCCGTCTCCGGCGGAGTCTTTGTCAGCGTTCTTCTTTTCGTCTTTCAGTTTTTCGGCGGCCGCGGCGAACGTGCCCGTCGGGGAACGGAACCCGGGCTGGAAGCGCACGCCCTCGATGGCGCGGCCGACGAGGCGCGGGTCGCCGGTGAACTGCTGGAGCGCGCCCACGCCCGCGCTCGTCCGCACGACGGCGACGAGGTCGCCCGGCCGCATCTGGTCTTTGACGAAGTCCTTCAGGAAGTTGCGCACGTAGGCCGTGGCCTGGAACGAGAGCCCGAGGTCGTCCACGACGAAGGCGATGATGCGGCGCGCGCTGCCCGGCCTCACGCGCGCGGGCGGCACGGGCGCCGAGCCCTTCGTCCGGTCGGCGGGCGCGGACGGCTTCGCGCCCGCGGCCTTCGCTTCCGGCGAGTTGTCCACGTAGGAGAGGTTGGTGATGGCCTGCGGGCGGCCGTCCTCGCTCAGCTCGAAGTCGTCCGCGGTGAGGTCTGTCACCTGCCGCCCCTCGGAGTCGAGCACGACGGCGTCGATCTGGATGAGGTTCGAGGTGATGCGCACGACCTCCTCTTCGTCCTGCGCCGTCGTCGGCTGTTGAGAGAAGCCTTGCGTGAGCAGCGCGAGCGTGAGTGCGAGCGCCGAAGCAGTCCTTTTGAAACCTCGTCCGTGACTGTTGACTCTCATCGGTATTACTTGAAACCCCGCCGTCCAGACGCGCGGCTGTTTGAAATTGAGTGAGAATGCGACCGGGGCAGAACCACCCGCGGTAGCGAGTGGGCCTCTGCGAGACGATGCGTTCCGGTAGTAAACGCCCACCCGCTACCGCGGGTGGCTCTGCCCTGTTTGCGGGAGTCGTCGGGGAAACTAAAAGCCGCAGCCCTTGTTTAGACGCGGGCTGCGGCTTCGGGTTGTCTGCGGGAGGGGCGCGTGCGGCTCAGGCGGCCTCGTCCACGCCGGTCAGTATCTCGCCGGGGACGGCGCGGCGGCGCTCGACCATCTCGCGCGTGATGTTGAACTCCTTGACGCGCTTCTGGCTGGGGAGGGTGTACATCGCGTCGAGCAGCAACTCCTCCATGATCATCATCAGGCCGCGCGCGCCGACCTTGCGCTCGACCGCCTGGTGCGCGATGGCTTTGAGCGCGTCCTCGGTGAAGCGGAGCTTGACGTTGTCGTACTCGAACTTCTTCTGGTACTGCTTGATGAGCGCGTTCTTCGGCTCGGTCAGGATGCGGATGAGCGCCGCCTCGTCCAGCTCGTGCAGCGCGCCGGTGACGGGGAGGCGGCCGACGAACTCGGGGATGAGGCCGTACTTGACGAGGTCTTCGGGCTGCACCGACGAGAGCGCCTCGGAGTAACGGTTGCTCGCGGACTTGACCTGCGCCTGGAAGCCGAGCGACTTGTTGCGCATCCGGCGTTCGACGACCTTCTCAAGGCCGACGAAGGCGCCGCCGCAGATGAAGAGGATGTTGGTCGTGTCGACGGGGAAGAACTCCTGGTGCGGGTGCTTCCTGCCGCCCTGCGGCGGGACGTTGGCGACCGTGCCTTCCAGAATCTTCAGGAGAGCCTGCTGGACGCCCTCGCCCGACACGTCGCGCGTGATGGAGGGGTTCTCGTCCTTGCGGCAAATCTTATCGACCTCGTCGATGTAGATGATGCCCTGCTGCGCGCGCTCCACGTCGCCGTTGGCGGCCTGGAGGAGCTTGAGGATGATGTTCTCAACGTCCTCGCCGACGTAGCCCGCCTCGGTCAAGGTCGTGGCGTCCACGATGGTGAAGGGGACTGAGAGCATCCGCGCGAGCGTCTGCGCCAGCAGCGTCTTCCCCGTGCCCGTCGGGCCGATGAGCAGGATGTTCGACTTCTGAATCTCTACGTCACTGCGGCGGCGCGCGAGCTCGATGCGCTTGTAGTGCTGGTAGACGGCGACGGCCAGACGCTTCTTCGTCTCCTCCTGCCCGATGACGTACTCGTCGAGGAAGGATTTGATCTCGGCCGGCTTGGGGAGCGGGGGACGCGACGCGACGGCCTCGGCCTGCTGGTCGTCGGTGATGATCTCGTTGCAGATGTCAATGCACTCGTTGCAGATGTAGACCGTGGGGCCGGCGATCAACTTTTTGACTTCGTTCTGCGACTTGCCGCAGAAGGAGCAGCGCAACGTGTCGTCAGTTCGGCGTACCATAAGATTTTCGAGGGCGGACTTACTCTTCCTGTGTGAAACCTGAGGGGTTCAGGGCGTCCCGCGTAGATGCGACGCGCCGCAAGTCTTCTAGACGATTACGAGGGGGATGTCAACGCCCGCGGCGCCTGAGCGGTGCGGGCCCGACTGCACAATCGTTAATGTATCACAGAACGGGCGCGGGCGCGCACCGCAGAATTGACGTGTGTGGGAGGCGGCGTTGCGCGCGGGCGTCGCCGAGTCCTCTCCGGGAAGTGCGGCGCGCGGGGGGCGGCGAGAGCCCCCCGCGCGCGCCTGACTTTAAAGAGTCCGCGCGGGGCGTTTGCGCGAACCCGGCGCACGCTACTGGCGGTGCGTGATGACCTCGTCGATGAGGCCGTACTCCTTGGCCTGCATCGCCGACATGATGCGGTCGCGCTCCACGTCCTTCTCGATGGACTCGTAGGGCTGCCCCGTGTGCTTGGCGAGAATCTGCGACGTGACCTCGCGCATGCGCAGAATCTCTTCGGCCTGGATGCGCACGTCCGTGGCCTGGCCGCCGATGCCGGAGACCGAGGGCTGGTGGATGAGGATGCGCGAGTTCGGCAGCGCGAAGCGCTTGCCCTTCGTCCCGGCGGCGAGCAGGAGCGCGCCCATCGACGCGCACTGACCCAGACAGATCGTCACCACCTCGGGGCGGATGAACTGCATCGTGTCGTAGATGGCCATGCCGGCCGTGATCGAGCCGCCCGGGCTGTTGATGTAGAGGTTGATGTCCTTCTCCGGGTCTTCGGCCTCAAGGAAGAGCAACTGCGCGATGATGAGGTTCGCGACCGTGTCGTCAATCGGCGTGCCGAGGAAGACGATGTTGTCGCGCAGGAGGCGCGAGTAGACGTCCGAGTAGCGCTCGCCGCGCGGCGTCTGCTCGAAGACCGTCGGGTTGGGAATGTACTGACTCATCTTTGAACTCCCGTACTGCTTTTTCTCTCCAAAGAGAACCGGAGACCTGAAACTCCAAACTCGCATTTGAAATTTCAAATCTCCGTGTTGTGAACTTCCGCGCCGGCCGCGTGGCTTAACTGCCCTCCGCGCCGGCCGCCTGCCCTCCGCCCGCCGCCGCCTCTTCCGGGTCGGCGGCCTCTTCGCGCCACTCCTCTTCGCGTACCTGTGCGTGTTGGACGAGGAAGTCGAGCGCCTTCCGGTTGCGCAATCTGTCGGCGATGCTACGTTCGCCCCCCTGCTTTGTCAAGGCGGCTCGCACCTGCTCGACCGACTGCCGCTGGGCCTCGGCGATGGACTCGATTTCGGCCTCGATCTCCTCCGGCGAGACCTCGATATTCTCGGCCTCGGCGACGCGCTCCAGCAGCATCGAGCCGCGCACGTCGTCGCCCGCGCGCTCGCGGACGAGGTCGCGCATGGCCTCCCAGTTGATGTCCTGCGTGCGCGGGTCGGCGCCGCGCTGAATCATGTCGCGGATCATGGACTGGAGAATCTGGTTGGCCTGGTAGGAGACGATGGTCTCGGGCACCTCGAAGCGGTGGCGCTCGATGAGCCGGCTCAAGACCTCGTCGCGCAGGCGGTGCTCGGACTCGTGCTCGGCGCTCTTCGACATGTTCTCGCGGACGCGCGCGCGGAGCTGCTCGACCGTCTCGACCTCCTCCTCGCCGAGGCTCTTGACCCAGTCGTCGTCGAGCGCGGGCACCTCCTTGCGCCGCACCGCCGTGACGGTCGCGGTGTACTCGACGGTCTTGCCGGCGAGCCCTTTGCGCTCCTCGCCCTCCTGGCGCCCGCCGGGGCCGAAGTCCTCCGGGTAGACGACCGTGAAGGTCTTGACCTCGTCGGGCTGGACGCCCGTCAGGTTCTCGTTGAACTCGGCGAGCACGCCCTCGCCGCCGAGAACGACATCCACGTCCGAGACGTTGATGTCCTCCTCCTCCCCCGCGGGCTCGACGAAGCGGCCCTGGATGTCGGCGGTGACGGTGTCGCCCTCCGCGGCGGGGCGGTCTTCGACGGGCTGGAGCGAGGCGGAGGCTTCGCGCAAATTCTCGATGACGCGCTCAATCTCTTCGTCGGCGACGGGGCGCGTGCGGCGCGCGGCCTCCAGCCCGCGGTACTCGCCCAGGTTGAGTTCGGGCATCACCTCGACGTGCGCGTGGAGCGTGATGGGCTCCTGCCCCAACTTGTCGAGGTTCTCGTTGTCGAGGTGCACGTCGGGCTGGCCGATGACGTTGAGGCCGCTCTCGTTGATGGCCTGATCGACGGCCTCGGGCACGAGCCGCTTGAGCACGTCGCCCTGGATGTCCTTCTTATAGCGCGTGCGCACGACGGTGACGGGCGCGTGCCCCTTGCGGAAGCCGGGCACCGTCACGGCGCGCGCGTACTCCTGCGCCACGCGCTCGAACTCCGCGCTCACGTCCGCGGCCTCGATCTCGATCTTAAGCTCCTTGCGCGTCGGGGAGACTTCGACAACTTCAGTCTTCATAAACACGAATCCCGCCTAGCTCTCCGCAAAGCCCGAAGGCGCTGAGGGCGCGGGCGTCCTTCCTTAATTGATCTCTCTTTTAATGAATCCCAATGCGAAAGGGGGGACTCGAACCCCCACGCCTTGCGGCGCCAGATCCTAAGTCTGGTGCGTCTGCCAATTCCGCCACTTTCGCACGCGTCTGACGAACAATGGAGATTAAAAGATTGAGGGGTGAAAAGTCTAGCAGTGAGCCCGCGGCGGTCCGAGGCGCCAGCCCGGCCGTGAGGGCAGGCTCACGTCTTCCTTCATCTTTGTTCCGGAAGACATGAGCCTGCCCTCACGGCCGGGCTGGTGCCGCTGTCTTACTTACCCGACCGCCGACGTTGCCACACGAAGGCGGCGGGGATGATTAGGGCGAAGCCGAGCCAGCCGAGGCCGAAGAACTTCGAGAGCGTTTGGAGCCAGGACGTTTGGGCGGCGCGGCCGGCGGTGGGCTGGCCGGGCTCGTCGGTGACGGTGTAGAGCTGGCCGTCACGGAGGTACATCCGGCGCTGCTCGGCGAAGTTGAAGGGGCGCGCGCCGCGGCGGCCGAAGATGGCGATCTGGTTGCCGCTCTCGTCCACGGCGCGGTCGCGCCGGTAGCCCTCGGAGACCTGAAGCGCCGGCCCCTTCGTCGGGTAGTAGGCCACGACGCGCGGCGCGGGCCGCGGGCTGTAGCCGTGGTTGCCGGGCACGGAGTTCGGGTTGGTCAGCTCGACCACCTTCAACCCGTTGCGCCCGTCGGCGACGTAGGCGAAGAGGCTCGCGTAGGCCATGCCGACCTTCACGTCGCGCGTGTCGGAGAGCTTGCCGCCGTCGTTGAAGAGCTGGTCGAGCTTGGGCTGCTCGGCCCGCTGGATGTCGATGACGGCGAGGCCGTCGGCGCCCGCGCCGACGTACGCGTACTCGCGCGCGAGGTAGATGCCGCGTGCGTCGCGCAAGGGGACGGTCGCGCCCGCCACGGCGCGGGGCCGTTCGAGGTCGGTCACGTCGAGCACCTTCAGGCCGTCCGCGTCGGTGACGAAGCAGTAGCGGAACTGCACGCCGAGCGCGCGCGGGTCGCGCAAGGGGCTCGTGACTTCGCTGACCCAGCGCGGGTTCAGGGGGTCGCCGACGTTGACGACTTGCAGCGCGCGGTCGGTCAGCACGTAGACGTAGCTGCCGACGACCCAGACGCCGCGCGCGTTCGTCAGACGCCCCTCGGGGTTGAAGGTCGCGCCGCGCTTGAGGTGGTTGTTGGTGTTGACGCCGTCGGTGAGCGTCGTGATGTCGACGGTGACCAGACCTTCCTGTCTATCCGCGACGAAGGCGTAGCCGAAGAGCGGCGCGACGGGCTGCTCCTCGTTCCGCTCGAGCCAGCGGCGCTGGTCTGCGCTCTGACCCGGGTTGCGCTTCGGGTCGAGCGGCGCGGGCGAGCCGACGGCGACCGAGACCGCGTCCTTCGTCCGCACGTAGAGCCGCTGCCCGACCTTCGAGAACGGCGAGTCCACGATGCGCTGGCTGAAGTCCTTGTCGGCGACGTTGGCGACGTCGTAGACGACGAAGCCGTCGTCGCCCGCCGCCGCGAGCAGGAACTCGCCGTACTGCTGCGTCTGGTTCACGTCGGCGCTGCGGTGCGCGTAGTTGTCGCGCAGCTTCATGCCGCGGGCCTGGTGCTTCGCGTACCAGTCGGGGTAGGCGATCTGATGCAGGTGCCCGCCGTAGACGGCCTGCGGCTCGGTCAACTCGGCGACCTCGGTCGCGGAGAGGCCGTCCTCGCCTTCGGCGACGTAGATGTAGCGGCCCATGAAGTTGACCTGGTTCGAGCCGAGCATCAGGACGGAGCCGACCCAGGCGTTGTTGTCGTTCTCTTTGGAGACGTGGCAGTCGGTGCACTGCTTCGTCTCGGTGCCGCGCACCGTGTGCGGCGGGTGCGTGTTGAAGGCGTTGCCGTTGTAGCCGGCGCTGGAGATCGTCGGCGCGTGGTTGACGATGACCGAGCGCGCGGCGTTCGTGATGGAGACCGTCACGGCGGACGAGGAGCGGACGGGCATCACCTTGTGCTCCTGCACCGAGCCGTCGATGCCGAGCATGTAGCCGTCCGTGCGCAAGACCTGCGGGTTGTAGGACGGGTAGACCTGCGTGATGTCGCCCTCCTCGTGCAGCGCCGGCTTGCGCGTGTTGACCGCGGCCGAGAGGTGGCAGCCCCAGCAGTTCGTCGTCCACGAGGAGTGGCACGAGACGCACGAGACCTTCGACGCGTCGTGCGCCAACTGCTTCGCGTCGGCGGGCACCGCGCCCCACGTCTCGTTGTCGCGCATGAGGGTCTTGGCGCGCGCCGACTTGGCGTTGTAGCGCGGGCTCTTCGGGTCGATGGTGTCGGCGACCTGCGGGACTTCCCACTCCTTGATCTTGCCCGTGGCGGGGTCGTTCTGCTCGACCATCGAGCGCTGGAAGAGTTTCCCCTCGCGCTGGATGAAGCGCGCGCGGTTGAAGGGGCGGTTGCGCGAAGGCACCATCGAGTTGCCGCCCTCGGGCGCGCCGAAGCCCGAGGTGCGCGCCGTCTGCGCGGTGACCTTCTTGTTGACGGTGCCGTGGCAGTCCTCGCAAGAGATTTCGATGACGGCGCGGCGGTCGCCGTAGATTTTGTTCGTGCCGTGGTTGTCCTGCGAGAAGTGGCAGTCGACGCAGTGCATCCCGCGCTCCAGGTGGATGTCTTTGAGGTGGACGGCCTTGCCCGGCTTGCCGTCGCGCTCGTAGAGCTCGGGGTCGTCGTAGTCGATGCGCTTGCCTTCACGGTCGAGGTAGTACCCCTTGCGATCCATCTTGTAGGCGCGGCGGAAGACCCAGCCGTGGCCGTGGTAGTCCGAGACCTGCATCTTGCGCATCTGCGAGTTGAGCTTGCTCATCTCGAAGAGGAACTCGGGGTTGCCCCAGTGGCCGCGCGCGGCGGCCTCTTCGGGGTTGAACATGCCGGCCTTGTCGAGTTCCTCGGGGCTCGGGTTCTTCTGCTGCTTCGGGTAGAGGAACTCGCCGTCGGTCTGCTCGTCCCACCACATGTAGCCGAGGTACGTGTTGATGAAGCCGTTGCCGTTGTGGACGTGGCAGGTGATGCACTGGCTCGAAGGGATGGACTTGGTGAACTTGTGCTCGATGGGGTGACCCTTCTCGCCCTTCGGGATGGTGGGGTCGGGGTTGTCGGGCGCGGTCTGGCCCGCGTTGCCGAACTTCGCGTACGGCCCCGAGTTGAAAGTCGAGCGGTCGTTGGCGTAGACGATGTGGCACGCGGCGCAGCCCGACTGGCGGTAGTCGCCCGGCGCGTTGTTCGTGCCCATGAAGGACATGACGGGGTCGTTGAGTCTTACTTTATGCGCGCCGAGGATGACGGGATCGACGCGCGCCTGCGTGCCGTAGCCGCGGTTCGACAGGGTCACGTCGGGCTGGCCGGGCACGTCCTCGCGGTTGGGGTTGCCGGTCTCGGACTTCGGGCCGCCGCCGCGCTCGGCCGGCCGCCAGAAGGCGACGCTCAGGGGCTGGCCGATCTCGAAGCGCGGGAAGGGGAGGAGGAAGGGCAGGACGCCTTTCTTGCGCGTCTCCTCGTCGGTCGGCGGCGGGATGGTGCGCGCGATCTGCGGCTCGCCGGAGGGGCTGTAGTTCTCGCCGATGATGGCGTCCTTGGTCGGGAGCGAGCCGTTGTTGTAGAGCGCGGTCGAGTAGACCTGCGGGCTGTTCGTCATCGCGCTCTTCTGGAGCCGGCTGATGTAGTCGCCGTGGCAGGTGCCGCCGCAGGAGATTTCCGCCACGCGCAGGTCGGACGGGTTGACGAAGCGCACCCAGTCCTTGTCCTCTTTGTTGAGGAGCGTGAAGCTCTCCTCGGGGTTGGCCGAGCCGTGCCACTTCTTCGGGTACTTCGGCTTGGCGGTGTGCGCCTGCTCCTTGAGCGTCGCGGTGCCGTTGCCGCCGTGGCAGTCCACGCACGAGGGGCCGTTGTTGATCTTCGTCTGGTGCGGGTCGCCGACGCCCTTGTGACAGCCCGCGCAGCCTTCGGAGGGCGCGGGCGGCTTTCTCTCCTGCGCGGCGGCGGCGGGCTCGCCCCCGGCGTCGCCGGTGTCGCCCGCGTGCGAAGCGTCGGGGGCTGCGGCCGTCCCGCCCGTCTTCAACGCGACGCCCGCCGAGCGCGCGGGGATGAAGGCGAAGGCGGCGAGCCCGAGGAGGGCGACGACCGCGAAGAGGCTGAACAACTGCTGACGCTTCGTGCGCGAATGATGGCCGGAGGTCTTCATGTTTGCTGTCTAAACTTGGATGTGAATTTAGAACGCCACCTGGAAAGCGAAGGTCGGCGAGACGAGCGGGCGCGTGCTGCCGATCATGCGCGCGTAGCCGCCGTGCGGGAACAGCACCGCCGCGCCCGTGACGAGGAACAGATTCTCGTTCTCGAACGGGCGGAACTTCGCGCCGAAGCTCAAATCAGTCCCGATGCCGGACTCCAGCCCCGGGTCGCTCGTGATCTGTTGCAGCAGCCCCGCGCGCGCGAACCTCATGTAAGAGAGGTTCGTCAACACCTTCAGCTTCGGCGTGACGCGCAGGTCGGCGCCGAAGTTCCAGAGCAGCAGACCCGGGTTGACGAAGTTCGAGCGGTCGTTGAACTTGTTCCGCAGGTTGGGCAGGAGCGAGAACTTGTTCTTGAGAATCCCGACCGCGCCCCCCACCACCGTCCCCTGCTGCGTCCAGAACTGGAAGGGGCCGCCCGCGAAGTTCGGGTTGTCCTGAATCATGTCGAAGCCGGTGGCGCGCCCGTCGGTCGCGTCGCCGTCGCCCGAGGCGAAGAAGAACGAGCCGCGCCAGCGCACCCAGTCCTTATCAATCGAGCCCTCGAACGCGGCCATCTGCGCGTTGACCGACTGCGAGCGCCCCGCGAGCCGGTTGAAGCGGTCGCGGCCGAAGGCCCAGTAGAAGGCGTGATCGACGTTGAGCTTCCCCCACTTGCCGTCGCCGTGGAAACCGAGGTAGGCGACGTTGAGCGTCGCGCGGTCGCCAATCACGCGGCCGCGGTCGTGGTTGAAGGCGAAGTTGAAGAGCGCGGTGTAGCCCTTGTGCACGAAGTCCTGCCGGAACCAGTTGGCGAGGAAGACGGTCTGCTTGCGGTCGTCGAAGCTGTGGAGCTGCGAGACCTCGTCGCGCTGGCGCATCGAGAAGACGGCGACGTTGTAGGTGTCGCGCTGCGAGTTGAGCGTGCCGAAGAGGCGCGCGCCGAGCTGGTTGTCGGCGAAGAGGAAGCCGCGGAAGTCGGAGTTGAAATTCTGCATCCCGACGCGCAACGTGACGAAGTCGAAGTTGGGGCTGACGACGGCGAGGCGCTTTTCGACGAAGGCCTCTTCGACGGCGAGGCGCGAGTTGCCGCGCACCGAGTCGAAGGGGTTGACGGTGTTGTTGGCGAGGAAGTTGAAGTTGGCGACCGTCGTCACGCGCACGGCCCAGCGCTTGGGCTCGAACGCCCCGGTGCCGCCGAAGATTTCCGCGCCCATGACGAAGTTCTGGTTGGTGAAGAACTGCTCGCGGCGCCCGCCCGCGGCGACGACGCGCGGGTTGATGGTCGAGGCGCTCTGGAGGTTGAGGTTGAGGAACGTGTGGTTGCCGTGGATGGGGTAGTCGCCCTTCAGCACGTTCTGGTTGTAGGGGTCGAACGTGCTGCCCTCGACCCAGGGCGTCTCCATCTTCGGGTCGTAGCGGTCGTGGCGCGGCCAGGGGAAGCGCCAGCGGTCGGGCATCGGGATGAACTCTTCCGTCGCCTCGTCCTCCGACTTGACCGTGACGGGGCCGGCGCTGCCCAGGGGCGACCAGTCGGGCAGAGGGTACTGCAAGGGCTTCGACCTCTCCGCGCCGCCGCGCCGGCCCTGGTCGTTCTGTTCCGCGGGCTGCGGCGTGGGCGCGGGCGTGGGCGCGGGCGTGGGCGTCGGCGTGGCCGAAGGGGCCGGCGCGGGCTGGGCCGCCGGCTGTTGCGGCGTCGCGTAGAAGAAGTCGAGGAGCGAGTCGAGAAGCGTCTCGGCCTGCTCCGCCTTCGAGGGCGGCGCCTCCGATTCGGCGGCGGCGGCGGAGGCGGCCGGCGGCGGCGCGAGCTGGAGGAGCAGGGCGAGCGCGAGGCAGAGCGACGCACAACGCCACGTGCGTCTACGCCTGCGTGTATACGAGCTTGTCATCAGAAAGTCTCCGTCGAAGACCTTGAAGATGGCTATTGCTTGGCTAAAAAAAACATCGCGCCCGCGGGCGGGCGAAAACCGCTGCGGGCAGAAGAGGCTCGCGTGAGGGTGTCGTCAGTGCGGCGTTACGACGCGGCGAAAGCTCAGGGCGTCGGCCACGGCTTTCAAAGACTTCGGCGAGGCTGGAACGTTCTCGCCTCTCGATTTATCGGCGAATGGAATGCGGTAAAGAAAATAGGTCAGTGGCACGGGGGAGTCAAGAAAATTCTTCCGGCGGTGAGGAATCGGGCGCACTCTTTTGCGTCGAAAGCTCAGGCGACGGGCTCGGAGGCGCCGGCCGGCTCGAAGGCGTGGTCGCGCGTCTGCTCGGTGACGCGCGTCAGCGGCCAGATGTCCACCTTTATCTCCTCGGCGTAGTGCAGGAGGGGCGCGAGCGGCGGCGTGCTGATGCCGAGCGCCTCGACCATCGTCGAGGCGCAGTCGCTCAACGCGGCGGCGCGCAGGGGCCAGGGCGCGTGGTGGATGTGGCAGCGGTAGAGCTGTTCGTCGGCAACCGTGTAGAGGCAGTAGCGCTCGGTCAGGAAGAATTCGAGCGAGTCGGGCTCGGACTCGGGCAGGCGCTCGCCGACGTGCCAGCCCGCGCGGAACGAGGCGGGCGGCGCGTCCTTCTGGATGCGCGTGGAGGCGTAGTCGATGCGCCCGCCCTGCTGGCGCAGGCTCATCTCGGCCTGCTGGTAGGGCAGGTAGAAGAAGCGGCGCGCGCCCCACGTCGCCACGGCGCTGTCGATGTCGAGCGAGTGAAACCAGACGCCGGGCACGCCGCGGTGGTGGACGTAAGTCCGCACGTTGAGCTCGTTGAAGACGCTCAAGCCCGGCACGGGCGGCGCGAACGAGGCGCGCACGCCCCACATGCGGAAGGGCACGACGCCGACCCACGCCTGCCCGTCGAACGTGTCGATGGAGAGCTGCGGCGGGACGAGCGGCCTGAGCGTGCTGACCGGCACCGGCCAGTGCATGAAGAGGAGCTTGCCCCACCACTGCCGCATCAGCGGCAGACCCGGCGGGCGGCGTCGGATGGAGAGTCGGTCGGGGGTCAGCGTGGTCATGCGCGGTCGGGGGCGGCCGGGCGCGCCGACCCCAAAGGGGGTGTGGTTTGACAACGTGTCCGGCCGAGTCGAATAATGCCCGAGCCCCGAAGGCGAACGTCGGCCGAGGTGACTTTGAACGCTTGCACTCGAACGCTTTTTTATCATCAAATCCCGTCCGTGAACAGCGCCCGCCGGGGCGAATCCCGATGAGACTCCTCGCCACACTCGCCCTCCTGCTCGCGCTCAGCCTCTGCGCCCCGGCGCAGGTCAGGAAGGGCGGCGGCAAAAGGACAGCGGCCCCGCCCAAGCCCGCGGCCAAGGTCGCGCAGACGCCCGAGCCGGCGCAGGCGGGCGGCACCGAGTCGGGGCGCACCATCGTCTGCATCGACCCCGGCCACCCGTCCGAGGTCGCCAGCGGCCGGAACATCCAGAACGGGACGAGCGAGGCGCACGTCGACTGGGTCGTCGCCGAGAAGCTGCGCGCGGAATTGGAGGCGCGCGGCTACGAGGTCGTGTTGACGAAGTCGTCCGAGGAGGAGCTGGTCAGGAACAAGGATCGCGCGCTCATCGCCAACCGCGCGCGCGCCGCGCTGATGATCCGGCTCCACTGCGACGCCAGCGCCGCGCGCGGCTTCGCCGTCTACTACCCCGACCGCCAGGGGCGCGCCAGGGACGGGAGCGTCGGCCCCGCGCGCGGCGTGATCGAGGGGAGCCGCCGCGCGGCCGAGGCCCTCCACGCCGGGCTCGCCGCAGGGTTGAGCGGCGCGCTGCAAGACAACGGCGTGCGCACCGACTACCAGACGAAGGTCGGGCGCGACCAGGGCGGCGCCCTGACCGGCTCGATCTTCTCGGAGGTGCCCGTCGTCACGATCGAGATGGTCACGCTCTCCGACCCCGGCGACGCCGAGTTCATCAAGACCGAGGAGGGGCAGCGGCGCATGGCCGCGGCCATCGCCGACGGCGTCACGCGCTTCGTCCCGCCCGTGAAGGCCGCGCAGCCCTCGAAAGCAGTGACGCCCGGAACTAAAAAACAGTAACGCCCGTTTAACTAACCCGACAGGACGCACGAAAAAAGGAGCGTTCCCCCGATGAAGAAAATCCCTGACAGACTCAGACGGACGGCGGCCGCGCTCGCCCTCGTCCTCGTCGCCGCGGGCCTCGCGGCGGCGCAGAACGGCGACCCGAGCACCGACATGTTCAAGAAGCTCGAAGCCCTCGACCTGTCGAAGCAGGCGCTCGCGCGCGAACAGGTGGAGGTGCTCGACCTGTATGACTTGATGCGGCTGCGCGGCGTCGTCTTCGGCCGCCACGGCCGCATCTTCGTAGACCGCGACATCCAGAGCTTCCTGAAGGAGCAGGCGTGGTACAAGCCCAACCCCAACTTCAGCAACTCGATGTTGAGCGCGACCGAGCGCGCCAACCTCGATTTGATTCGGGAGCAGGAGGCGCTCAAGCACGACCAGATCATGCCGGGCGATCTGCGCTGGTGGCAGGAGCGCGAGATGACCGAGGAGAAGCTCGGCCTCCACTCGGCGGCCGAGTGGCAGGTGTTGCGCGCGGAGGTCGAGGCCGTCCGCGGCAAGCGCTTCGAGGACGACCCCTGGCTCCAGAACTATTTCGAGGAGCGCTACTGGTACAAGGCCGACCCCGCCTACGACGCGCGCCAGCTCACGCCGATGGAGCGCAAGAATCTCGCCGCCATCGACGCTGCGCAGCGCAGGCAGCGTAAGGCCGCCATCTCCCCCGGCGACATGGAGCACTTCGAGAAGCGCCTCGTCACCGAGGAGATGCTCAAGGGCCTGAGCCTCCACGAGCTGCGCCTGCTGCGCAACGAAATCTACGCGCGGCGCGGCCGGCAGTTCCGCACCGAGTGGCTCGCGCAGTACTTCTGGAGCCAGCCCTGGTACGAGGCGCGCGAGGACAACAGGGAGCCCGAGCTGTCGCAGACCGAGCAGAAGAACATCGAGACCATCGTCGCCTACGAGCGCAAGATCAGGGAGGGGTTGAGCACGACGCCGGTCACGGACGCGCTGCTCGAAGGCATGTTCCTCGAAGACGCGCGCAAGCTCCGCAACGAGATTTACGCGCGCCGCGGCAAGGTCTTCAAGGACAGGTGGCTCCAGGGCTACTTCAAGAGCTTCGACTGGTACAAGCCCAACCCGCGCTACACGGACGCCGCGCTCACGGCCGTCGAGCGCCAGAACGCGGCCGCCATCGCGGCCTACGAGAAGAAGGCGACGAGCGTCCTCGACGCCGTCGAGGGTTGATAAGGCCGACTTCAGTCCCGCGTGACGGGACACACAAAACCAGAGTGATGAGTGACTAGAAGGAGCCGTGAACCGTGAACCGCGAACCGTGACAGGAGCAGACACGCTCTTACCTGTCACGGTTCACGGTTCACGGTTCACGCTCTTATTTTATGCTCTGTCCGAACTGCCAACAGTCTTTACGCGAGGGGTCGCAGTTCTGCACGCGGTGCGGGGCGCGCACCGTCGCGTCGGGCGGGGAGTCGCCCGTGACGGTGCCGACGAACGAGTCGGGCGCGGGCGCCGGCGACGCGTTCGCGGAGGGCGACGCGTTCGCGGGGCGCGTGCTCGACGGCAAGTACGAGATCGTCGCGCCGCTCGGGTCGGGCGGGATGGGCGCCGTCTACCGCGCGCGCCGCGTCCTCATCGGCGACGAGGTGGCCGTCAAGGTCCTACACTCGCGCCTCACGGGCGACGAGAAACTGGTCGAGCGCTTCCGGCGAGAGGCGCGCGCCGCCGCGCAGCTCCACCACCCGAACGTCGTCACCATCCACGACTACGGCGAGGCCAGCGGCCCCGACCGCCTGGCCTACATCGTCATGGAGCTCGTGCGCGGCGAGTCCCTGCGCGACCTCCTCCGCCGCGAAGGCCGCCTCGCGCCCGCGCGCGCCGTCTCCCTGATGCGGGACGTGTGCGCGGGCGTCGGCGCGGCGCACCGGCGCGGCATCGTCCACCGCGACATCAAGCCCGACAACATCATCGTCACGCCGGCCGACGAAGACCGCCCCGCCGAGAGCGTCAAGGTCGTGGACTTCGGCATCGCCAAGCTGCGCGACCTCGCCGCCGAGGGCACGGCGCTGACGGAGATAGGCATGATGGTCGGCACGCTCTTCTACATGTCGCCCGAGCAGTGCAAGGGCGAGCCGCTGGACTCGCGCGCGGACGTGTACTCTCTGGGCGCGATGCTCCACGAGATGCTCGCGGGCGCGCCGCCCTTCACCGCCTCGAACATCACGAGCATGATCTTCAAGCACGTCGGCGAGCCGCCGCCGCCGCTGCCCGAAGACCTGCCCGTGCCCGCCGCGCTTCGCGCCGCAGTCCTGCGCGCGCTCTCCAAAGACCCGGACGCGCGACCCCGCGACGCCTCCGAGTTCGCGCGCGAGATACAGTCGGCGCTCACTTCCGCGCCGGCCGCGCCGTCCGCGACGGCGCGCGACACGAACCCCTCGGCCGAGCCCTTCTTCCCCGCGACGGCACACCCCGTGCCGGTCACGCCCACGAACCCGCCGCACCCGGGCGGGCACCCGGCCGCCGACACCGCGCAGGACGAAGTGACCGTGGTGCACGAGCCCGCCGCGCCGCGCGCGCCCGCGCCGCAGCCGCCCCCCCACGCGCAGCGCCCGCACACGCACGCCGCCGCGCCGCCGCGCCCCTCGCGCAAAGGGTACGTCGCCGGGCTGCTCGTCGTTTTCTTCGTCGGCCTCGTGGGGCTGAGTCTCGTCGGCCTGTATCTCTACATGAACAGCGGCCGGGGGACGGTCGTCAACACGGTACGGACGCCGACGCCCGCGCGCGCCAACGCGAACGCGAACGCGAACACGAGCCCGACGCCCACGCCTCTGCCCGAGGCGGTGCAGCTCGCCGAGGTGAAGATTCTCGGCGGCTCTCTGCTCTCGCCCTCGGACATCTCCGGGTTGCCGCCCATGTTTCAGGGACGCCTGCGCAACACGATCTACGCGCGGCACGGCCGCACCTTTCAGGACAGCGACCTGCGCACGTACTTTCAGTCGCGCCCCTGGTACAAGCCGCGCACGGACTACGACGAAGACCAGCTCACCTCGAACGACCGCGCCAACGCCGACCTCCTCAAGGCGTTCGAGGACAACGGCGGCCAGCCGCCGCGCGCCGACGCCGACCGCGTGCAGAGAGAGGTCGCCGAAACGCTTAAAGACTGGGTCGAATCCACCCGCGAGCGCAAAATAGACGACCACATGAAGCACTACGCCGACACGCTGGAGACCTACTACCGGCGGCAGAAGGTCGGCGCCCTTCAGGTGCGCACCGACCGCAGCAACGCCTTCGTCCGCTACGACCACATGGACGTGAAGATCGACAACGTCGAGGTCACGCCCGACCCGATGGGGCTGCGTGCCACCGCCGCCTTCGACAAGACCTGGGAGTTCGACTCGCCCGACAAGAACTCCCGCGGCTCCGTCCGCCAGCAACTCTCCCTCATCCGCGCCGGCGGCCGCTGGCTCATCAACGGCGAGAGGGACTTGCAGGTCTACTACTCGGACAGCCAGGACTACTGAAGAGTCGTGAACCGTGAACCGTGACAAGAAAAAGCCGTAAACCGAAAATCGTAAACCGTGACAAGGTTAACGCCTGTTCTTACTTGTCACTGTTTACGGTTCACGGTTTACGTTCTTGTTACGGTTCACGCCCCTACCCATGATGAGATTAATCGTCACCGAGAAGCCTTCGATGGGGCGGGACGTGGCCGCGGCCCTGGGGGCGGCGCGGCGGGGCGAGGGCTTCATCTCGGGCGAGTCGGACATCGTGACGTGGTGCGTCGGGCACCTCGTCGAGCTGGACGACCCGCAGGTTTACGACCGGCGGTTCGAGCGCTGGCGCGTGGAAGACCTGCCGATTCTGCCGGACGAGTTCAAGTACCACCCTTCCGACAGGACGCTCGAACAGTTCAACGTCATCCGCGCGCTGCTCGGGCGCGAGGACGTGACCTCGGTCGTCAACGCGGCCGACGCGGGGCGCGAGGGCGAGCTGATCTTCGACCTCGTCTACACGCTCGCGGGCTGCCGCAAGCCGGTCGAGCGCCTCTGGATTTCGTCGCTCACGCGCGAGGCCATCCAGGAGGGCTTCCGCCGGCTGAAGCCGGCCGAGGAGTACCGGGGCCTGCGCGACTCGGCGCACGCGCGCCAGCGCGCCGACTGGCTCGTCGGCATCAACGCCACGCGCGCGCAGACGGTGCGCGCGCGCCGCGCCGGGCACGAGGGCGTCTTCTCGCTCGGCCGCGTCCAGACGCCGACGCTGGCCCTCATCGTCGAGCGCGACCGGGAAATTTCAGAGTTCGTCCCCACCGACTACTTCGAGGTCGTCGCCAACTTCCGCGCGCCCGGCGGCGAGTACCGCGGGCGCTGGTTCGGCAAAGACGGCAGCCGCTTCGACAGGAAGGAGGACGCCGAGGCGGTCGTCCGGAAGGTCGAGGGGCAGCACGGCGAGGTCAGGCAGGTCGAGAAGAAGGCCGCGCGCGAGAAGCCGCCGCTGCTCCACGACCTGACCTCCTTGCAGCGCGCGGCCAACGTCCGCTACGCCTTCACGGCGACGAAGACCCTGGAGCTGGCGCAGTCGCTCTACGAGAAGAAGTTCCTCACCTACCCGCGCACCTCCTCGCGCCACCTCTCGAAATCGGTCGCCGAAGAGATAGAGGCGCACGTCCGCGCGGCGTCGGTCGGCCCATACGTCCCCTTCATCGAGAAGATTCTCGCGGCGGGCAAGCCCAAGCTCACCAGCCGCCACGTCGATGACAAGAAGGTCACAGACCACCACGCCGTCATCCCGACCAAGCAGAAGATCAACGCCGCCGCGCTCTCGCCCGACGAGAAGCGCATCTACGACCTCGTCGCGCGCCGCTTCCTCGCCGCCTTCTTCCCCGACGCGGAGCTGGAGCGCACGACCGTCGTGACGGAGGCCGAGGGCGAGCGCTTCATCACGCGCGGCACCGTCGTCCTGAAGGCCGGCTGGCGCGAGGTCGAGCCGCCGGGCCGCGGCGGCGGGCGCGCGGCCGACGAGGGCGCGAAGAAGCCGGGCGAGGAGGAGG
>DAIRFV010000020.1:4992-10022 GCA_036794905.1 Pyrinomonadaceae bacterium | reverse complement strand
CGCGGCGGCGGGCGCGCGGCCGACGAGGGCGCGAAGAAGCCGGGCGAGGAGGAGGAAGAGGAGTCGGCCGAGCTGCCCCCGCTCAAGGCGAAAGACCCGGCCCAGGTTCTGTCGGCCGAGGCGCAGGCGAAGCAGACGAAGGCGCCGCCGCGCTACTCGGAGTCGAGTTTGCTCGGCGCGATGGAGACGGCGGGCAAGAAGGTCGAGGACGAGGAGCTGCGCCTGGCGATGAAGGAGGCGGGGCTCGGGACTCCGGCGACGCGCGCCTCCATCATCGAGACGCTGTTGAAGAGGGATTACGTCACGCGCGAGAAGAAGTCGCTCGTCGCGACGGCGAAGGGCGCGGCGCTCATCAAGATGCTGCCGAGCCCGCTCCTGAAGTCGGCCGAGCTGACCGGCCGCTGGGAGCAGAAGCTCTCGCGCATGGCGCGGCGCGAGTACGAGCTCGACGCCTTCATGGTCGAGGTGCGCTCGATGGTCACGGAGCTGGTCGGGCAGATCGCGGGCTCCGAGGTCGAGCGCCCCGCCGCGGCTTCGGCGCCCGCGCGCCAGATTCCGAGACCCGAGGGCGCGCTCGACTGCCCGAAGTGTAAGAAGGAGTCGCGCGAAGGTTTTTTGATCGAGCGCGAGGGCGCGGCCGGAAAATTCCTCGCCTGCTCCGCGGGGCGCGAGGCGTGCGGCTACCTGAGCGACGCGCCGAAGAACGCGAAGCAGCGCAAGGCGCTCGTGCAAACACCCTGTCAGACCTGCGGCGGCGCGATGCGCCTGCGCCTGCCGAAGGAGAAGGGCAAGCGCCCGTTCCTCTCCTGCGCGCGCTACCCGGACTGCCGCGGCGCGCGCTGGTTCGACGAAAAGGGCGCGCTCGAAGAGCCGCGCCCCGAGCCCGAGGCGGGCCCGCCCTGTCTCCTCTGCAACACGCCGATGCTCAAGCGCGGCCCCACCTCCGCCGGCAGTTTCTTCTGGTCGTGCCCGCGCTGGCGCAGCGACGGCTCCGGCTGCAACGCCAAGCCCGTCTGGATCAACGAGCCGCAACGTTAAAAGACTGGACGGCAGGGTGGAAACGTCCGCTAGCCGGGCTGTTGTCGCCGCGCCGCGAGCGCCGCGCCGCATCGCTCGCACTGCTCGTCGGTCGGGGCGTTGTTCAGTCCGCAGGCCGGGCACTTGCTGTAGAGGCCGCGCTTCGTCGTCTTCTCCCCCGGAATCCCGCCGACGCTCTCGAAGAGCGAGACGGGACGGTCGGCGGCAACCGTCTCCTTCGTGTAGGCTTTAAGCCCCTTCCTCCGCACCCCCCTGACCACGCCCGGCAGCGCGAAGACGGAGACGGCGGCGAGCAGTGAGCCGGCGGTGACGAGCGGCCCGAACTTGTTGAGCGAAATCAGCGCGAAGATGACGACCGCCGCCGCCAGCAGGCCGAACCTCCGCAACGGCGGCACGTCGGGCTGTGCCAGCAGCCCCTCCTTCTTAAACGCCTTCGCCTGTTTGCCGCTCAGCGGCCAGCAGGTTTCACACGCCCGGCACCTGATGGAATATGCGGTGAACCCGGTGACGCCGAGCATCGCGACCTCGAAGTAGCCGTACCTCGCGGCCGAGTCGAAGGGGCGCCTGGCGTTACAGACGGAACACTGTAGGTCGCCCACCCTGCCGAGCAGTTGTGTCTCCGAGCCAAAAGTGAGTCTTAACATTGAGAAACCTCCTCAGGCGTTATTCACCCTTTTGGAAAGAGAGTCGGCGGCTGCGGCGAGACTGATTTCAGGCAAGGGTCTCGGGCGAGGGCGGTCGTCGGCGGAAATGACGCGGGAAGATTATGCCCGAGTAAGACGGCTGTCAACGGCGTGGTGCCGGGTCAGGCGCGGCGTTTAAGGGTTGACGGCCGCGTGGAGCGAGCGCCAAGAGCCGTGGAGGAGTTCGTCAATTCTGCGCCAGTCTTCTTCGTTGACGCCGCCCGCGTCGGCCCTGGTGTCGCGTATCTCCATCGCCTCGGCGCGGAGGCGCGCGTGCTCCGCGAGGCGCCCGGGGGGGACGCGGAAGAGTTCGGCCTGGAGGTCTGCGAGGGCGCGCTCCAAGTCGCCGGGCGCGTGGCGGCGGCGCTCGCGGTGGACGACCCACCATTCGAGTTCGAGGCGCGCGGCGCGCCCCACGTCGAAGTCCGTGTCGGAGACGGCGCGGACTGAAGCGTAGAAGTTGACGAGGTCGGGCAGCGCGCGCTCGTAGTCGGCGCGCGAGCGCCCCTCCTTGAAGACGAAGGCGGCCCGGGTGGCCCTGTAGGCGACGGCGTTCGAGCGCAGGAAGGGGAGTCGGTACTGCGTGCGCAGCAGCCCGGCCAGCTCGCGGAAGAGCTTGACGCGCTGGCGCGAGTAGTAGGAGCGCCACATGGCCGTCTCAAGGCGCGCCACCTCGTCGGCGTCGAAGTCGCGCATCGTGGTGCGGCGCGGCGCGTAGAGGTCGAAGGCCGCCCACGCGAGCAGGACGATGATGAGAACCGCGCTGTACTTAATCCGGCGCCCGCGGCGCCGCGGGCGTTCGGTCGCGGGTCGGGCGACGGTCGTCGTCGAGGTCGTCATGTAACCTCCCACGGTCGAGATAGCTTGTGAGGAACGGTGAAGTAGGAACAATCAGCGACGAACTGAATGCAACTGGCTTTCAGTTCGTCGTTCCTACTTCCTGCTTCCTGAGCCCTGCCTCACGTTCGGACTAGACGCCGCTTCGCCTCACGCGCCAGAGTCGGAAGTTCTCGTTGTCGAAGCCCTTGAGCGTCGCCTCCGAGGGCTCGGCCGCGAGTCCGCTTAAGGGATCTTCGAGTAAGTCGGAGACCTCCGGGTCACGCCGCACGTCGGAGGTGATGACGCAGTCCTCGCCGGTCGAGAGCGGTTCGAGGCGCGCGGCGATGTTGACGTTCGAGCCGAAGTAGTCGAGCCGCTCGTTGAGCGTGACGGCGATGCAGGCGCCCGCGTGGAGCCCGGCCTTGAGCGTGAGCGGGCGCGCGCCCTCGGGCGGCGCGGCGAGGCGGCCTTGCGCGTTCATGATGGCGCGCAGCGCGGGCGCGGGGCGGGGGAAGACGGCCATCACGGCGTCGCCCAGAGTCTTGACGATGGAGCCGCCCTCGGCGGCGATCTCTTCGCGCAGCACGTCGAAGTGGCTCATCACGGCGCCGAAGGCCACGGCGTCGCCGATCTCGCGGTAGAGGCGCGTCGAGTTGCGCAGGTCTGTGAAGAGGATGGCCATCTGGCCGACGTTGATGCGGTCGCCGGGGCGCAGCGCCTCCGCGGCGAAGAGGTCGCGGAAGACTTGGAGCGCGGTGACTTCGGCGGCCGTCGCCGTCTGCCCGCCCCACGCCTCGCGCTCGATGCGGAAGAGCCGTTCGTCGCCGGTGTCGTTCCGGAGGTTGATGACGGGGTGAGTCGAGACGGCCAGTTCTTCTTCGTCAACTTCGTCGGCGCCGAACGTCAACGCTTCCGAACCGGAGGCCGAGACGAGGAGCGTGCGTGCGTCGTCGCCCGCGCCGGTGCGGAGGCGGTGGCGCCCCTCTTCGAGCAGCGGCGCGACCGTGCGCGACTCGCCCGCGGGGACGAGTTGCTGGACGACGACGTGCGGCGTGACCTGCGGGCCGCCGACGCAGAAGTCGCGCCCGACCACGCTGCGGACTGAGGCGTTGGGGCGGAAGACGACCTCGACCGAGCGGTCGAAATCGACGGTGAAGTCTATCGAGCACGAAGCGCAGTGCTGATCCGGGCGCACGTCGCGGAGCGTGCCGGCCGACTGCTGCGCGCCGCGGCAGTCGGGGCAGAGCAGTTCCCAGCGCAGGTCGAGCAGCCCCGCGCGCGTCGCCCTCAGACACAGTTCGAGCGCTTGGCGGCGCGGCGCGCCCCACGCGTCGGCGAGCGCGTAAGGGCGCAGGTGCGCGAGCGACATCTCGTCGGCGGACGCGACCGTCTCGCAGAGGCGCGCGGCGAGACGCGCGTCCGCGCCTTCGCGCACGAGCCGGTCGCGCAGCGAGTCGATCAACGCGCGCACGCCCGCGCCGAGTCCGACCGTGCGGCTCTCGTCAACGCTCTGCGCCTGGCCGGCGAGGGCGAGCCGGTCGTAGCGGCGGAAGACCTCGGCGAACTTGCGCGCGCTGACGCGGCCGACCTGGAGGCGGATGACCGCGCGGCCGAGCGCGCCGCGGGGCCGCACGCGCACGTCGTAGACGAGGCGCGTGCCGCCGCCCTCGCGCTCGGAGAGTTCGGCCTCGACGCGCATCTCCGAGACGGGCCCCGAACGGTAGCGCCGCACCACGCCGAAGCGGTAGGGGCGCACCCACTCGAACGGCTCCTCCTCCCACTCGACGCCGACGCCGAGCTTCGTCAGGCGCAGGCGTCGGCGTGCGACGCCACCTTTAATTTCCGACCCGGCCTGTGCGGAAACGTCGGGCAGACCCGCGTCGCGGTTGAAGCGGTTCGTGTCGGAGACGAGCGGCCAGAGCGCCTGCGGGCTCGCGCGCAGGTCGTACTGCCAACGGTAGTGAAACTCTTTCCTGCTCACGCGGCTCCGTTCGACGCAAGGAAGGTGTCGCGCCGCGCCGTGGAAGGGCAGGGCAGGGACGCGCCCGACGGCGCAACATTCTTGACGCCGCCGCGCGGCGAGTCAACAAGTTTCTCGGCCACGCGTTAACTTACGCGGGCCTGCGCGCGCTCGGATTTTTGATTCGGGCGCGCAAGAAAAGTTGATGACAGCGGCGACGCCATTTGCTACAAGTTTATGGAGCTGTACAGAAGATCAAGCGAAGGAGGAGAAAAGGGAATGGCTTCCAAGAAGTCCTCAAAGAAGTCGTCAAAGAAGGGCGGCGCCAAGGGCGGCGCGAAGAAGTCTGCCGGCAAGGGCGGGGCCAAGAAGGGCAGCGGCGGAGGCGGCAAGAAATCCGCGTCTAAGGGCGGCGCGAAGAAGGGCGGAGCCAAGAAGGGCGGAGCGTCCAAAGGCGGGGCCAAGAAGGGTGGCGCTAAGAAAGGCGGCGCGACCAAGGGCGGCGCCAGGAAAGGCGGCGGGGCCAAGAA
>DAIRFV010000020.1:0-4892 GCA_036794905.1 Pyrinomonadaceae bacterium | reverse complement strand
GGCGGGGCCAAGAAAGGTGGCTCGAAGAAGGGCGGCTCTAAGAAAGGCGGCTCTAAGAAAGGCGGGCGCTCGATCCTCAGCCAGGTCAGAGACGCGGCGGGCGACATTCTCGTCGGCGCGGGCGTCGGCGCGCTGATCGGCGCGGTCAAAGGCGGCGTCGAGCAGATTGATGAGAAGGCCGCCGGAGTCGAGGACGAGCTCAAACCGACCGGTCAGCAGGGCGGCAAGAAGTAGAAGTAAAAGCGTGAACCGTGAACCGTGACAAGGGAAAGACGATTCTTCTCTTGTCACGGTTCACGGTTTACGGTTCACGCTCTTCTTCAGTTTTTCCGCCGTTTGAAGAAGAGCGCGGTGGGGGCGTTGGCGGAGGCGCCGGGTCGCGGGTCGGGGCGTATGTCGAGCGGGCCTTCGCCGACCATCTCCCAGCCGTCCGTGCCGAGCTTCGCGACGGCCTTCGCGTACGAGCTGCCGCCGAGCGTAGCCTCGACCGTCTCAATCTTTATCCCCTCGTCCTTAAAATATGTGATCCAGAAGAAGAGCCGCGGCGTCGGCGGCCCCTGCGCCTTCACGACCGCGCAGTACTCCCACTGCGATTCGCGCCTCGGCTCGGCGGCGGCGCGCGCGTGCGCCGCCGGCAGAGCGGCGAGCGAGCCGTAGAGCGCGTGCCCCGCGAGGCCGGCCGCGAGCGACAGGGCTACGGTCAAAAGGTAGTGCCTTCTGTTCATTCTCACTCTCCTTTTTAAGAAAGACGGACGCGGGCTGCGTCTCGAAGTCGGATGCGAGCGCGCGGACTCGGCCGGGGCGGGTGGGACTGACGACGTACACGCTCGGAGTACACGCTCAGAGCCGCGACGTGTTCCCCTTGTGGCGCGCGAGCAGCTTGGCCATGAGGTTGCGCAGGCGGTCGAAGTCGATGGGCTTGGTCAGGTAGCCGTTGAAGCCCGCGTCGTGGGCCGCCTGGCGGAAGCCGTCGGTGTCGAAGGCCGTGAGCGCGACGACGGGGACGTTCTGTAGCGCCTCCTCCTCGCGGATGCGGCGCGTGGCGGCGAGCCCGTCCTGCTGCGGCATGGCGATGTCCATCAGGATGAGGTCGGGGCGCGCCAGCTTCGCCACGTTGAGCGCGTCGGCGCCGTTCGTGGCGGTGACGACGCGGTAGCCCATGTCCTGCAGCGAGAGGCTGATGAGGATGAGGTTGTCGCTCATGTCGTCGACGACCAGGACGGTCTGGCCGTTCTCGTTCTTCTGAGGCAGTTCAGCGGTCATGCCGAGCATTATCCCCCACTCGCCCTAAAACCCAAACCCTTGAGCGCCGCCAAAAAATAGTTGAGGCCCGGCTGCGCTCTCCCCTTCACAGCCGGGCCCCGACTTTGTGGTTGCCGGCGCAACGGCACCGTAACCAGTCTCGGTTCCGAGACACGATTAAGCTAAACAACCTGCGTGCCACGTCGCCCGCGGCCGCGCGCGTCACACACGTTCGACGTTTTCGGCCAAATTACTCCGTTTGAAAAGCGGTGGCTCAGGCCGTGCGTCGTCAGGGGGTGACGAAATGGTTGATGGCTTTAACCAAATCGGCAGGGGCCTTCAGAGCATGTACGTCCAGCTCTGCTCGCCGTTCATCAACACGACGATGCGGACGCCCGCGGCCCTGAGCGCGCCGCGGAGGCGGCCGTTGCCGAGGAGATGGTTGCCCGCCTCGCGCGTCAGCGTCGCGCCCGTCAGCGAGAGCGTCGCGGTCTGCGGGTCGCCGCTCACGGCCGCGTGCACCCTGTGCCCACGCGAGGCGAGGTCGCGCGTCACCTCCGCGACCGCCTCGGGGCGCGACGCCGCGGGCGCCTTCGAGGGCTGCGGCGCGGGCTGCGCGTTCGTCGGCTGGGGCGTGTTGGCGGCCGGAGGGGGCGCGCCCGGCACGGGCGGCGTGGCGGTGCCGACGGCGGGCGGCGCGGGCTGCCAGCTCGTCGCAGAGTTGCCCGGTGGCTGCGGCCCGGATGCGGGCTGACCCGGCTGGCCCGAGAAGTTGCCGAGCAGCGCCGAGCGCGCCTGATTGACGGGATTCCCCTGTGACTGGTCTGCCGGCCGCGTCCCTGCCGTCTGCTGCTCCGAAGGGGTGTTCGTCGGCAGGAGTGCCCTGGGCTGTGTGGGCTCGGCCGCCGTCTGCCGCGCCTGTCCGGGCGCGGTCGCGGTGTTCAGTTCGGCGCGGTAGACCTCGTAGCTGATGCCGCCGATCATCCAGAGGCAGAGGAAGGTCGCCACCCCGGCCAGCGCCCAGACGGTCGAGACGTGCAGCCGCCCGACCAACGGGATGTCATAAAAGACACGGACGGCGTGCCCGCGCCCGTGCCCACGACCTCGGGAGCGCCTGCGGTCTGCGACATAAATAAAGGTCAGCACCCCGAGGATGCCCAGCGGGCCGAAGAGCGCCCCCAAAAGGAGCCCCGGGAGGAAGCTCCGCCCGCGCTCCCTGAGCATCCAGCCCGTTATCAGGCCGGGCACCACCGCCCAGAAGAAGATCAGCAGAGCCGTTGTCACCATATTCGCCCCGGAAATCACCCCTGTCTCGCCGGAAGAAAGAGAGCCAGCCCTTTTTTATCACAAACCCACGCCATTTTTTGAGCCGATTTGACGCACGTAGGTTCGCCGACACGGCCTGAGACGCGAACGCCCGCCCTCCGAGCACAAACTCTCCGCCCCCGGGGACGAAAGCTCCACCTCACAGAGCGACGTTTTCACCTTTTTTCTCGAAGATTGAGCCTCCGAGGAGAACACTCCGAGGTTATCTTCTCAACGTTCGTGTTCCGAGGTTCGACATTTCACCTTTTTGCACGCTACCGCAGGCGGTTCTGACATTTTACCCCCTCCCGGGGCGATTCGGGGAACCGACGGCCGGCGAAAGCGTCTAGTTTATCTGGAAAAAAGGCCATTCTACGCCGACGGCTGGAATATATAGGTAAATTATGCTATTTCTTCGGTTAGGGCTTCGGATTTGGCGCCGCGCAAACGAACCGGCGCGTTGTCGGCTGCATCTCAGGGGCGTGTCCGTGTTTGAACCTCCCTTTAACACTCGTCGCCGGGGCGGAGGCGCGAGTACAACTGGAAAAGAGCGTCAAACATCTAATGTCACTCGCATCAATGACTTAATTGTGTGCGGGGTGGGGCGGCCGACGGCGTGTGTTAGAAACTTAAATGTCCGAAGCCACGTATGAGACGCTTTCCGCGGCTAAGGCGTCTGAACGGGGGGCCGAGATTTGAGCGAGAAGATGAAGAAGCAGGGGTTGGACTTGTTGGAGACCGGCGGCGAAAAATTCTATGAGGGCTACGGCGAGGTCGTTTCGGGCGACCCCGTATCCGAGCGCGATATTGACGACGTGCTCCAGAAACTCGAAGCGGCGACCATCGGCGCCGTCGAGTCGGACGAAGAACTCATCTCGGAGGTCGCTTCGCTGGCGACCGACGTGGAAGAGGAGGGCACGCTCGACGAGGTCGATGACCTCGACCTCTCGGCGGGCGAGGACGAGAAGTCGGCCGACCCCGTGCGCGTCTACCTGCGCCAGATGGGTACCGTGCCGCTTTTGACGCGCGAGCAGGAGGTCTCCATCTCGCAGCGCATCGAGCGCGGCCAGATCAAGACCCACAAGGCCATCTCGCGCTCGCCCATCGCGGTCAAGGAACTCATCCGCATCGGCGAGGAGTTGGCGTCCGGCCACCTCAGCATCCGCGACGTGGTCAACTTCTCCGACCAGGCCGACGTGTCGGAGGCCGAGGACAAGGCCGACGAGTATTTGCAGTGGACGCTCGAAGGCGTCGAGAACATCCGCAAGCACTTCAAAGAGGGCCTGAAGGAGTGGGAGAAGCTCGCCGCCGAGCAGAAGCTGACGCGCGGCAAGCCGACGAAGAAGCTCCTGCGCCTCAAGCGCAAGGTGGCGCGCACGCGCCTCGAAATTTCGCAGGAGATTAAGAACCTCAACCTGAAGGAGTCGGCGCGCCTGCGCCTGATCGACGCCATCGCCGTCGCGCACAAGGAGGTGCGCTCGGCCGAGCGCGAGATCAAGAAGCTGACGGACAAGCTTGAGAACAAGCGCATCAAGCCCGAGGCCGAGAAGGAGTACAAGCGCCAGCTCCTCGCGGCCAAGCGCCGCCTGAAGAAGCTCGAAGAGGAGCACTCGATCTCGGTCGTCGAGATCAAGCGCACGCACCAGTCCATCGTCGCGGGCGAGGCCGAGACGCAGGAGGCCAAGCGCGAGCTGACCGAGGCGAACCTGCGCCTCGTCGTCTCCATCGCGAAGAAGTACACGAACCGCGGGCTCCAGTTCCTCGACCTGATTCAGGAAGGCAACATCGGGTTGATGAAGGCCGTGGACAAGTTCGAGTGGCGCCGCGGCTACAAGTTCAGCACTTACGCGACGTGGTGGATTCGCCAGGCGGTGACGCGCGCGATTGCGGATCAGGCGCGCACCATCCGCATCCCCGTCCACATGATCGAGACCATCAACAAGCTCATCCGCACCAGCCGCGCGCTCGTGCAGGAACTCGGCCGCGAGCCGACGACCGAAGAGATCGCGGCGAAGGTGGACATGCCGGTGCCGAAGGTGCGCAGCGTCTTCAAGCTGGCGCAGCAGCCCATCTCTCTGGAGACGCCGATTGGTGAGGAGGAGGACTCGCACCTCGGCGACTTCATCGAGGACAAGTCGCGTGTGAGCCCGGCCGACTCGGTCGTCACGACCAACCTCCGTCAGGTGACGGACGCCGTGCTGGCGACCTTGAGCCCGCGCGAAGAGGTCGTCATCAAGCTCCGCTACGGGCTCGGGCCGGCGGGCGAGGAGCACACGCTCGAAGAGGTCGGCAAGAACTTCGACGTGACGCGCGAGCGCATCCGCCAGATCGAGGCCAAGGCGCTC
>DAIRFV010000182.1:0-12027 GCA_036794905.1 Pyrinomonadaceae bacterium | reverse complement strand
CGGGCGCTGGCCGCGCGCGCGCCCTACTTCCACAACGGCACCGCCGCGACGCTCGCGGACGTGGTGCGCCACTACGAGACCCATCTCGGCTTCGTTTTCTCGGCCGAGGAGCGGGCCGACCTTGTGGCCTTCCTGAACGCTCTCTGAGTTCACGCGACCTCAGTCATCAAATCGGCGTAGAGCCCGCGGCAGTGCGCGCCCGCGAGAGTTATGTAACGCGAGGGCCTGCCGACTTCTTGAAGTCGGCAGGCCCTCGCGTCTTTCAAACGCGGCCGTAGGCCGCCGGGTCGAATTAAACTACTTCCGCCAGACGGCGGCGTAGCGAACCGCATTCCCGTCCTCGTAACCCGTAATGACGCGGGTCAGCAGCCCGCCCTGCAAAGCGTCCTCCCACTCCTGCTGGTACGCGCCCCCGCTCAGGCCGTGCCGAGCCTTGTATGCGCCCTGCGTGGTGGAGTTCCAGATGGCGGAGAAGCGCGGCTGGCCCTGGTGCTCGTATGCGTCGAGGTAGGCGAGCTGCCGGCCCTTCTCCTTGTTCTCGTCGGACAGCTTCTGGTACTCCGCCGGGGTGAGGAAAGACTTCGCCAGTGAGCTGCCGCCCGCGCCGGCCTTCTCGTACAGCGCCGTGTAGAAACGTTCGCCGCCGAGCGAGACGACCGAGATGTTCTTCGGCTTCCAGGGGCCGGCCGTCAGCTCGTCGAACTTCTTCTGGTGCTCGGCCGCGGTGGCGCCGTGGTAGGCCGCGCCCGAGGGGGCGCCGTCCTTGACGAAGATCGCCGCGTAGCGAATCTGGTTGCCTACGGGGTAGCTGTCCACCTGCTTGAGGCGGAAGCCGGCGGCCTTGCGCTTGTCGAACTCGGCCTGGTACTGCGCGCCCGTCAGGTTGTGCGACGCCGACCAGTTCCCGGTCTTGTCGGGGCGGTAGATGACGTTGAAGTAGAGCTTGCCGTTGACGCTGAAGCCGTCCACCCATTCGAGCCGGTAGTCCGCGTTGACGGCCTGGTCGAACAGGCACTGGTAGTCTTCGGCCGCGAGGCCGTGCCGCGCGACCTCGGCGGAGCCGGGCTTGAGGTTGCCGGGCACGTTCTCGGCCTTGTAGGTCTCGCCGCTCTTGAAGACGCCGCCCGAGATGTTGCAGATGCGCGGGACGCGGTTGCGCTTGCTGCCGGAGTTGTCCGCGAGGAAGCCGCCGACCTCCGAGACGGGGTTGGTCGCGCGCGGCACGCCGACCTCGAAGTGGAGGTGGTCGCCGCTGGCACACCCGACCTTGCCCTCGTCGCCGAGGTAGGTGCCGGCCTTGACGAACTGCCCGACCTTAATCTTCGCCTTCTTGGTCGTCGAGTCCTTCTGCATGTGCGAGTACTTGGTCCACTCGCCGTTCGCGTGCTCGATCCAGACGTAGTTGTTGGTGCAGGGCTTGTTCGGGGTCTCGTCGTCGTCGTCGTTCTGCACCTGCGCGCTGAAGCCGTCTTCGATGAAGCGGACGGTGCCGTCGGCCGCCGCCACGATTTTGTACTCGCCGCCCGCCGCGCCCGTGCCGACCATGTCGAGGCGGCCCGCAGGGGTGTGCTTGGTGTGGTCGCGCGTGACCTTGACGTCGGTGCCGTTCTCGTAGGGGATGCGGTAGACGCCCTTCGACTTCTCGTTCTGGGCGAGGGCCGCGCCGGTCAGCGCGAGCGTAGCGGCGCCCGCCAATGCGAGGTTAAGAAGCGCCGCCCTGCACGTGCGCCGCGTGCTTTTCGCCTTCGTCTCGCACGTTTGAGTACCCATCGTTCCGGTCATTTCTTCGTCTCCTCAATTAGATGAACGTCGGCCCGTTTGGCCTCGGTGTTTGAATTTCCCGCAAAGTCGGGGCGGCGCCGAAGCCGCCTTCAACAAGTAATGCGAAAGGCGGGGGCCAAAACTATCGTCCGCGCCGAAGATTTTTTTACGGGGTTGTGGCGTGCGCCGCGAGAGTAACTGGATTTAGAGGACGGCGCGGGGATGAAGGGGAGGTACTGACCGCGGGGGTGTTGCTAATCGAGGCTCAGAAGCCAGACATCCGCTTCGGCCTGCAGTAACGTGAAATAGAGTGTGCGGTCGTCTTGCGTGGGGGCGGCGGACTGCGCCTCGTATGGCGGGACGGAGAGCACCACGCGCACTCTCTTCGTCACGCTGTCGGCGAAGTAGATGCGGCCCTCGCTGTGGAACAGGAGGCGCCGGCCGTCGCGGAGCCAGACGGGGTTGTTGCCGAACTCTGTGAGCCGTTCGTAGCCCTGCGTCTCGAAGTCGTATGAGTAGACGTAGGTCTTCGAGGCCGCCTGATCCACCCACCAGCCGGCCAAACGTCGCCCGTCCGCCGACCATGACCAGGGCCAGAAATGCCCGCCCCCATCCTTCTCAAGTGGAGGCAGTTGTCGGGGCGGCGTCTGTGCCTGCCAGGGCGTGTCCGCTTCGACGACGAAGGGCATGAGGTCGCGCTGCTTGAAGGCGATGCGTGTGCCGTCCGGCGACCAGACGGGATAGACCGCCGACTGCCCCGAAGTGTACGTCACCTGCCGCAGCCCCGTGCCGTCCGGGCTGACCAGCCAGACTTCGTAGCGACCGCTCCGGTCGGAGTAGAAGGCGATGCGGCTGCCGTCGGGCGACCAGCGCGGGAACCGGTCGGAGAAGTGGTCGTTGGTCAGTTGCCGCCGCGCCGCCCCGTCCTTGCTGATAAGGTAGATGTCCTCCTGCCGCTCCCCCTGCGAACTGTAGGCCAGCCACTCGCCGTCGGGCGACACGTCCGGCGCGCTGACGTGGACGGCGCCCTGCGTGACGGCCGCGGGCGCGCCCAGAGTCTTCCCGCCCGCGGGGTCGAAAGCGACCCGTTGCAGGTTTCGTGTTTCGACCTTCTGCACGTAAGCCAGCCGCTTGCCGTCGCGGGAGAAACTGAGGTGCTGGCTGTAAGCCGAAGGGGTCGTGACGGCCTCGGGCTCGCCCGCCGGCCGCCCCGACCTCTCGTCGATGGGGACGCGCCAGAAGTTCATACTGCCGCCGCGGTTGCTGGCGAAGTAGAGGTAGTTTCCGTCCGGCGACCAGACCGGGTTCCAGTCGAGCGCTTGGTCTTGCACGACGGGCACGGCGGCCCCGCCGCCCGCGGCAATCGTCCAGATGTCGCGCTGCCCGCCGCCCGGCTGGACGCCCCAGTACGCGACCCGGTGGCCGTTCGGCGACCAGCTCGGCTGGACGGCGTCACCTTCGGTCAGTTGGCGCTTGGCCCCGTTCGCCACGTCGATCACCCACAGCGCGCCGGGGATCAGGCTGCGCGTCGTCGGCTCGGCGAACGGGGCCGAACTGATGACCAGCTCTTTGCCGTCGGGCGACCACGAAGGGTCGTAACCGAAGTCCGAGAGGCGCCTGACGTTTTCGCTCGTCGCCTCCATCACGTAGATGCCCCTCGGCGCGCGCTCCGAGCGGAAGGCGATCAGGTTGCCGTCCGGCGAGTAGGCCGGCCGCGTGTCGTCGGCCGCGGAGTCTTTCGTGAGGTTGACCGCGTTCTTCCCGCCCACCCTCTGCCAGTAGATGTCCCAGTTGCCCGCGGCGCGGCTGGCGTAGATGAAAGACTTGCCGTCCGGGTTGAGGCTCGGGGAATATTCCGGCCCGGCCCCGCTCGTCAGATGCGTCGATTTGGCCTGCGCCCAGTTCGGGCCGGCCGCCCTGACTTCCGGCGGCGGCGCGCCGCGCGGCGCGAAGAGAAGCCACCCGCCGATGACCGTCAGGGCCAGCACGCAGGCGGCGAGCGCCGCCTTCAGAGGCCAGCCGACGCCGCGCGCGGGGGCACGACGCCGCAGGCGCGTCACCGCGCGCCCCCACCGCGAAGAGAACGGCTCCAGCTCGCGCTGCAAACGCCTCAGCTCGGCGCGCAGGTCGGAGGCCGTCTGGTAGCGCAGCTCCGGGTCTTTCTCCAGCGCGCGGCTGATGATGGAATCGAGCTGCGGGGGCAGCTCTTCGTCGAACTCTGACAGGGGCGCGGGCGTGTGGTTGAGGATGAGGTCGAACGTGACCCCCTTGTTCGCGCCCGCGAACGGCGCCTGTCCCGTCAACGCTTCGTAGAGCACGACGCCCAGACTCCAGAGGTCTGTGCGCCCGTCCACCGCGTGGCCGAGCACCTGCTCGGGTGACATGTACTTGACCGTCCCGATGCGGAGGCCCGTCGGCGTCCGCATCGACGGCGAGAGAGGGTCGGCCCCGTCCACGGGCAGCTCCGCCAGCTTCGCCAGGCCGAAGTCGAGCACCTTCGCGTAACCGTCGGGCCTGACGGCGATGTTCTCCGGCTTGATGTCGCGGTGGGTGATGCCGGCGGCGTGCGCCGCGGAGAGGGCCTCGGCCACCTGCGCCGCGACGCGGACGGCCTCGGCCACGGGGATGCGGCCGGCGTTCAGGCGCTCGCGCAGGGTTCCGCCCTCGACGTACTCCGTGACGATGTAGTGCGTGCCGTCGGCGCGCCCGATGTCGTGGAGGGTGAGGATGTTCGGGTGGTTGAGCGCGGAGGCGGCGCGCGCCTCGCGCTCGAAGCGGCGGAGGCGGTCGGGGTCTGAGACGAACGGCGGCGGCAGGAGCTTGAGGGCGACGCGGCGGCCGAGCCGCGTGTCCTCGGCCAGATAGACCTCGCCCATGCCACCCGCGCCGAGCAGCGAGAGGACGCGGTACGGGCCGATCTGCCGTTCGAGCCTCGCGTAGAGCGTGTCGCCGGCCACCGCGCGCGCGGCCACCTTCATCGCAGAGGTCTCGATGAACCCGCCCGCCTTGTCGTGCGCGGCGAGCAGCGCCTCGACCTGGCGCCGCAACTCTGCGTTGCCGCCGCAACGCTCGGAGAGGAAGCCCGCGCGCGCCCCCGGTTCGAGTTCGAGGGCCGCGTCGAAGACCTCGTCAATCTGCCTCCAGCGCTCGGCGTTCATAAGGAAAATGCCGTGAACCGTGAACCGTCAACCGTGACCAGAGAAAGACCGTTTTTAACTCGTCACGGTTCACGGTTCACGGTTCACGGTTTTTACTCGTCACGGTTCACGGCGTTGTAGAGCCACGCCTTCGCCTTGTTCCATTCGCGTGTGACGGTGACGGGGGCGATCTGCAAGACCTCCGCGATCTCCTCCACGCTGAGTCCGCCGAAGAAGCGCAGCTCGACGATGCGGCTTTTGCGCGGGTCGTACTCGGCCAGTTCGTCGAGCGCCTCATCCAGCGCGACGAGGTCGGCGTCCGTCTCGTGCGCGACGGAGAGGGCGTCGTCGAGCGCGATGTGTCGCGCGGGGGCGCCGCCCTCTGCCTTCGGGCGGCGGCGCGCGACATCGACCAGGATGCGGCGCATCAACTGCGCGGCCACGCCGAAGAAGTGTGCGCGATTCTGGAAGCGCGCGGTCTTCCAGTCGATGAGGCGCACATACGCCTCGTTGATGAGCGCGGAGGTCTGGAGCGTGTGGCCCGTGCGCTCGCGGCTCATGTAGAGGTGTGCCAGTCGGTGTAGCTCGGAGTGAATGAGCGGGGCAAGCTGTTCGAGTGCCGCTTCGTCGCCATTCCCCCAGGCGACCAGCAATTCCGTGACTTCGTGCGTCGAAGAACGTGTCATCTTCGGCCGTCCTCCCCAGCTTGTGCGCGGCAATTTACCACACGCGAGGCGCCCGCAAAAAAAATCTTCGACGGGGGCGACAGTTTTGGCGCCCGCCTTTCGCATTATCAAGTGAAGGCAGCCAAAGGTACGCTGCCGCCAAAGGAGAACATGATGAACCGTTTGAGACTATTTGGCGCCGCCCTGTTGCTCGCATCCGCCACGGCCGCGCCCGCCCTCGCGCAAGTGCAGACGCGCGCCCAGACGCAGATGCCCGCCCCGCCGGACAGGCTCAGGGCCAGACAGGGCAAACCCGACCTGCGCATCGAAGAGTTCGTCTTCGCCGGCGAGAAGGCGCTCCGCGTCCGCGTCGCCAACGTCGGCAGCGCGCCCTCCGGCCCCTGCGTCCTGCGCCTGACCGTGCGCAAGATCAACGGCGTCGCCGTCGGCCGCACGACCGAGGTCAAGCTCCCGGCGATCGCGGCGGGCAAGGAGCGGTGGGTCTCGGTCAACGCCAAAGACATCCTGCCGAACAACGTCACGCTCGAATCCACCACCTTCCGTCTCAACGCCGACGCCACCGAAGTCGTCGCGGAGTCCAAGGAAGACAACAACGAATCCTGGCACAACCTGTGAGGTCGGCGCGGGGCGGGCGCGCGTCGCGCCCCGCCACTCGCCGAACTGCCGCGCCTGAAGAGTTGTGAACGTGAGAGGAGATAGCCATGTCATCGCCGTCTATCGAACACAGCCTCGTCCGCCGCCGCCGAAGGCCCGACGCGCTGCTCTACGTACTGCTGCCGCTCGTCCTGCTGGCGACGGAGGCGCGCGCACAGAGGTTTGAAATCTCGGCCGCCCCCGACCCGGCGATAGTCGTCATCAGCACGAAGAATAAAGAGGCGTATGACACCGTCCTCGAAGGGAAACTGGCCTACGAGGTGAGCATCCGCGGACGCTGCGCCGAGAAGTGGCGGCTGAAAAGCGCCAAGATTCGCAGGGCGGACGGCACCGCCATGACGTTGCCGGTTGATACCGACAACCGAAGCATCTCGCCCGACCACGGCGCGGCCACGAGGCGCTACCCGTTGATCTCGACCTACAGCCGGCCCGACCTTGCTACCTACAACCAGTTCTTCTCCAAGAACAACCCGGTCTCGACGCCCGTGCAGGCGTGCAACGCCGAGTTGAAACGGCTGGTGCAGGGCGGCTCGTCCCGCGCCAAACTCCTCCAGGAAGGTTTCGAGTTCGTCGCCTTCAAGGCGTACGACGCCGACCTGGAGGTGTGGTGCCAGGATGACCACCTCGTCGGGAAAGACCCAGACCGGCGCTACACGGCGACGACAGACGTTCACGCACGCGTCCGCTGCGCGCCGACGGGCTACGTGCCGCCGCAGCGCACGCCGGTTCCGGAGCCCGCGCCCGACCCGCCGCAGCGCACGCCGCCGCCGCCGCCGCCGCTCACGTCCGTGTCGGTCGCCGCCGACCCGGCCGAGACGAGGGGAAGGGCCTGCCCGGTCTACGTCAACTTCCGCGGCCGGATCACGGCGAACGCGGAGAGCGGCTACGCGACCTTCGGCACTAAGTATAGGTTCGTCGGCGACCACGATTACAAGACCGATTGGATGCACGTCTCCGTTGGGCGCGGCGAAACCAGAACCGTGAACGGGCGGCGCTTCATACAGGCGCCCGCAAACGACCCCGGTGGCACGCTCAAGGCGACGGGTGGCAAAGTCAAAATACCCCTCTTCAACGGCTGGATGATGCTTGAAGTGATGTTGCCCAACGGCACTAAGAAGTCCGAGCGGGAGAACTTCACGGTGGACTGCAACGCCCGGCCGCCGTCCGGCCTCAAGCAGAGTTTCGCCGCCGGGAATCAGTAGCGGAGCCGCGCGCCCGCTTCGCGCGCCCGCGGCGCATGACGAACGAGAGGCACGCCGGATGGCCGGTTGTTGAAGAGGATAAGAGTGATGAGGTCGCACATGTGCTACAAACGCAACCCGCTGGTCGCCGTGGCCGTCGCCCTGATCTTCGTCTGCCTGAGCCTGCGGGCCGGCGTGGGCGCGCCGCGCGCGGCGCAGTCGCCGGTCGTGGCGGTGGGCGTCCTGGCTTTTCAGGACGAGAGCGGGGCCGCGCTCGCGCCCGCACTCGTCGGCCAGCTCGCGCGCACGCTCCAGCAGAGGCTCGCCGCCGCGCACAAGGACTTACTCCCGCGCGCGGTCGGCGCCGAGCCGGGCGCGCCCACGCCGGGCACGCTCGGGGTGGAACAGCTCGCCGCGCTCGGCAGACAGCGTGGGCTGAAGTTCGTCGTGCGCGGGGGCGTGCTCGCATTGACTCCCGGCGGGGCTGGCGCGCCCGTGGTCGCGCAGGTTTACGCAGAGGTGGTGTCGGTCGAGAGCGGCGAGCTGCGCGGCGTGCGCGCGGAAGGAGCGGGCGCGGACTCGGGCGCGGCCCTCAACGCCGCGGTCGAAAAACTCGCCGGCGAAGTTCATAAGGCCATCGTCTCGCCGTCCGGCGAAGTGACGAGAGGCGCACGGTCGTCGCCGCCGTCGGGCGAGAGCGACATCCCAACGCCCGCGGAGACAGGCGCGGACGAGAGCTCGCCGGCGGCGGACGCAGGGGCGTCGGCCGAAAGCGACCGGGAGGCCGCGGCCGCCGTCGAAGCCGACGAGGCGCTACAGCAACTCATCGCACAGTCCGAGTCGCTCGCGGCGAGCGGCAACGGCAGCGCCCAGGGCCTCGGCGCGCTCAAACGCGCCCTCGAAGGTCTGAAGCAAGCCCTCGCGGCCAAGGCCGCGCGCCTCGAACAGGCGCAGGAGACAGCGCAGGCCGATTCAGATTTGACCGCTCGCCGGCAGGAGCTTGAAAGCGCCGTCGAGCGCCTGACCGAAGAGGCTGCCGCCGCCGAGACGACGGACGAGGGCGGAGGCGTGGCAGAGAGCGGCGAGAAGAAAAAATTGACGACGAGCATCAACGACTTTCTGGGCGAGTCGTTGAGCATGCTGCAAAAGATTCAGGAGATGCGCGCCCTCCTGCGCGGCGCGGGTGAGGAACAGACTTCCGCGGGCGGCGATGTTGGTGAAGGCGAAGACGAGGGCGCGTCGGCGCTTATGGAGGAGGCGACCGAAGAGGTTAGCGGTGTTGTTACGGAGGAGGGCGAGCCGGTCGAGGGCCTGGACGTTACGGATGCCGAGTCGGGGCAGAGCACCACGACCGGCGCCGACGGCACATACACGTTGAAGGGCGTCCCGGCGGGCCGTCTCTCCCACCTCGTCCTGACGAAGGCGGGCGCGAAGGTGGGGACGGCGCGGCTCGACCTGCCCCGCGGTCGCTCGGCCGTGGCCGACTTTGAGCTGAAGGCGGGCGCGGGCGCGCGCGCCGCGGCGTCGCCGCTCCGCGTCGTGCCCTCGACGGTCTTCGTCAAGGAGTCGAAGGCGGGCGGGACTGGGGGGACGGGCACGCTCAAAGGCTCGGTGCGCGCAGCCGACGGCCGGCCGCTCGCGCGCGCACTCGTCACGCTGCACAAGCTCGCCGTGGCGCGAACCGATTCCGCAGGGCGCTACACCTTTCTCAACGTCCCGGCGGGCGCGCAGCAGTTGACGATCTACCGGAGTGGCCTGCGCCCGAAGCTAGAGCGCGTCCGTGTGGCCGCGAAGCAGAGCAGCGAGTCGCGCGTCGCGTTCGCGCCGGGGGATACGACTAACGCCGCGCAGCATGGCGCGCGCTTACTCGTCCGCGGCGCCGGCACGATCCTGCGCGGCAGCGTCGTCGGTAACGACAGCCAACCGCTGGCCGGGGCCAAGGTGTCGGTCGTCGAAGCGGCGGCGCAGGGCGGCGGCGCCGTCACGGCGCTGGCGAATCGGCGGGGCGGCTTCGAGCTGCGCGACCTCAAGCCGGGGTCGTACCGCGTGCTCGTCTCGAAGGCCGGGTACGAGGCGAACGCGCGAAGTGTCGCGCTCAAGGCGGGAGTGCCCGCTTCGCTTGAGTTTCGTCTGAAGCGCATCCGCTCGCCCTTCCTCGACCGCGCGCTCGAAGCGCGAAGCGGCGGTCGCGCGAACACCAACGGCGGAAAACCGCGCGCCAACACGCATCAGTCGGCGACGCCCGGAGCGAGGGTGGGGCAGGCGACGAACGCCGGCAGCCGCACCGTTGAAGCGACGAACGCCGGCAGCCACACGGCTGAACGGCGCGCGGTCCCGTTCGGGGTTATCAGGCCGCGACCCGCGCCGGCGGCGCCGAGCACAGGCCAACTGAGCGGGGTGGTCGTTGACGCGAAGACGGGCAGACCCGTCGCCGGCGCCGCCGTCTCGGTCGCGGGCCTGGGCCGCGCGACGACAGACCGTGACGGGAGCTTTACCTTCACGCAAGTTGCGCCCGGCACGCACCGCATCAACGTGAGGCTGAAGGGTTACGGGGACGCGGTCGCGACGGCAGTCGTCATCGGCGGAAAGAGAGCCACGCTCAACCTCCGACTGCTTCCCACGGCCCCACCCGCGGCGATCAGAATTCGTTGACGCCGCCGTTTGAACTTCGCGCTTGAGTTGCGCGGCATCGCCTTCGTTGGTGGAGCGCAGGCGTGTGCCGGGAGCTGTCGTTGATGCGAACCAAACTTAAAATCCTTCTCCTCGCCATGTGCGTGGTTGGAGTCGCCCCCTCCGCGCAACACGTTTCCTCTGCCCAAAGGAGACACAGAAACTTTAAGGTCACCCAGCGAGGTGTAGCCCCGGGTGACCACAAGAGGACTATCAACGTCGGGGAAAGAGTTCGGAGCTACCTGCTACATGTGCCTCCGTCTGCTCACAGAGGAAAGCCCATGCCGGTTGTCTTCGTGCTGCACGGAGGGGGCGGGAACGCGGAAGCGATTGCCGAAACCAGTGGCTTTTCGGCTAAGGCAGACGCGGAAAAATTCATCGTCATCTATCCGAATGGCACCGGCAGGCTGCCGAATCGTCTTCTGACATGGAACAGTGGCAATTGTTGCGGATACGCTCACGAGAACAACGTCGATGACGTCTCGTTCATCCGCTCTTTAATCGCGCAGGTGCAAAAAGAGCTGAACGTTGACAGCCGACGGGTCTTCGTCACGGGCTTCTCCAACGGCGGGATGATGAGTTACCGGCTGGCCTGCGAATTGTCCGACACCATCGCCGCGGTCGCACCGGTCGCGGGGGCGCTCAACTACGAGAAGTGCAATCCTGTTCGACCCGTCTCCGTGGTGGCCTTTCACGGAACTGCGGACGAACACGTCTTGTATGAAGGCGGCGAACCAACCCGACGAGTTGACCGGAACCCCAGAGTTGATAGCTCGGTCGCCGAGGCGATTAGCTTCTGGGTAAATAGAGGTCGGTGCGCCAACAGCGTCAGGAAAGTAAGGCGGGGCAGCGTCATCGTCGATGATTACACAGGATGCATAGGCGGAAGCGGGGTGAGGCTCTACACGCTTGAGGGGCACGGGCATGCCTGGCCCGGAGGCTTGGCGCGGGCCGGGCGGGCAGACCCACCGACGACAGCAGTGAACGCGACGGATGCCATGTGGGAGTTTTTTTCATCGGTGGGCGAGAGATAGTTTCCGGCGAAAAGACTCCACCTCCCGACCCCCTCAGCGCGTAGTCCGATAACGAGCTTTTTTGTCGGCTCTTCGAGTCAAGCTCTACGGCCTGACTGTATTTAGAGCGACCACCCTGCGGCCTCACCCCGGTTTAGGACTTTTGCGCCAAAGCCCATAACTTAATGTCTAGGTGATTATCGGATGCGGCAGCGTCGGCCGCCCGGCTGTGGCAGTCGTCATCTCGCCCTCCCCTTAAAAGTTCTTGTCGTCCTCAGCTCGCTCAACGCCGAATTATCTAACGTCGCCGCGGGTGCGGCGCCAGACGCCAACGGCCGTATGCGACGAACGCCGCGAGCAGCCCGACCACCAGCGGGATCACACCGGCCGCGAGCCCGTCGGCCGCCACCGTGAGCGCCGTCGCGCCGATCATGTTGACGAACAGCCCGGCGGCGGCCAGCGGCGTCAGCCACGGCTTGATGCGCAGCAGCCCCGGCAGGATCAGTCCGAGCGCGCCGAGCACCTCGGCCACGCCGATGAAGCGCACGAACCATCCCGGCAGCGGTATCTGGTTCGGCGAGCCCATCGAGGCCAGCACCTCGGGCGGCAGGACGAGCTTCGTCCCGCCGGCGAACAGAAACATGAGGGCGAGCAATATCTGAATGATCCACAGTGCGTAGGTCATTTTAAAGTCTCCTCCGTTCGTGCCTCACGCCTCCGTCCGCCCGCTCAAGCGACTGCGCACCCTTGTAACAAGGAATGCTTCCCCTCCTTCCCGCTGACACAAAGTTATCCGGACATTCGTCCCCATTCGGAACTTAAAGCGTCTCTTGGGATGAGCCACACACGACCTTATTCGTCACGAGGCAATTTTCGTATCGCAATATATCGCGTTGACACACGATTTTATAAGCGCGGGTATGAC
>DAIRFV010000181.1:0-12105 GCA_036794905.1 Pyrinomonadaceae bacterium | reverse complement strand
CGCAGTCGCAGGCGCTCGGCACGGGCGGCGCCTCGCGGCCGCTCGTCTTCTGAAACGGGAGAGACAGATGAACGCCGACAGCGCCCTCCGGAGGCGCTCGACGCACGAGGTCTGTCAGGACTACGCGGCCGCCGGCGCGTGCGGGGCGTGCGGCCCGTACGCCGTCCTGGCCGACGGCTGCTCGTCCTCGCCCGACACGGACGTGGGGGCGCGGCTGCTGGTCAAAGCCGCCGAGCGCCTGCTCCGCGAGTCGGGCGGGCCGCCCGCAGACTCGCTAACCGAACTGCACGCCGAGGCCGCGGGCCTCGCGCTGTCGTGGGCCGAACTGCTCGGCCTGCGGCCGCAGGCCGTCGATGCCACCCTGCTCACGGCGCACCTCCACGGCGGGGAGTTGGTCGTCGGCTGCACGGGTGACGGAGTCGTCTGCCTACAGACGACCGAAGGCGCGCTGGACGTGCATGTCGTCTCGTACCCTCAAGGCTACCCCGTCTACCCCGCGTACGCGCACCAGCCCGAGCGTCTGCGGGCGCTCGGAGACGCCGGGCTCTTGAGTAAGGAGGTCACGCAACTGCGAGCCGATTCGGCAGCAGAGCCGCTGCGCCCGGCGCGCATGTCGGAAGGCGGCGCGTTGACGGAGGTCTTCGCCGTCAGCGCCGCCGGCTACAGGTTCGTAACGCTCCTCTCCGACGGCCTCCATTCCTTCCTCCGTCCGGAACCGGCGGAGTCTATCCCGGCGGAGTCCGTACTGCCGGAACTCGTCTCCTTCAAAAACACGCGCGGCGCATTCGTCGGGCGGCGCATGCAGGGCTTTCTGAAAGACTGTCGGCGGAAGGGCTGGCGGCACGCGGACGACCTGTCGCTGGCGGCGCTGCACCTCGGAGGTTGAAGATGACGCTGAAAGCCGTCTTCCCCGGCCTTAACACTCTCTTCAAAGGCGCGGCCGTGGGGACACGTTATTACGAGCAGGGCGGTGGAGAGGTGCGTTTGACCAAGTCCGACTTCAGGGCGCAGGGCGGCGAGGGCTCGATCTACGTCAAGGGCGCGCACGCCTACAAGGTCTATACAGACCCGCTGCGCGCCATCCGGCCCGCGAAGCTTCAGGAGCTTTCGGCGCTCACGCTGCCCAACATCATCCGCCCGCTCGCAGTCCTCCTCGACGCGGGGAATCGGGTCGCGGGCTATTCGATGCGCGCGGTCGGGAGGTCTCACGCGCTCTGCCAGCTCTTCCCGAGAGCCTTCCGCCGGCGCAACAACCTGACGCCCGAGACGGCGCTCAGCCTCGTGCGGCGGATGCAGGAGGGCGTGAGCCATGTCCACTCCAAAGGCATCCTCGTCGTTGACCTGAACGAGATGAACTTTCTCGTCGCGGAGGACTTCTCCGAGGTCTATTTCATAGACGTTGACAGTTACCAGACCGCTTCGTTCCCCGCGGCGGCGTTGATGGAGAGCGTGCGCGACAGGCACGCGCTCTCCTTCACAGCCTCCTCCGACTGGTTCTCCTTCGCCGTCGTCTCCTTCCAGACGTTCGTCGGCATCCACCCCTACAAGGGCAACTACCCGCCCATGCAGGGACTGTCCGACGCGGGGCAGAAGCTCGACGCGAGGATGCGCGCAAACGTCTCCGTGCTTTGTCCCGGCGTCACCGTCCCGGCGTCATGCCTCCCCTTCAGCATCATCCCGCCCGCCTACCTCGACTGGTACAGGGCCGTCTTCGAGGAGGGAAAGCGGCTGCCCCCGCCTGACGACGCGCGCGCCGCCGTCGCGCTCGCCGCGCCCGCGCCGTCCGGACGCGTCGGAAGCTCTCTCTTTGAGGTCGCGGAGGTCAGGGAGTTCGACGATGAGATCGTCTGGCACGACGGGCTTCTTACCGTCACGCGGTCGTCCGTCCACTTCGGCGGCGAGAGGTTCGCGAAGCCGAGCGCGGACGCGCTCGTCTTGGTGACGCCGCGGCTGCGGCACCTCGTCGCCGCGTACATCGACGGCGGCGTCCCGCGCCTGCGCGACCTGACCGCCGACCGCGACCTGCCGCTGCCGTTCGCGGGCGAAGAGTTCGCGCTGTGTGGCGGCGGCCTCTACGTCAAACAGGGGGAGCAGATTTTCGCCGTCGAGTTCCTGGAACTGCGGGACAGGGTATTGCCCGGCGTGAGGGCCGCGGCCAATGTTATGATGAACTCCACGCGGATGTTTGAGGGGCTGGCGGTTCAGAATATAATGGGGGCGTATTACGCCTCGATCCTCCACGCGCCGGGCGTGTGCCATCAGGTGAGGCTGCGCGAGCTGGAAGGCTATCAGCTCCTCGACGCCCGACTCTGCCGTAACGTGCTGCTGGCGGTCGGGGCGCGGGGCGGGCGTTACGACCGTGTAGTCTTCCGCTTCGCGGAAGACTTCGGCTCTTACGACTCGCGCGTGACGCCGGACGTCTCCGCGCCCGACATCAACTTCACGGTGCTCGACACCGGAGTCGTCCTGCACCTCACCGACGAGGGCGCGCTCGAACTCTTCTCGCGGCGTAAAGACGCGCCCGAAGTTCAGACGTTTCAAGACCCGGGCGTCGGCGCCGACGCGAGGCTCTTCCACGCGGGCGCGCAGGCGCTTGTCGCGCGCGGCGCGAAACTCTACAAGTTCACGATGCGGCGTCGGCCCTGACGCACGGATCACAGACCGAAGAACGGGCGGCCCAACGGATGACTTCGACCAACCAGAGCGGACGATACGAGAAGCAGCACCGCGGCACACAGGCCGCCTACGAGGCGTACTTTGCCGGCATGGACGCCTCGATGCAGCAGAAGGTGGCGCTCACCACGGCGCACTTCCCGGTGCGCGGGCGCATCGCCGACATGGGCTCGGGCTCGGGGCGCGGCACCTACGACCTCGCATGCCTCTACGGCGGGCTTGAGTTGGTCGGCGTGGACATCAACCCCGTCTCGGTCGAGCGCGCCGCGCGCGAGTTCCGGCGCCCGAACCTCTCCTACGTCGTGGGCGACATCTCCGACATGGTCTTCCCACCCGAGTCGCTCGACGGCATCCTCGACTCTTCGGTGCTCCACCACGTCACGAGCTTCAACGACTTTGACGCGGGGCGGGTGCTCGCCACCCTGGACAGACAGGTGGCTCAGCTCAGAACCGGCGGCGTCATCATCGTGAGGGATTTCGTCATCCCCGACGGGCCGGAGCGCGTCCACCTCGACCTGCCCGCGGACGACGGCCCGGAGGCGGGCGAAGTAGTCGAACTCTCCACCGCGGCGCTCTTCGAGCTGTTCGCGCGCGAATGGCGCAGCAGCGTCAACCGCGACGGCCCGGTTCCGTTTACCAGGATGGTATCGCCGCGCCCGGGCTTCGTGCGTTACGAGGTCGCCCTGCGCGCGGCCGCGGAGTTCGTGCTCCGCAAGGACTACCGCGCCGACTGGGCGACCGAGGTGCTTGAGGAGTACACCTACCTCACTCAGCAGCAGTTCGAGGAGGCGTTCCGGTCGCGCGGGCTGCGCATCGTCACCTCGCGCCCGCTCTGGAACCCCTGGATCGTACAGAACCGCTTCGAGGGTAAGTTCCACCTTTCGGCTTTAGGCGGGAGCCCTTTGCCCTTCCCGCCGACGAACTACCTGATCGTCGGCGAGAAGGTGCGCGCCGGCGGCGGGGTGGAACTCTTCGAGCGGCAGCGCCGGCCGCTCTCGGCGCCGACCTTCCTCAGACTCAAGGGCTACAGACACAAAGAGTCGGGGCAAGTCATGGAACTCGTCGAACGGCCCCACCTGACCATCGACGTGGTGCCCTGGTTCGAGAGCGCGGGACAAATCTTCGTCATCGCGAAGAAGGATTTCCCGCGCCCCATCGTCAACGCCGCCCCCGAACGGCCGCGCCTCGACTCCGCGCACCACTCCGGCTACGTCACCGAGCCCATCAGCGCCATCGTCGGCGCCAGCGGGGATGAGGAGGAGGAAGTCTGCCGCGTCCTGCGAGAGCGCGCCGGTCTGGACGCCGAAGAGATCATCGGCGTGAGCGGCCCTTTCTCTTACTTCACCTCTCCCGGCGGGGTCGATGAACTCGTCGTCTCGCGGCTGGTGGAAGTCCGACCCCGCCGTGCCGGCCTCTCATTCCCCAACTACTCTCCGTTCACCGACGCCGGGACGGTGCGCGAGCTGGACGCGTCCCAAGTCCTGCGGGCGTGTCACGTCGGCGGGATGTTCGACGCGCGGCTCGAAATAAATATCTACCGCCTGCTCCGCGACCTCGGGAGGGGCTGCGGGCCCTGGATCGGGGCACCCGTCGCTTTATCCGTCCAGCCGCATACACCCACCATATCAGAGCCCGCGCAGGTACTTACCCCCCCGACCCGCGCCGCCTTCGGCCGGCCGGAGCCCCTCCCACGGCCGCAGTTCCTCTCTTTATACGAGGGCAGTTTCGAGGAGCGGGATCGGGCGGGCGGGACGCTGGCCGAAGCGCGGTTCGAATACGTGCGCCCCGCCCGCCTGAGCGACAACACCCTGATCGTCCTGCCGGCGTTCCGAACGGCGCAGGGCGTCTTCGTCGGCGTCGAGCACCGCGACCTGCCGGCCGCCCAAACATTCGGCGGGAGCTCAATCATGGCGGCGGCCCCGGCGTGGCGTCTCCCGCCGACGGTCACACACCTGTCCGAGATTCCACCCTTCCTCAAGGGCGCGTTAAGGCGGGATTTTGATCTCGACGCCGGTCTGGTCTGGGAGTTAGGCGGGGCGTATTTCCCGACCGCGGGCGTTACGCCCGAAGTGGTCTACCCCTTCGTCGTGGAGGTCGAAGCGGAACGAGCCCCGCGCGCCGGACTTCAATTCGTCCCGCTCGGTGAGCTCACAAGTAAGCCGGGCTTGCTACGAGACGCTCACCTGCTGGTGGCGACTCACAGACTGGCCCACGCCCTGAGAGTCATATACTAATTTCGTCCCCTATCATGAAGGAACGACACGCGATGATCTCCCCATGTTACGTGCGCCGAAAAGGGGATTTCGCGTGACTATATCCGGCTAGGCGCTCATTCGGCCAGCCGGCGCAGCGTCCGTTCATGATTCTTCATCACGCGCTTCGTCGCCGCCCCCAACCGCCCGCGCCGTCCCTCCTTCTCTTCCGTCCGCACCGGTTCGATAATCAGGCGAGAGCCATCCGTCGTAACCTCGAGCTCGGTGTCGCGCGTGATATTGAGCAACTCAAGAATCGGCTTTTCGATGATGCTCCCGAGGCTGTTGCCGATGGCCGACAGGTTCTTACGCACCCACCTACCCCTCCAACATTAGTTATAACGGATGTATAACCGACCCGGGGATAACGTCAACCCATCGGCGCCCGGCAGAAGGCCACCTTGGGTAGATTGTTTTAAGCTTGAGAGGCATACCGCTTTCATATGCGCGATTCCTGTAAGCGGAGCGGGGAAAATATATGCTTCGAGTTTGAAAGGGCAGGTTACCTGAGGAGTCCGGTTAACGCTCGAACGGCCAAGGCCGGTGGCGAGACGGCGACGGCCGGGCCATCGACGAGCTCGATGGCGGGCGATACGGCGCGACAAAAAAGGAGGGCGTCACTCATCGTGATGCCCTCCTCCGCGCTCTCGCTCTTCAACAGCAGAAATCGCCTACTCGACTATGAAAAGAGTTTGGGCCGAGGCGTCGGCCTGCGGGGCGCGGTTGGTGACGGTGAGTCGGAGGACGTAACGGCCCGGCGTGAGCGTGTCGAGCGGAACCTCGGCTCCGTAGGCGATTCCGCGGGCGAAGTCCGCGCCGGGGTCTACCTTGAAATTGTCGAAGGTGAGGACGGGCGCGTTCTCCCGAAGCACCTCGATCCGCGCCTCGAGGTCGGGCGGCGAGCCCTGCGCGTTATAGATGTATGTCATGAAGCGCAGCGGCGTGTCGCGCTTGAAGCGGCGCTCGGCGCTGCGCTGCGCGACGAAGTTCTCGACGTTGTAAGGCTGGCTGGTGTCCGCCGGCCGCTCGCCGACCGTCAGGCTGCCGAGCGTGAGACCGCGTGACTTCAAGCCCGGAACCTCTACCCACTCGTTCGCCGAGCCTGCGCGCCCGCTGTTAACATCCAGCGCCGCCGCGCGAACCTGATACAGCCCCGGCGCTACCTTCACCCGGTGTCGGTAGAGCACGTTGCCCCGCCCGTCCGGCCCCGGCGTCGTCGCGGGCGTCACGCTGAGCTTTTGGGCGAAGCGCGCGCCGACCTTTCCGTCGAGATTGACGACGTAGCCCGCGACCTCGACCGCCGCCTTGCCCGCCGCGTCCGCGGCGAGCGCATCCAGGGGGACGGAGACGAGCACGGTCACGAGCGCCTCACCCTGTTCCGTCATCTCGTACCCGGCCGAAAGGTACGCGGGCACTTCGCGCACGGGGACGGCCGCTGCGAGTGCCGCGCTCAACTCGCCGCCCGGCTTCGCCGGCTGCGACGGCTTGCGCCCGGAGGCGCTCGCCGCGCCTTCGAGGAAGCCCCGCTGCACGAGGACTGTCAATTCGGGCTGACCCTTGACCCTGACGTCCAGGTGGCGGAGCTTCCCCGCGCGCTGCTCGTCCGCCGAGGTGCGCCACGCGAGCAGGTAGTACGCGGCGGTCTCCTTGAGCGTGCGGCCGAGCACGGCTGCCTGCGCGTTGGTGTTGAGTATTGCGCGCCCGCCCGTCTGCTCGGCGAGAATGTGCAGCGGCTCTTGCGACTCGGTCATGGCCCCGGCCTCCGCGCGCTCGAGGCGCCCCGTGCCGTCGAAGGGTGGAGCGGCCGACGCGTCGAGCCAGGCGCCGGTTGCGAGCCCGCGCGTGTCGAGCGTATAGAGGACGACGCCCGAGCGCACGGCCGCGTCCGTGATGTCGCGCAGCGCGTTCGACACGCTGGGTTCGTTGCGGTTGAGCAGGAAGCCGTCCGAGAGGAAGAAGGCCAGCTTGCGCCCGGGCATCGGCGAGACGGCGCGCATCATGCTGTCGAGCGAGCGGAGCGTGTTCTTCGTAAACGCGGTGGCCACTTCGAGTATGTTGCGCGCGCGCGACTTCACCAGCGACTCGGCCATGGGGCGCCTCATGCCGTCCCTGAGCAGGACCTGCACGTATGTCTCCATCACGCCGCGGTCGTTCTCGACCTCGATGGCCTTCGCGATGTACTCGTTCATTAGGGGTTGCTGACCGTCGTTGCCCGCCTGCGGCCAGGGCCTGAGGCGCGAGGCGGCCGCGCGCAGCACGTCGCGGTTGCTCGTCAGCTGTTGCAGGAACCCCAGCTGGCCCGAGGCCGTCGCCACGGCGGCCATGTCGTCCTCGCGCATCTCCTTGTCCACGAAGTGCTGAATCAACTTGCGCGCGCTCGTGAGGTTCTCCGTAGACATGTGAAGGTCGTCGAGGAAGAAGATGACTGCGCGGCCGTGCGCCTGTGGCTCGGCTCCGGGACGAGCGGCCGCGCGCGCTCGCGCGTCGCCCGCGCGCGCGAGTTTGGCACGCTCCTCGGGGCTGCCCGCGGCGACCTGTTCGAAGAAGGAGAGCGACTGCGGACGGCCGTCGACGATGACTTCGAACTGTTCGGCCTTGAGCCCTTCGACGAAACGGCCCTGCCTGTCGAGCACGGTGACGCCCGCCTGCGTCAGCGCGGACTCTATCTTCACGACCTCTTCATCCGACCGCTGCGCCGCGGGCTGCTCTCGCTGCTGCGCGAAGGCGGCGAGCGAGAGTGCCAGCAGCAGCAGCCCGGCCCGCGCGGGCGCGCGTAAGGCGGCGCGCGCAGAACGTCTCTTCGTATTGGGCATGAGCTGCATGACCTTCCTGTGGAGAGTCTTTGACGGGCCTACGGACGGGAGGCCCGCCCGTCCGCCCGCGGGAGTCAAAGTCAATCTGTCGCCGACGCCGCGGAGTGTAACGCCCCCGCGATCTCTCGACCGCGGGGGCGTTGTTGTCAGCCGGCGTTGACGCGCGTCGCGCCCCATGGGTGCCGCCGGTTTAGAAGAGGAACTTCAACTGGTAGCGGATGACGCGGCCGCCGCCGTCCGTGTTCACCGTGTTCGGGTTGAGGAATTGGCCCGCGGCGCCGCTGGCCGCGTTAGTCACGATCAGGCCGCCGGTGGGCGAGAACGGGCTGACGCTGCCGGTCAGGTACTGCGGGTGGTTGAAGACGTTGAAGAACTCCGTGCGGAACTCGATGGAGGTGCCCTCCGTGACGCGGGTCCGCTTGTGGAGGTTCATGTTCCAGTTGTTGATGCCGGGCGAGCGCTCGGTGTTGCGACCGAGGTTGCCCACGCGCGGGACGCTGGCCGAGGCGCCGATGATGTAGGCCGGGTTGACGATGAACTCGGCCGTCGCCGGGTCAATCGTAGCGCCGCCCGCGTCAGGGTTGACGTAGCCGGTGATGGCGCCCGTGGTGCTGTTGACGACGGGGACGGCACGCACGCCGGCCTGCCCCGCGGGGTTGTAGGTCGGGCGGTCTTGCGCGCCGCCGATGCCGTCGGCGTCGAGGCCGTTGGCGACCGTGAAGGGCTGGCCGGACTCGAAGGTGGTGACGCCTGAGAGCTGCCAGCCGCCGAGCAGGTGCCCGACGAAGCCGCGCTGGTCGCGGAAGAACGGGCTCTCGATGACGTAGGTGAAGGCCGCCCGGTGCGTGCGGTCGTTCTGCGACAGGGCGCGGTCCAGCCGGTCCCCGCCGAAGACGGCCGGGATGGCGAAGACGGACGGGGCGGTCTGGCCGACGCCGACGACGAAGACCTCGTCGGCGTTGCTGATGAGCTTCGAGAAGGTGTAAGAGCCCGTCAGCAGGAAGTTGCCGGCGAAGCGCCGCCGCACCTCAAGCTGCCCGGCGTGGTAGGTCGAAGACCCGCCGTTGGTGCGTATCGTCCGCGTCCCCTGGAGGTTGTCCAGACGGCCCGTGATCGGGCACGGGCTGCCGGCCGGGAAGCCGGGCGTCGCCTGCGCCGCCGTGATGTTGGCGCCGACCGTGCAGTTGGTCGGGCCGGTGTAGCCGGCCGGCGTGACGCGCAGCTCGGGCCGCACCTGCGGGTTGGCGTCCTCGTTGATGTAGAGCTTGCGCCCGCCGGAGCCGACGTAGGAGACGTCCATGGCGATGTTGTAGCCGAGCTCGCGCTGCATCCCGACCGACCAGCGCTGGTAGTAGGGGTTGACGAGGTCGGGCGCGATCAGCGTCTGGGCGCTGCGCGGGTTGAGGTTGGGCACCGTCGGCCCCTGCGCCGAGAAATTCGCCAGGCCGCGCGGGACGGCGGCCGTCGCCTGCGAAGTGAGCACGGTCGCGATGAGGTTGGGCGAGGAGGTCGCGGCGTTCGACGCGATGTTGTTGAAGAAGGAGTCGTAACCGATCTGGTAGCCGGCCCGGATGACCGTCTTCCGCTCGCCGAAGAAGGTGCCCAGGAGCCCCTCGGTGAAGGCCGGCGAGTAGGCGATGCCGAGGGTGGGCGCCCAGTTGTTGCGGTCGGCCGCCACCTGGTTCGGCTGGCTGTAGGGGCCGGTGAAAGTTACGGGGTCGATGTTGAACAGCCCGGTGTAGGCCGGCGTCTGCAGCGTGTTGAAGGGGGTGCCGAAGTACTCGTAGCGCAGGCCGAGCGTGAGCGTGAGCGAGTCCGAGGCCTTCCAGCGGTCCTGGAAGAAGGCGGCCGTGCGGTAGAGGGCCGGGAAGTAGACGGCGCTGCCGAAGTCGCGCTGGACGTTGCCGCCGCCCCCGAAGTTGTCAACGAAGTTGCCTAAAGAGTTGTACCCGGTGCTCGCGGCGTAGGTGAAGATGCCGCGCGGGGCGAAGGGGGCGGCCTGCGTCGAAATCTGCCGCAGGAAGTCTACTCCGCCGCGGAAGGTGTGGTTGCCGCGGACGTAGGTGGCCGTGTCCTGCACGACGTAGTTGTTGGCGGTGCGGCCCTGCGGGAAGGCCTGATTGGCGCCGAGCGAGGAAACGGTCAGGCCGTTAAAAACGATGCGGGGGAAGGTGCCGGCCGGCCCGCCCGGGTCCTGGAGCGGGAACTGGAACTGGATGCGGTTGTAGGCCAGCCGAATCTCGTTGGTGAAGACCGGCGAGAAGACGTGCGTGTCGGAGACGAGGAAGCTGTAGTAGCGCTCGACCTGGTCGGCGCCGAAGCCGGGGAAGGAGGGCGAGGCGTTCGGGATGTCCGACCGGTCGAAGATGAATCGCCCCGACAACTGGTTGGTGTCGCTCACCTTGTGGTCGATGCGGAACTGGCCCTGCTTGTTCGTGTCGATGACCTGAGAGGCGAGCGCGAAGGTGCCGAACTGGACGCACGGCCGATTCCCGGCCGGGGCGTTGCCGCTGGCGTCGCAGGTCGTGGATGAGGTCGCCGTGCTATTCGGCGCCGCGCCGAGGGCGACGAAGGAGGGGGCGCCGGTGCCGACCGTGTTGGCCGTGAAGTTGAGCAGCGCGTCTACGTTCGGGTTGGTGCCCGCGGGGAACAGCGACTGAAGCGTGGCCCGCCCGGCGGCCGTCGGCGTCGTCAGCGTCGTCCCCCCCGCCACATAGCGCTGGCGGTCCTCCTGGTAGGCGACGAAGAAGAAGGTCCGGTTGCGCCCGTCGATGAGGGAGCGCCCGCCCTCGCCGAAGCGGGGCAGGTAGAGCGGCCCGCCGATGGTGCCCGAGAAGATGTTCTGGATGCCGAACGGGAGGCCGTTCTCCTGAACGGAGGTTTGGAACGACTCGGAACTGGTTGTGGCGTCGTCGACGCGCGAATCCAAAAGGTAGGAGAGCGTCCCGTGGAACTCGTTGGTGCCCGCCTTGGTGATGGTGTTGATGACGCCGCCGCCGGCGCGGCCGAACTCGGCGTCGTAGTTCGAGGTCTGGATGGAGACCTCCTGGATGGCGTCCGGATTCGTGATCTGGAGGCCCTGGCCGGCCACCGAGATGTCGTTGTTCTCGGTGCCGTCGATCAGGAAGTTGTTCGACCGGCCGCGCGCGCCGTTAATCACGAAGGTGCCGATGCCAACGCCGGTGCGGTTGGTCGTGACGCCCGGAAGCGTCAGGGCGAGCGCCGTCGGGTTGCGACCCGCGAAGGGCAGCTCCGACACCTGGCGCGTCGAGATGTTGCCGCCGCGTACGGGGGCCTCGGTCTGCAGGAGCGCGCCGGCCTCGGCCGTCACGTCGACGGTGATCTGCTGGCCGCCGACCGCCAGTTGCGCGTCCACGGTCGAGGTCTGGTTGGCGTTGACGATGACGTTGGTCTTGACCAGCTCGCCGAAGCCCGTGGCACTGATCGTCACGGTGTGGTTGCCGAGGTCAATGGCGTCGAAGCGGTAGAAGCCTTCCTCGTTGGTGGTGGTCGAGCGGGAGACGGTCGTCTCCGTGTTAAGGAGCGTGACATTCGCGCCGGCGATGGCCGCCCCGTTCGGGTCTTTGACGATGCCGCTGACCGTGCCGCGGCTGGTCTGCGCGAAAGCCGACGCCGCGAAAAGGCATAGAGCCAGCGACGCAAACAAGATTCTTTGCATGGATGTTGGACTCCTTACAGTTATGCTAAGCCTAACCCGTGATACACCGCGAGCCGAGAGAGGGGAGACAGTAGTTTCAATTTTTTGGATGAGACTCGATACCTCGTATCGAGACTTGGTCCGACGTTAGAGGTCGTTCAAACGACAGAGCAACCCCCATACCGAATGGGGCGGCGGGCGGAGCGCGGCGAGAATTCAGTATTTCTTAAAGTTTATTTGCTCGCCTGAATTCCGAGAAATATTATTCCTCCGAAATCTTGAATAGCTTCAATAGTTGTTTTGATTTTTTTGAATGCTCGCCTGATTCCGATAAATAATTTTCGTCCAAAATCCTGAATAGCTTCAAGAATTTTATGGATTTTGTTTTGAATGTCGTCGCGGGAAGGTGTACGGCGGGAGGAGCGTCAGACCCCGAGATAGGGGCTGTGGCGGCCCCTTGATGGACGCGCGCACGCGGTCGGCGTCCGGCGCCGAGGGTATGAGCTTAAGGTAGGTCTCGATCTCGTCGGCCGCGCGCTCATACTGCCCCAACTCCCAGTCGATGACGCCGAGGTAGTTGATTCAGGAGGGGGTGCTGCGCAAAGACCTCTATTTCCGCATCAGCACGGTCAAGGTCAGGGTGCCGCCGCTGCGCGAGCGCTCGGACGACGTGATGCTGCTCGCCGAGTACTTCCTGCTGCGCTACGCC
>DAIRFV010000180.1:0-12107 GCA_036794905.1 Pyrinomonadaceae bacterium | reverse complement strand
TCTCGCACAAGCACCACGTCGGCGACGACGGCATCGACTGCCGCTACTGCCACACCTCGGTCGAGTCGTCGAACACGGCGGGCATGCCCCCGACCAAGACCTGCATGAACTGCCACTCGCAAATCTGGAACGAGAGCCCGTACCTGGAGATCGTCCGCGCCAGCTACCGCGACAACAAGCCCATCGAGTGGGCGCGCGTCCACGACCTGCCCGACTTCGTCTACTTCAACCACTCGATCCACGTCAACAAGGGCGTGGGCTGCGCCTCCTGCCACGGGCGCGTGGACATGATGCCGGCCGTCTACCAGGCCGCCTCGCTCCAGATGGAGTGGTGCCTGGAGTGTCACCGCGAGCCCGAGCGGTACCTCCGCCCCAAGGATCAGGTCACCAACATGGGCTGGAACATCGAGGGCGACGCCGCGGCCGGCGTGACGGCCAACGCGGAGAACCGCCTCGGTGAGAATTTGGCGCAGTCGCGCCGCGAGCTGGGGCTGCGGCTCAAGCGCGAATACCGCATCCGCGACGCGGGCACGCTGACGAGCTGCTCGACGTGCCACCGATAGACCGCCGTAGGACAGGCAGAGATGCACATCAAAGACACTTTCCCCGAGCTGTACCAGATTCGCAAGCGCCCCGTCTCAATCGAGGGCGTGCGCGCGAAGCTCGAGAACAAGCGCGGCCGCGAGTACTGGCAGAGCCTCGAAGAGCTTTCGGGTACGGAGGAGTTCGAGGAGCTGCTGCACCGGGAGTTCCCGCAGCACGCCGCCGAGTGGGACGAGGGCTCAGACCGCCGCACGTTCCTGAAGCTGATGGGCGCCTCTCTGGCGCTCGCCGGGCTCACGGGCTGCTCGTACCAGCCGCCCGAGACCATCGTCCCGTACGTGCGCGACCCCGCAGAGATCGTCCCCGGCAAGTCGCTCTACTTCGCCACCGCGATGCCGTTCTCGGGCGGCTGCGCGCCGCTGCTCGTGCGCAGCTACATGGGGCGGCCCGTCAAGGTCGAAGGGAACGACCTCCACCCGGCGTCGCAGGGCGCGGCCGACGTCTTCGCGCAGGCGTCCGTGCTCGGCCTCTACGACCCCGACCGCTCGCAGAACCTCATCAACCGCGGCGAAGTCCGTACCTACACGGCCTTCCTCGGCGAGCTGGCGACCGCGCTCGAAGGGCAGCGCGGGAAGCAGGGCGCCGGCCTGAGATTTCTGACGGAGACGATCACCTCGCCGACCGTCGGCGCGCAGATGCGCGACATCCTGCGCCGCTTCCCCGGCGCGCGCTGGTACCAGTGGGAGCCCGCGGGCGGCAACAACGGGAGCCTCGGGATTCGACAGGCGACCGGCGGTTTCGCCACCCCCGTCTACAACTTCGCCGCGGCCGACCGCGTCGTCTCGCTCGACTCGAACTTCCTGGAATGCGGCCCGGGCGCCCTGCGCTACGCGCGCGACTTCGCCGCGCGGCGGCGCGCCAACGACGGCGACGCGCGCGAAATCTGCCGCCTCTACGCCTTCGAGACGACGCCGTCCAACACCGGCTACTTCGCAGACCACCGCGTCCCGCTCAGGCCCAGCCAGTTCGCCGGAGCCGTGCGCAGCCTCGCGGCGGCCGTCGGGGCCGGCGGGGTCGCGGGCGCGGGCGCGCCCGACGACCAGATCAATAAGATCGCCGCCGACCTCAACGCGCACAAAGGCGCGTGCCTCGTCGTCGCGGGCGACGAGCAGCCGCCGGAGATACACGCCCTCGCGCACGCGATGAACGCGGCGCTCGGCGCGGCGGGGACGACCGTGACGTACGTCGCGCCGGTCGAGGAGAACCCGACCGACCAGTTGAACGACCTGCGCACGCTCGTCTCGGAGATCGACGCGGGCGCGGTGGACATCCTCGTCGTCGTCGGCGGCAACCCCGTCTACACGACGCCGGCCGACCTCAAGCTCGACGCCGACCGGATGAAGAAGGTGCGCCTCGCCGTCCACCTCTCGCAGTACGACGACGAGACCTCGGAGCTGTGCCACTGGCACATCCCGCAGACGCACTTCCTCGAAGAGTGGGGCGACACGCGCGCCTACGACGGCACCGTCACCATCCAGCAGCCGCTCATCACGCCGCTCTACAACGGCAAGAGCGTCTGCGAGCTGCTCGCGGCCTTCAGCGAGAACCCGGACCGGCGCGGCTACGACCTCGTCCGGCAGTACTGGCTGACCGAGGGGCGCGGCGCGCTCATGGCCGCCGCCGCCGCCGCGGCCTCGGCCGCCCCGGGCCAGACGGCCGGCGCGGCCGGCACGCCCGGGGGGGCGGCCGCCCCCGGCGCCGCGCCTCCCGCGACACAGGCTCCGGCGCCGCCGGGCGCTTCGGGTGCGGCCGGCGGCGCCGCGCTCCCCGCGCAGAGCGGGACGGCCGCGCCTTCGACCGGCCCGGCGGCCGCCGCGACTACTTCGACCGCCGCGATTCCGACCGGCGGCTCGCTCTCGACCCGCGGCGCGGGTGCGACCGGCGGGGCCGCCGCCCCCGCCGCGGGGACTTCGGCGACGCCCGACGCCGCGTTCGAGCGCGCGTGGCGCAGGGCTCTCAACGACGGCTTCGTCGCCAACTCCGCGAAGAGACCCGGCGCGGGCGGCGGCGCCTCCGCGGCCCCGGGCGCGGGCGGCGCTCCGGTCGCCGCCGCAGGCGCGCCGGGCGCGACCGCCCCAACGCCCACGCCGGCTCCGGCTCCGGCTCCCGCGCAGCCCGCCGCGAACGCGGGCGCGTTCGAGATAGTCTTCCGCACAGACCCGACCGTCTACGACGGGCGCTTCGCCAACAACGGCTGGCTGCAAGAGCTGCCGAAGCCTTTGACGAAGCTCACGTGGGACAACGTCGCGCTCATCAGCCCGGCGACGGCCGAGCGCCTCGGCGTCGGCACCTCGCCCGACGGCGCCATCGCGGAGAACTCCCCGCGCCGCGTCAACCGCCTCACCTCGAAGGGCGGCGAGATCGACGCCGAGACCGTGCGGCTCACCTACGGGGGGCGCTCGCTGCCGGACGCGCGCAACGGGATGCACAAGGACATCTCCGTCCCCATCTTCATCCTGCCGGGACAGCCCGACGACGTGGTGACCGTCCACCTCGGCTACGGCCGCTGGCGCTCGGGCAGCGTCGGCGGGAACTTGCGCGAGGGGCGCCGCGGCTTCAACGCCTACGACCTGCGCACGTCCGACGCGATGTGGTGGGGGACGGGCCTCGGCGTCGAGGTGACGGGCGACAGCTACCAGCTCGCCTGCACGCAGATACACTTCCGCATGGAGGGGCGCGAGATCGTGCGCGCCGGCACCTTCGCCGAGTGGACGCACGACCCCACGCTCGCGCCCGCGCGCGAGCACAAGAAGGAGCCGCCGCAGCCCGCGGGCGAGAACCGCGAGCCGCAGCACGGCGAGTCGATGTACCCGCCCTACCACTACGAGCCGAACGAGGAGGCGGGCTTCCGCGGCTACAAGTGGGGCATGGTCATCGACACGGCGACCTGCGTCGGCTGCAACGCCTGCGTCGTCGCCTGCCAGGCCGAGAACAACATCCCCGTCGTCGGCAAGGAGCAGGTCGCGCGCTCGCGCGAGATGCACTGGCTCCGCGTGGACTCCTACTTCCGCGGCGCCACCGAGCGCCCCGACGGCGTCTACTTCATGCCCGTGCCCTGCATGCACTGCGAGAACGCGCCGTGCGAGCCCGTCTGCCCCGTCCACGCCACCGTGCACAGCAGCGAGGGCCTCAACGACATGGTCTACAACCGCTGCGTCGGCACGCGGTATTGTTCGAACAACTGCCCGTACAAGGTGCGCCGCTTCAACTTCCTGCTCTACCAGGACTGGAACACGCCTTCGCTGAAGATGGTGCGCAACCCCGAGGTCTCGGTGCGCTCGCGCGGCGTGATGGAGAAGTGCACCTACTGCGTCCAGCGCATCGAGTACGCGAAGATCGAGGCGGAGAAGGAGAACCGGCGCGTGCGCGACGGCGACATCAAGACGGCCTGCCAGGCGACCTGCCCGACCGAGGCCATCGTCTTCGGCGACCTGAACGACCCCGAGAGCCGCGTGGCGAAGCTCCACGCGCAGAAGCGCCGCTACGACCTGCTGGCGGACTTGAACACGCGCCCGCGGACGACGTACCTCGCCTCGGTGCGCAACCCGAACGGGGAGCTGGGCACGGCCGGCGCGGCGCGCGGCGAGAGCGGCAACCGCGCGCCCCAGGACGGACACTGAGGGGAGGCGGCGGGAGGTTCACATGGAGAAGTACGACTACCCACACGAGGACGTCGGCATACACACCACGCCCGCCGTCATCGAGCCCGGCCACACGTTCGGGACGGTGACGGACAAGATCAGCTCCATCGTGCTGCGCAAGCGCACGCCCGTCGCGTGGTGGATCGGCCTCGCCATCTCCTTCATGCTGGCGAACATGCTGATGTTCACGGTGGGCTACCTCGTGCTCACGGGCATCGGCATCTGGGGCAACAACCAGCCCGTGGGCTGGTCGTTCGACATCATCAACTTCGTCTGGTGGATCGGCATCGGCCACGCCGGCACGCTCATCTCGGCCATCCTGTTGTTGCTGAGGCAGACGTGGCGTACTTCGATTAACCGCTTCGCGGAGGCGATGACGCTCTTCGCCGTGGCCTGCGCGGGGCTCTTCCCGCTCCTGCACACCGGGCGCCCCTGGCTCGCCTACTGGCTCTTCCCCTACCCGAACACGATGGGCATCCAGCCGCAGTTCCGCAGCCCCCTGATGTGGGACGTGTTCGCGGTCTCGACCTACGCGACCGTCTCGGCGCTCTTCTGGTACACGGGGCTGATCCCCGACCTGGCGACGCTGCGCGACCGCGCGCGCAGCCGCTTCGGGCGCATCGTCTACGGGGCGGCCTCTCTGGGCTGGCGCGGGAGCGCGCGCCACTGGGCGCGCTACGAGATGGCGTACCTCCTGCTCGCGGGGCTCTCGACGCCGCTCGTGCTCTCGGTGCACACCATCGTCAGCTTCGACTTCGCCATCGGCATCATCCCGGGCTGGCACGCGACCATCTTCCCGCCCTACTTCGTGGCGGGCGCCATCTACGCCGGCTTCGCGATGGTGCTCACGCTGGTCATCCCCTTGAGGAAATTCTACGGGCTCGAAGACTTCATCACCGAGCGACACCTGCGCAACTCCGCCAAGGTCATGCTGGCCACGGGGCTCATCGTGGCCTACGGCTACATGATGGAGACGTGGACGGCGTGGTACAGCGCGAACACGTACGAAGAGTTCATGATGCGGAACCGGTTCTTCGGGCCGTACGCGGTCTTCTACTGGGCGCTGATCCTGTGCAACGTGATCGTGCCGCAGCTCATCTGGATTCGGGGCATCCGCCACTCGAACCTCGCGCTCTTCGCCGTCGCGATGTTCGTCAACGTCGGCATGTGGCTGGAGCGGTTCGTCATCATCCCGATCAGCCTGCACCGCGACTTCCTCCCGTCGTCGTGGGGCAACTACCAGCCGACCATCTTCGACTTCTCGATGTTCTTCGGCACCATCGGGTTCTTCTTCTTCCTGATGTTCCTCTTCCTCCGCTTCCTGCCCGTCATCTCCATCTTCGAGATGCGGACGATGGTGCCCGGCGCCCAAGTCAAGGAGGAGGCGTAAATGGCTGGGAAGCGTAAAGTGCGGCCGGCGACCTACGGGCTGATGGCCGAGTTCGACAACCCTTCGGACGCGGTGGCCGCGGCGCGGCGCATCCACGAGGAGGGTTACCAGAAGATCGACGCCTTCTCGCCCTACCCGGTCGAGGAGTTGTCGGAGGCCATCGGCGTGCACCGGACGCACATGTCGCTCATCGTGCTCGTCGGCGGCATCCTCGGCGGGACGACCGGGTACCTGATGCAGTACTACCTGCACGTCCACTACTACGCGATCAACGTCGGCGGGAAGCCGCTGCACAGTTGGCCCGCCTTCATCCCGGTCACCTTCGAGATGACGGTGCTCGGGGCGGCGCTCTTCGCCGTCTTCGGGATGCTCGCGCTCAACGGCCTGCCCGAGCCGTACCACCCGGTCTTCAACGCGCCGAACTTCGCGCTCGCCTCGCGCGACCGCTTCTTCGTGCTCGTCGAATCCGCCGACCCCAAGTTCGACCGCGAGCACACGGCGGAGTTCCTCCGCACGCTCGGGCCCCGCGAGGTGACAGATGTCGAACACTAGGAACAGTAGGCAGACGGCAGACGGCGGACGGCAGTTCGGAGGCTTCTGGCGCTCGCTGCGCGCGGCCCTCTTCTCTCGCCGAGTCGCCTCCTGCCTGCTGCCGACTGCCGTCTGCCTGCTGCTGACAGGCTGCCGCATGGACATGCAGGATCAGCCGCGGTACGAGTACTACGAGCCGGGCGACAAGAAATTCTTCCCCGACGGCGCCTCCTCGCGGGCGACCGTGGAGGGCACCGTGCCGCGCCAGCCGGGCGGGCCGGGCGCGTACCGCGACCGCGAAGACTACCTCTACACGGGCAAGGGGGCGGGGGCCGGCGCGCCGGCGGGCGCCGCCGCGGGCGCGAACGTGCGCGCCAACGTCCCGGCCGGCGCGGCCGGCGCGGCGACGGCGACGGCGACGGGCGGGCCGGACGTGTTCCCCGTCGCGATCGACAAGGCGGCTTTGGAGCGCGGGCGCGACCGCTACCAGATTTTCTGCTCGGCCTGCCACGGCATGACGGGCGAGGGCGACGGCATGATCGTCCGCCGCGGCTTCCAGAGGCCGCCCTCCTTCTACGACGACCGGCTCCAGGAGAACACGACGCCGGCCGCGCACTTCTTCGACGTGATTACGAACGGCTGGGGCGCGATGCCCGACTACGCCTCTTCGATCCCGCCGGAAGACCGCTGGAAGATCATCGCCTACCTGCGCGCGCTACAGCTCAGCCGCCGGCTCCGGCTCGAAGAGCTGTCGCCCGAAGAGCAGAACCGCGTGCGGGCGGGCGCGCAGCCGCAGGACGCGGGGCACGGGCAGGGCGGCACGCCTTTGCAGTCGCCGCGCGGGGGTGAGAAGCACTAGGATGGAAGCGACCACCACACACACTTTCGACGCCCCCGCCGAACTCGGGGGCTACCGGACGCGCGCGCTCCTGGTCGGCGTGGTCTTCCTCGTCATCGGCGCGGTGCTGGCGTTTTTGATGGGGCAGGCGGCCGGCTACGGCGGGCTCGTCCACGTGCTGCGCTCGTACCTCGTCGGCTTCTTCCTGGTGACGGGCCTCTCCGTCGGGAGCCTCGCGTGGCTCTTCCTCGGCCACCTGACGGGCGGCGCGTGGGCGGTGACGAGCCGGCGGCTCTTCGAGGCGGCGGCGCGCTGCATCCCGCTCTGCTTCGTGCTCTTCATCCCGGTCTTCGTCTCGCTCTTCGTCCACGACCACGGGCACGGCGCGGGCGGCCACAGCGTCTCGGTCTACGAGTGGTCCGACCCCGCGATAGTCGCCGACGACCCGGCGCTCCGGCACAAGAGCACGTACCTGAACTGGCCGTTCTTCCTCGTCCGCGCGCTCGTCTACTTCGCCGTGTGGTTCGGCTTCGCGGTGATTCTGAGCCGCTGGTCGGCGCAGCAGGACAAGACGGCCGACCCGCGCCTGCGCCGGAAGATGCAGGACATCTCGGGGCCCGGCATCCTCCTCTTCGGCCTGACGGTGACGTTCGCGGCCATCGACTGGGGGATGTCACTTGAGCCGCACTGGTTCTCGACCATCTACGGGCTCATCATCATGGCCGGGTGGGGATTGTCGGCGCTGGCCTTCATGATCGCGGTGGCCGTCTACCTGGGCCAGCGCGAGCCGATGGCCGACGCCTACCAGCCGCTGCACTTCCACGACTGGGGCAAGCTGCTGCTCGCGCTCGTCATGCTCTACGCCTACTTCTCCTTCTCGCAGTTCCTCATCATCTGGGCGGGGAACCTGCCGGAGGAGACGCCGTTCTACCTGCGGCGGCTGCGCGGCGGCTGGCAGCTCGTCGGGCTCCTGATCATCCTCTTCCACTTCGCGCTGCCCTTCGTGCTGCTGCTCTCGAGGGCGCGCAAGCGCGCGCCGCGGAGCTTACGGCGCATCGCGCTGCTGATGATCTTCATGCGCGTGGTCGATCTGGTCTTCTTCTTCGCCCCGTCGGTGCACCAGGGCGGCGAGCCCGACTGGCACACCGGCGACCTCGCGCGCAGCTTCCTGCCGATGTTCGCCATGGCCCTGGGCCTCGGCGGCATCTGGCTCTGGTTCTACTTCGGGCAGTTGGCCTCGCGCCCGCTGCTCCCGCTCGGCGAACGCGACCTGGAGCAGGCCATCGCCCCGGCGGAGGGACACCACTGAGGCGTGAGCCGTGAACCGTAAGCCGTGACGAGAAGGTTGAATCTTTTCACGGCGCGAGGTTCACCGGTCACACGCCCTCACCCGTCACGGTTTACGGTTCGCGGTTCACGAGGTCTTATGGCTCACGGCAAGCGCAAACGGGACAGCATTCACGAGACGCCGGACGTGTCTTACATCACGAACCCGGACGTGGCGCACGAGGAGTCGGACGTGGCGGTGCGCCCGCTGCTGTGGTTCGTGGGCGGGCTGACGTTCTTCACGCTCATCACCTGCCTGGCGATGCTGCTGCTGTTCAAGTTCTTCCAGGGGCGCGAGGAGGCGGAGGAGCTGGCCCCGTCGCCGCTGGCGCGGCAGGGGGCCGAGCGGCTGCCGCCCGAGCCGCGGCTCCAACTGGCCCCCGGCTGGGCGGTGGAGACCGACGGCCGGCGCCGCGACCTCTCCTACGCGGCCGACAACGCGGGCTACGTGCCGCAGCCGTGGTCGGAGTGGATTCTCGTCAACGAGGAGTGGCAGCGCGAGCTGAAGAACTACGGCTGGGCCGACGAGCAGGCGGGCACCACGCGCGTCCCCGTCGAGCGCGCCATCGACCTCTACCTTGAGCGCCGCGCCGGGCAGCGGCCGGCGCCGCAGGGGGCGCCGACGCCCGCGGGCGGGCAGCAGCCGCCCTCCGCGCCGGCCGCCCAGACGCCGGCCGACTCAAGCTCCGGCCAGCGGCCGGAACGGACGCATCAGTAGGCGGTAGGCATCAGGCGGTAGGCAGTCGGTAAGCAGTCGGTAAGAAGTGAGAGGTTTTGTGAGAAGCAGTTTTAAAGCGAAGTCTGCGGGCGGCGCCCTCGCGCGGCGGTGGTGGGTGGCGGGAATGTTCTTTCTGCTCGCCGCGTACTGCCCGCCGCCCGCCGCGCGCGCGCAGTACGCGCGGCCGCCGGAGGGGCCCGTGCCGACGGGCAACTCGACCGAGGTCTTGAAGAAGGTTGACATCGAGCAGCGGCTGGGCCACCAGATACCGCTCGACCTGAAGTTCCGCGACGAGTCGGGGCGCGAGGTGCGCCTCGCCGAGTACTTCGCCAAGGGCCGGCCGGTCGCACTGACCCTCGTCTACTACGAGTGCCCGATGCTCTGCAACCAGGTCTTGAACGGCGCGGTCGGCGCGTTCCAGGGGGTGGCGTTCACGGCGGGCAAGGAGTTCGAGGTCGTCACCGTCAGCTTCGACCCGCGCGAGGGGCCGGAGCTGGCCGCGAAGAAGAAGGAGACCTACCTGCGCCGCTACAAGCGCGAGGGCGCCGAGCAGGGCTGGCACTTCCTGACCGGCGACAAGGCTTCGATCGACGCGCTCTCGGAGGCGGTCGGCTTCCGCTACGTGTGGGACGAGCAGTCGCAGCAGTTCGCGCACGCCTCGGCCGTGATGGTGGCCACGCCCGCCGGCAAACTGTCGCACTACTTCTACGGCATCGAGTACGCGCCGAAGGACCTGCGCCTTGCGCTGGTCGAAGCGTCGGCGGGGAAGATAGGGTCGCCCGTGGATTCGCTCCTGCTCTTCTGCTACCACTACGACCCGGCGGCGGGGCGCTTCGCGCCGGTGATGGGCGTGCTGCGCGTGGCGGGCGTGCTGACGGTCGCGGGGCTGGTCGCACTCCTCCTCTACCTGCGGCGCAAGACGCGGCGGCGCGAGGAGACCTGGGAGCAGGAGTTGAGCGTCGGCGGGCGGGCCTGAGAGGGGCGCCGCGCCGCCAGTACCAACCCCTCGGGGGAAGGGGAGTCCGAGTGAACTTGATGCAGTCGATTCCTTTACCGAACATCAACCTGCCCGTGCCGTTCTCGCCCGAGCAGGCCTCGACGTTCGCGCCGCACGTGGACATGCTCTACGTCTACCTCGTGACGCTGACGGCCTTCTTCACGCTGGGCATCTCGGCGGCCATCATCTACTTCGCCGTCCGCTACCGGCGGCGGCATCACGGCGAGCTGCCGCGCCCCATCGCCGGCTCGATGGTGCTGGAGCTGACGTGGACGATCATCCCGCTCCTCATCTCGATGACCATCTTCATCTGGGGCGCGTCCATCTTCTTCAAGGCGTACCGCGCGCCCAACCAGGCGATGGAGATTTACGTCGTCGGCAAGCAGTGGATGTGGAAGTTCCAGCACGCCACGGGGCAGCGCGAGATCAACGAGCTGCACGTCCCCGTCGGCGCGCGCGTCAAGCTGACGATGACGACCGAGGACGTCATCCACAGCTTCTACGTCCCGGCCTTCCGCATCAAGCAGGACGTGGTGCCCGGCCGTTACCTCCAGACGTGGTTCGAGGCGACGAAGCCCGGCAAGTATTACCTCTTCTGCACCGAGTACTGCGGCACGAACCACTCGGGGATGGGCGGCTACGTCTACGTGATGGAGCCGGCGGCCTACCAGCAGTGGCTCGCGGGCGGGACGGGGTCTGAGTCGGCCGCCTCGCAGGGGCAGAAGCTCTTCCAGCAGCGCGGCTGCGCCTCGTGCCACCAGGTGGAGCCCGGCGGGCAGCAGGGGCGCGGCCCCACGCTCTACGGCATCTTCGGCCACCAGCAGCAGGTCGAGGGCGGCGCCGCCGTCACCGTGGACGAGGCCTACATCCGCGAGTCCATCCTCAACCCGCAGGCGCGCATCGCCGCGGGCTTCCAGAACATCATGCCGACCTTCCAGGGTCAGCTCAACGAGGAGCAGATACTACAGCTCGTCGCCTACATCCGCTCGCTCGGCCCCGCGGCGGGGCCGACGCAGGGCGGCGCGGGCGCGCAGGCGCCGACGGGGACGACCACGGGCGGCGTCCCGCCGCAGCAGCAGCGGGCCAACCCCATCGGCCCGACCAGCGAGCGGCAGGGCAGCCCCGCCCCGCAGGCGCCGCCCGCCGGCGGCGCCGGCAACGCCAACCGCCAGCCGTGAGCGGCGCGTGAAGGTCTGAAGGACGAGAACGGCAAGGCAGGTTTAGGGAAGACGCATTTATGAGCAACGAAATGATACAGGGGTCGGGCGGGGGCGAGTGGCGCGGCCGCTTCCCGACGGTCAACTACCTGAACGCCGACTACGGCATCTGGTCGTGGCTGCTGACGAAGGATCACAAGAGGATCGCCATCCTCTACCTGATCTCGGTGACCTTCTTCTTCGCCATCGGCGGCGCGTACGCGGCGGCCATCAGGATTGAGCTGCTGACGCCGCTCGGCGACATGATGCAGTCGCACACCTACAACAAGGTCTTCACGCACCACGGGATCATGATGGTCTTCTTCTTCCTGATCCCGGCCATCCCCGGCGTGCTCGGGAACTTCCTCATCCCGATCATGATCGGCGCGAAGGACATGGCCTTCCCCAAGCTCAACCTCCTGAGCTGGTATCTCTTCATGGTGGGCGGCGTCCTCACCTTCGCCGCGCTCCTCTTCGGCGGCGTGGACACGGGCTGGACGTTCTACGTCCCCTACTCGACCAACTTCTCGAACACCTACGTCACGCTCGCGGGCCTCGGCATCTTCATCAACGGCTTCTCGTCCATCCTGACGGGCCTCAACTTCATCGTCACCACGCACACGATGCGCGCGCCGGGGATGACGTGGTTCCGCCTCCCGCTCTTCGTCTGGTCGCACTACGCGACGAGCCTCATCATGATCCTGGGGACGCCCGTCGTCGCCATCACGATCCTGCTGCTGGCCATGGAGCGGCTCGCGCACGTCGGCATCTTCGACCCGGCGCTCGGCGGCGACCCCGTGCTCTTCCAGCACATGTTCTGGTTCTACTCGCACCCGGCCGTCTACATCATGATCCTGCCCTCGATGG
>DAIRFV010000179.1:0-12123 GCA_036794905.1 Pyrinomonadaceae bacterium | reverse complement strand
CCATCGCCTGCTTGAACAGCTCGCGGTCTTCGGCGACGCGGATGGCCTCGCGCTTCGCGCCGATCATCTCGACGCCGAACTCACTCAACACCCCGGCTTCGTCAAGCGCCATCGCGAGGTTGAGCGCCGTCTGCCCGCCGACCGTGGGGAGCAGCGCGTCGGGGCGCTCGCGGCGGATGATGGCGGTGACCGACTCGACCGTGAGCGGCTCGACGTAGGTGCGGTCGGCTGTCTCGGGGTCGGTCATGATGGTGGCCGGGTTCGAGTTGACGAGCACGACCTCGAAGCCCTCGGCGCGCAGAGCCTTGCACGCCTGCGTCCCCGAGTAATCGAACTCGCACGCCTGACCGATGACGATAGGCCCGGAGCCGATGATTAAAATCTTGTGGATGTCTGTGCGTCTGGGCATCTAAACGGGCTTCGCGCCTCCGGCGAAAGTTCCTTCCTGCACGCGTGGATTCCGGGCATTATACACCCCCGCCGACCCGCCACGAACCCGACACGTGTGACAACATTAAGACCCGGGTCGGGCCGCGTTGGCGTGGCCGGTCCCGCGAATTCCGAAAGGGCTCGTCGCGAGGATTTTCGGACTGCCTACCGCCGTTTTACTGAAACATCCTGCCTTTGTGCTCCACCCACCCCGCGACGTGTCTGCCTTCCGGGTCGCGGTGCGTCCAGTGTATGACGCCGCCTTCCGGGTTCCACTCGTACTCGCCGTGGAAGCGCACCGCGTCGCCCACTTTGAGTCCTTCAACCCGCGGGGCGATGTCGATGTTGTGCGCCACGAGCACGGTCTGGCCCGCCGCGAGACGGACGATGAAGCGCTGGTGACGCCGCCCGTTCAGGTCGTCGGCAAGGACACGGCTCACCGTGCCCCCGCCTCTGACCTGCACGCCGCTGGACTGACGTGCGAAGGCGCGACCGATGGCGCCGTCGTCGTCGGCCGTCTGTGCCGCGCGGTTCTCAGTCGTCAGAGCCGGGCTGAAACACGAGATGGTGACGATGCCGAACCAGACGCAGGCCGTGAAGAGGAGGATTGACTTCATAGGCGAACACGGGGGGGAGCATTTCAAAGCGCGCGGGAGGCGCGCTCGCGGGAAGTTAGACTTTGCCGCCGTCGAGCTGGCGGCGGTAGTCGTCGCCGTCGAGTTCGACGGTGCGGCACATCTCGTAGAGGCGGGAGCGGAGGCGGACGCCGACGCGGTCTTCGAGGGTCTCTTCGGAAGGGTTGCGGCGGGCGTCCATGTAGTTGGTGGTGAAGATCGTGAGCCGCTTGTCGTTGTAGCGCTTGCCGATGATGTTCATCATCGTGTCGCGCACCCAGTCGGTCGGCTTCGACGCGCCCAACTCGTCGAGCACCAGCACCTCGGCCTGGTAGACCGGCGCGAGCACGCTCATCTCGGAGGTGTTCGAGACCTTGTTGTACGAGTCCTGAATCTCTTTGAGGAGCGCGCCGAACTCGTAGAAGAGGCACGGCACGCCCTTCTCCATCAGCCCGTGGAGGATGGCGACCGCGAGGTGCGTCTTCCCCACCCCGACGGGGCCCATCAAAAGCAGGCCGCGCTCGACCGCCGGGTACTCGCGCACGAGGCGGAAGGCGTAGTTGAAGGCTTTGAGCTGCGAGCCGTTGTTGGGCGCGGGGTAGTAGTTCTGGAGCGTGCACGCCTCCCGCCGCGGCGGCGCGGGCTCGCGGTAGCGGCGCGGGATGCGCGCCTGCTCCAGCAGCTTGCCGCGCGTGTCCTGCGTGCGGCACTCGCAGCGGCGCGCGCCGCGGCCGGGCGTGACCTCGAAGCCGGTGCCGAAGCACTTCTGACAGACCGCGGGGGACTCGGCCCTCTTCCGGCGCGCCGGCTTCGACTGCTCCTCGGCGGGAGAGTCTTCGGCCAGTTCGTCCCGCTCGGGGACGGCGAAGAGCGGCGGAATCTTTTTGCGGTTGTCCGAGGGCATCCGGCGAACTGACTGTTTCTCTTTCCCTTTTTTATCTGGCCGCGCCGGGGAAGCAAGCGATTTCGCTGTCGCGCAAAACCCTTCGGGCGAAACAATTTTGCGCCTCTTGGCGGCCGAAGGCGAGCGGATTATAGCACCCCAGGTTTCGATTGCAAGACGGTTTAGTGCGGCCGAGAATTTCCACAGTGTGGAAAAGCGTTCGCGGCCTCAACAGCCCCCGCCGCCGCCCTTGTAGACGGGGCGCCAGCGCCCCTGCTGCCGCTTATAAATCACGTAATCGTTGCTCTCGTAATAGCTGCCCATGGCGACGACCTCGCCCACGCCGTCGCCGTCGAAGTCCAACTGATCGACGAAGTGCCTGTCCTCGTAGCCGTCCTCGTAGCCCTTGTGGAACCACTCCCACGCCGTCTTGAAGGCGTCGCCCGCCGGCTCCATGATGAGGAAGAGCGTGTAGGACATGGGCGCCGCGTCCTTCTTCTCGACGAGGAAGCTGCCGACCAGCTCGAAGCGGCCGTCGCGGTCGAGGTCGGTCGCCGTCAGGTTCACCACCTCCATCTTCGACGCGAGCGCGGCGGCGACGCCGTTCTTCGCGTAGGAGGCGCGCGCCAGCTCGACGGCGCGCGTGCGCTCCGCCTCGGTCGGCGCGCGGCGCGAGGGGGCGCCGCGGCCCAAGGTCTGCGAGTCGGTCGCGAGCGCCTTCACGCGCCCGCCGAGCCGCGCCGGCGTCTCGGCCGTGGCCTCCGCGACGAGCCCGACGCAGCCCGGCTCCAAAAACTTGACCATGGTCAGCGTGCCCGCCTCGCCGCCGCCCGAGATGATGCGGTACTTGCGCCCCGCGCGGAAGTATTCGCGCGCGAAAGGGTTCGTCCCGGGGTCTTCGTCAACGGGCGGGACGACGTAGGCGCCGCCGCGGTAGATGACGACCGGCTCCGTCGTCACGCCCCCCTCGTACTTCGAGACGGCGAAGACGACCGTGCCGCCGCCCTGCGCCGCGGCGCGCGCGCCGCCGATGGTCTGCGCGCACGCGAGGAGCGCGAGGGCGCAGGCGATCGGGCCGAGACTCTTCTTCATCGCTGGGAAGCCTTTCCGCCCGGGCACCGGCCGAGGCCGCGCGGGACTGATTTTTGTGTCTATTTTTTTAAGGGGGGCGGCGTCAGGTACCCGATGAGTTCGAGCAGGCCGACGACGAGGAGTATGGCGACGACGACGAGAAAGATGACGTGCACGCGCCGCAGCACGAAACGTCTGCATGCGTGACACTTGAGCCCCCCCATCCGCAGGGGCCTGGCACAGTAGGGACATTTTGCCATTAAGCGCTAAAGGCGAGGCCACGTGCAAAATGCCATGACTGCCCCCTCGCGTTCAAGTCCGGGCGCGGAGGCCTATGATATATTTGCGTCCGAACATGAGTATCATCCAGGGGCTTTTGAACAAGATCGGGCTGGGCGCGTCGCACGGGCGCCGCCCCTTGCGCGTCTTCCTCCTCGACGACGACCGGCTGCGCCACGAGTGGTTCGCCAAACAGTTCAAGGGCGAGCGGCTCGACGTGGCCGAAGACCCGGCGCGCGCCGTCGAGCTGCTGTCGGCGAACTACTACGACCTCATCTTCCTCGACCACGACCTCCTGCCCGAGCACTACTACGCCGAGGGGTTCGACGACGAGCGGAGCGGCTACGCCGTCGCGCGCTGGCTCGCCGACACCCCGGCGCGGCTCGCCGCCGCGACCATCGTCGTCCACACGCGCAACGCCGACGGCGCGCTCCGCATGGTCGAGCTGCTGCGGCGCACCGGCCGCCAGGCCGAGCACGTCCCCTTCCCCATGCTCGCGCCCAGGATCAAGCAGCTCCGGCGCGGTTGAAATTTATGCTGACGAAAAACTCACTCTACTCTTCGCTGCTCGCGCTCTCGCTCGCCCTCTCTGGCGCCGCGGGCGCGCGGGCGCAGACGGGCGCGGCGCGCGCGAACCAGCCCGGCGCCGGCCAGCCCTACGACGACCGCGTCCGTGCGCTGCTCGCGCGGGCGGAAGTCCGCGCGGCCTTCTCCCACGTTGAGGGCAACCGGGACGCCATCCTCAGAGAGTGGATCGCCATCACGGAAATCAACGCGCCCTCGGGCAAGGAGGCCGAGCGCGCCGCCTTCATCGAGAGACTGCTGCGCGGCTACAAATCGCTCGAGGTGCGGCGCGACTCGGCCGGGAACGTCGTCGCCACGCGCAAAGGCACGGGCGGCGGCCCCTCGGTCGTCGTGGACGCGCACATGGACACGGTCTTTCAGGAGGGCCTGAAGATCAAGGCCGAGGTGCGAGACGGGCGTGTCTACGCGCCGGGCGTCGGCGACGACACGCGCAACGTCGAGGCGATGCTCGCGGCCGTGCGCGCGATGGACGCCGCGGGGCTGAAGACGAAGGGCGACATCATCTTCCTCTTCACCGTCGAGGAGGAGACGAGCTTCCGCGGCGTCGAGGAGTTCGTCAAAGAGAACAAGGGGCGGATCGACCAGTACATCGCGCTCGACGGCGGCTACGAGGGCTTCACCTACGGCGGCATCGGCATCAACTGGTACAGGCACCACTTCATCGGCCCGGGCGGCCACACGCGCTCGTCCACGCCGCCCTACTCCGCGACGCTGCCGTTGGCGCGCGCCATCGAGCGCATCTACCAGCTCACGCTCCCGCAGGGCGTCCCCTCCAACCTCAACATCGGCATGCTCGGCGGCGCCGACGTGGTCAACGCGAAGGCCGCCGACGCGTGGTTCACCGTGGACTTACGCTCGACCAGCAACGGGGTCATCAGTGACCTTGAGAAGAAGATCGCGGCCATCGTCCGCGAGGAGGCCGAGCGCGAGCGCATGACCGTGCGGACGGAGCTCATCTCGTCCACCCCCGCGGCGCAGATACCGGGGCACCGCGAATCTTTTCTGGTGAAGACGGCCGAGGCCGTCCACTACGCGATGGGCTTTCGGCCGTCCATCACGATCTCGGGCTCGAACAACGGCAACGTCGCGCTGCTCGCGGGCATCCCCGCCATCTCGACCGGCGCCGGCCCCTGCCACAACTCGCACGCGCTCACCGAGAACTGCGAGATCGAACCGCTCTACAAAGGCATCCAGAAGGTCATCCTCCTCCTCGCCGCGACGGCCGAGTTGAGCCAGTAAAGTTTCAACACAGAGATGCGGAGGCGCGGCTAAACTCACTTAGCCGCGCCCCCGCATCTCTGTGTTGAAACTCTCAGTCTGTGTTTGACCGATCCTCCCGGAAGTCTCAACGGTCCGACTTGTCGGTCGTGCGAATGCCGACTTTCGAGAGCGCCCAGGCGGCGGCGACGACGGCGACCTTGCCGAGGCTGAAGCCCTCTTCCTCGGCGCGGACGCGCGTGACGCGGCCGTGCGCGGCGCGCGTGCGGGGTCGCTCGACGGCCGCCGCAGAGGTAGTCGCTCCCTGCCTGGCGTCAACCGCGCGCGCCTCGCCGCGGCGGCCCTCCGCCACGCGCGCCGTCCCGCCCGCCTCCTTCTGGCCGGGGCTCTTCTCGCCCTTCTCCTTCGCGTCGGGCGCGCCTTGCTTCGCCATCGCGTTCTCGATCTCGGAGTTGATCTCCCCGCCGACGAGGATGGCCGTGCCCGTGAAGTAGAACCAGAGCATCAGGATGATGACCGCGCCCAGCGAGCCGTAAGTCGCGCTGTAGGAGTTGAAGTAGCTGAGGTACGCCTTGAAGCCGAACGAGATGAGCAGCCAGAGCGCGACGCCGACCACCGCGCCCGGCGTGATCCACTTCCAGTGCTGCTTCTGCGCGTCGGGCCCGAAGTAGTAGATGAGCGCGAAGGCCAGCAGCACGAAGACGAGCACCAGCGGCCACTGCACGACCTTCCACGCGGTCGCGAACGCCGAGCCGAGCCCCAGCCAGACCGACACGGCGTCGGCGATGTCGTGCCCGTAGAGTATCAGCACCAGCGCCGTCACGATGAGGAGCGTCAGCGCCAGCGTCAGCCCGACGGCGGTGAGGCGCACCTTCCACCACGGCCGCGTCTCCTTCAAATCGTAGGCCGCGTTCAGCGACTCGCTGATGGCGCCCATCCCGTTCGACGCCGCCCACAGCGTCGCCAGGACGCCGAACGAGAGCTTGCCGCCGCCGCTGGACTGCGTCACGTCCGTCACGGTCTCCGAGACGAGCTTCGACGCCTCGCCGGGTAGCACCGCGGCGAGGTAGTCGAACAGCCCCTGCCGGAGCTGGCCGTTCTCGCCCGCCAGATAGCCGAGCAGCGACGTGAGAAAGAGCAGCGCCGGGAAGAGCGCCAGCAGGAAGTAGTAGGAGAGCTGCGCCGAGCGCCCCAGCACGTCATCGTCCAGGACCTCCGCGTAAACGCGCTTCGCCAGCTCCGTCCAGCTCAGGCCGCCCAGGCTCATTGACTTGAACATGCCTTGAAACTCCTCCGCCCCGAAAAGTGTTGACGCAGTTTTACCACGCCCCAAGGCGAAACCGTCACGATTTCCTCAAGAGTTGACCACAGGCGCTGGGCCGCGCGGCCTTCAGAACTCTTTCAGGATTAATTCATCGAACCCTAAAGATTTCCCCGGCCGGCCGGGGTATCGTGCCCCGGCGTCAGGGCGGGCCGCGCGGGGCGACTGGACGGCAGACGAATTTAGGGGTAAAGTACGCGGCGCTTAACCCCTTCCTCTCGATACCTTTGATTATGCTCAGAAGGAGTTTTTCGTGAGGTTTTCCCCCGTGCGTCGTCACCCGCGGCTCCGCCAGCGCGGCCGGGCACCCCTCCCGGCCGGTGCGCGCCGCCTTCGCCCCTGTCCGGAGCCCCCTTACCAAACCTTTACTAAACCCTCATGACTGCGGCGTGCGTACTCTGTAGGGTGGACGCCGGGGTCGAGGACGGGACTTTAAAAAGGGAGGCGCGGACGGCCTTCCCCCTCGAAAATTCTTGTTTGACGTAAGAAGGAGTTTTTCCATGAGGACTTTACGTTTCACCTCGCTGCTGACGCTGCTCCTGACTCTCTTCGCGTTGCCGCAGACGGCCGACGCGCGCGCGGACACACAGGCCGCCGCCGGCAGCTACCAGTTCGTGCTCGCGGGCGACAAGTACCTGAAGTACGTCGAGTTCGACGCCCAGACGACCGCCGACGGCGGCGCCACCGGCACCATCTACTTCACCGACGAGGCCGTCATCGTGACCCAGGACGTGGACGGCACCGGCGAAGAGCGGGAGAAGTTCGCGGGCTACAACCTCAAGGCCGAAGTGGACAGCATGGTCGTGACCAAGAACAAGGCCGTCATCGGCGGCACGATCCGCGACTCCAGCAACCAGGCACTCGTCGGGCAGCGCGTGCTGCTCACGGTCGAGGACAACGGCGACAACAGCCGCGAGCCGGACAGGCTGACGTGGGGCGTCTACAAGCCGATTGACCGGCGCTGGGTGCCCTCGGACGCGGAACTCAAGGAAGACCCGGGCGTCGGGCTGAGGTGGTGGGCGACCGACGCCGAGCGGCGCGACGACGTGGGCTACGAGATGCCGCGCGGCGAGAACATCAACGCGCAGACCTTCCCCGTCGAGTCCTATGGCTTCGCCGAGGTCGCGGACGGCGCGGGCGACATCCGCGTCGTCCCCTGAAGGGAATTCTTCACCGAACGTCTACACGTCTGGCGAACGAGAAGAGGCGGGCCGGTGGCCCGCCTCTTCTCGTTCGTGGGAGGACGCGAAACGAGGCCGCCCTATTTGACGAGGGTGCCCGTCCGGCTCCAGCGCGTGTTGGTGATGAAGTCCGAGAGGTGGTTGAGCGGGAAGATGGCGTCGCTGCGCGGGGCGCTCTCGTCGAAAGACCAGTAGACGAACATCGCGCGGCCGATGATGGCGGTGCGCGGGACGTAGCCCCAGAAGCGGCTGTCCTGGCTGTTGTCGCGGTTGTCGCCCATGACGAAGTAGTGCCCCTCGGGGACGATGAACTTGCCGTCGCCCGGTATGTTCCCGTCGTTGCGCTTCGTCGCCTCGTCCCTCTTCACCGGGTCGAAGTAGACGTTGTAGGGCTCCTCGCCGGGGGGCACCGAGTCGTCTTCAATCTTGAGCGGGGCGTCGCTCTCGTTGCCCGGTGTGTCCGGGTCGTCTTCGCCGTTGAGCGCGGTGAGGACGCGCTCGCCGAGCGGTTGGCCGTTGATGAAAACCTTCGAGTCTCGCACCTCGACCACATCGCCCGGCAGCCCGATGACGCGCTTGACGTAGTTCGTCTTGTAAGGGAGGTTGTTCGGGGCCGTGTCGTCAATGCCGCTCTCACGGAAGCGCTCCTCGCCCTGGTATTTGCCCGGGTACTTGAAGACGATGATGTCGGCGCGCTGTATCTCGCGCTGCGGCAGGAAGGGGAGGATGGGGCCGGGCGCGAAGATGAACTTGTTGACGAGCAGGTGGTCGCCGATGTTGATCGTGTTCTGCATCGAGCCCGTCGGCACCTTCACCGCCTGCACGACGAACGTCATGCCGAAGAGCGCCATCACGGCCGTCACGACCAGAGACTCGAAGTACTCGCGCAGGACGCTGTGCGGCGGCCCCGGCCGCCTCTGCTCCTCGGCGCGCACGCCCGCGCCGTCGCGGCCGGCGCGCCCCACGGCGCGCGCGCGCACCCGCCCGTCTTCGACCGCCGCGGGCGGCTCGGCCACCCCTGCTCCGCTCGGCTCATTACTCATATTCCACTCATCCTAGAGAACCGCTCCGACAATGGTCAAGCGGGACGCGCGCGGAAGCAGTCCGCCCGCCAACCCTAAAATTATTTTGTTTCACGCACGAAACAGTGTTTCATTCTCGCGGATTCCGTGCTACAATCATTCGCATGAAAACGACGGAGAAAAAGCGGGGCGGCAAGGTCGAGCAGTTCACGCCGGCCGAGCAGCGCTCGGCGCGCGCCGCCCGCGTCAAGGTCTTCGAGGCCGAGCCCTACGGCTGGATCGCGCAGTCGGAGTCGGGCGTCGAGCGCGGCTACCACCTCTTCCGCGACCCCGACACGCGCGCGCTGGCCTGCACCTGCGCCGACTTCATCTTCCGCGGCAACGCCGAGCCCGGCTACGAGTGCAAGCACGTCGCCGCCGTGCTGAAGTTCATCGCGCGGCAGTACCTCAAATTCGAGTACGACCCCCGGCGCCAGATGTCGCGCGTCGCCTGAAAAATTTTGAAGGAGCCGGAGAGACGATGAGCAGCAAGTCTTTCAAGTGTGAAGCCTGCCGCACCGCGTCCGAGAGTTTACACATGCGCAACTCGGACGGCCGTTGGGTCTGCGCCCGCTGCATCCCGGCGGCGGAGCTGGACGCCTGCGCGGGCCTGCGCGAACGTCTAGGGCTCAAGCCCGCCGCGGCGCGCGCACCGCGCCGCAAGGCTGCCTGAAGCAGCCGAAGACCCTCACCCCCTCAAGCCACGCGGGCGCGGAGGCGTCCGGGTCCCTTCCCCGGACACTTCGCGCCTACGTGTTTCTGCTTTAAGCTCTTCCGAAAACCATGAGCACTTTCGAGACGAAGGAGCAGGTCTCCGCGGGCGGCGTCGTCTACCGCCGGCGTGAGAAGAAGATCGAAGTGGCCTTAATCTCGGTAGGAGAGCCGGCGCGCTGGCAGTTGCCGAAGGGACTGGTCGGGCGCGGCGAGACGCCGGAGGAGGCCGCGCTGCGCGAGGTCGCGGAGGAGACGGGGCTCGCGTGCGAGACGGTCGCGGAGCTCGAGCGGGTCGAGTACTGGTACTTCTCGAAGGGCGGCGCGCGGCGCGTGCGCTTCCACAAGTTCGTGCACTTCTACCTGATGCGCCACGTCTCGGGCGACGTGTCGGGGCACGACGACGAGGTGAACGAGGCGCGCTGGGTCGAGATGGAAGAGGCCGAAAGGGTGTTGGCTTTTAGGGGCGAGAGGAAGGTGCTTGCCGGGGCGCGGGAAAAGCTGTCCGCGGGCGCCGCGGGTTGAAGCCCCGGCGCCCGCGCCAACGTCTGCAAGCGAACGCTCAGTGGACGATGCGGCCGACGCTCACGCGCTGCCAGAGGACTTCCTCGTCCGGGTAGGCGATGCCGTTCTCGCTGCGCATGGCGAGCGCCGTCTGGACAATGACCTTCAAGTCTTGGAAGACGCCGTCGCAGTCGGCGCAGGTGCCCAGGTGGGTAATCACCAGGAGCTTGTCGTCGTCGCCGAGCAGGCCGGCGTCGTAGTCGCTGAGCAGTTCGATACTTCTGGCGCAGTCCATTTTCAGGCCGTTCCTTATGGGGTGGAGTAGTGTTCGGCCTCCCGGGTGATCCCCGGAAGATTATTTAGATGCCGCTTGCTCCCGGATTAATTGCCTCAGCTTGAGCCTCGCCTTATGTAATTGTGATTTCGAGGTGCCCTCGGCGATCCCGAGCATCCCGGAAATCTCGTAGTGCTCGTAGCCCTCCACGTCGTGGAGGACGAAGACGGTGCGGTAGCCGGGGGGGAGCTGCTTCAAAGCCTTCTCCAGCGAGATGCGATCGATGACGGGCATCGTGCCCGGGTTCTCCGTCCCCTTGACGATCTGGATGGGCGTCTCGCCCTCGTCGGTGAGGAGTTCGGAGCGTGTGCTCTTCTTGCGGAAGTGCATCAAGACCTGGTTGACCGTCATGCGGTGGAGCCAGGTGGTGAAGGCCGACTCGCCGCGGAACATCCCTATCTTGTTATAGAGTTGGAGGAAAACGTCCTGCGTCATGTCCTCGGCCTCGGTGGGGTTGCCCATCATGCGCAGCGTGAGCGCGTAGACGCGCCGGTAGTGTCGTCGGTACAGCTCCTCGAACGCCTTCCCGTCGCCCCCGGCGGCCTTCTTCGCCAGCTCGAAATCGGACTCCTGCGGTTTATCTACCTCTGCTACAGTCACTTCGTTAGTCTTTCCTTTATTAAATTTCTTCAATTATCCCTTAATTCTTCGCAAATGGGAAACAGAGCAGTAGGCAGGTAAGCGGGTGTTGGGTTCTGGGTGTTGGGTGTTGGGTACTAGATAAAACAGTCTGCTCTTACCCGGCACCCAACACCTAACACCCAACACCCTCTCACGGCCTACTACTTCAGCGTGTCCCAGCGCCCGAGCGCGCGGAGTTTCTTGTAGCGCCGCGCGAGGCGCTCGGCCGCGGGGAGCGCGGAGGTCTGCCGCAGGCTCTCCCACAGCGCCGCGTCGAGCAGGCGCGCCGTCTCGTCGTGGTCGTTCTGCGCGCCGCCCGCGGGCTCGGGCACGACCAAATCCACGATGCCGGCTTTGAAGAGTTCCGGCGCGGTCAGGCGCAGAAACTCTGCGGCGCGCGGCGCCTGCGAGCTGTCCTTGAACAGAATCGCGGCGCAGCCTTCGGGCGTGATGACGGAGTAGACGGCGTTCTCAAGCATCAAGACCTGGTCGGCCACGCCGATGGCGAGCGCGCCGCCCGACCCGCCCTCGCCGATGACGACGCCGACCACGGGCACTTTCAACCTCGACATCTCGAAGAGGTTGCGGGCGATGGCCTCGGCCTGCCCGCGCTCCTCGGCGTCGATGCCGGGGTAGGCGCCCTGCGTGTCGATGAAGGTGACGACGGGGCGGCCGAACTTGTCGGCGAGCTGCATCAGCCGCAGGGCCTTGCGGTAGCCCTCGGGCTTGGTCATCCCGAAGTTGCGGTAGCGCCGCTGCTTGGCGTCGCGCCCCTTCTGCTGGCCGACTATTCCGACGGGCACGCCGCGGTAGCGCGCGAAGCCGCAGACGATGGCCGGGTCCTCGGCGTAGCGCCGGTCGCCCTTGACCTCCACGAAGTCCTCGAAGAGGCGTTCGATGAAGTCCAACGTGTACGGGCGTTCGAGGTGGCGCGCCAGCTTCACGCGCTCGAACGCGGACATGGATTCGATCCTGTCTTCCATTCTGCCGAGTTGACCTTTATTGATTGAGACGACAGTGAAGGATGGACGTTTATCCCGCGCCCGTCAAGTTTGGGCGCAAGCCCGACCGTGAGGGAGGGCGTCGGCGAAACGCGAAAGGAGGGGTGATGAAAGACAGCGGCTCTTTCATCACCCCTCCGTCCTCTGTGACCTAAACGCCCTCCCTCACGGTCGGGCTTCCGCCTCAGCCCTTTACTGCAAGCTGTCGGTGAACGCCTTGAGCAGGCGCGCGCGCGACGGGTGGCGGAGCTTGCGGAGCGCCTTGGCCTCGATCTGGCGGATGCGCTCGCGCGTCACGTCGAAGTTCTTG
>DAIRFV010000178.1:0-12197 GCA_036794905.1 Pyrinomonadaceae bacterium | reverse complement strand
TACGAGCCCTCCTACGCGCAGATCGCGCGCCACTTCGGCGTCTCCTCGAAGGCGACCATCGCCAAGCACATCGAGGCGCTGGAGCGGCGCGGGCTCATCTCGCGCCACCGCACCGACGGCGCCTTCGGCCTGACCGTGCAGCACGAGGAGGTGGACGTTGACGCGACCTGCGCGGTGCCACTGCTCGGTCGCATCGCGGCGGGCGCGCCTCTGGACGTGAGCGAAGACCGCGAGACCATCACCGTGCCGCGCTTCCTGCTGGGGCGCGTCCGGCCGGGGCGCGTCTACGCCTTGAGGGTGACGGGCGACTCGATGATCGACGAGCACATCTGCGACGGCGACATCGCTCTGATAGAGAACCGGACGGAGGCGCGCGACGGCGAGATCGTCGTGGCGCTCGTCGAGGGCGCGCGCGCGACGTTGAAGAGAATCTACCGCTTCGGCACGGAGGTCGAGCTGCGCCCCGCCAACGCGCAGCACGCGCCCATCCGCCTGCACGCCTCGAAGATCGCCGTCCAGGGCATCTTCCGCGGCCTGATGCGACCGGCGATGTGAGCGCCGGGCGCGAGCCTTAATAGGAGCCGGATAAATTTAGACGGCAGGGGGAGGACGACAGTGAGGCTGTCGTCCTCCCCCTCTTTTCGCGCCGGGCACGCTCAGGCCGCTTCCATCTCGCTCGTGCACTGCGGGCAGCGTGTGGCCTTGACGGGGATGGCCGAGACGCAGAAGGGGCAGTTCTTGGTCGTCGGCTCCTCCTTCTCGGCCGGCTCGCCGCTCCAGAGGCGGTTGACGCGCTTGACGATGAGGAAGATGACCAAGGCGACGATGAGGAAGCTGATGATGTCGTTGATGAACTGGCCGTAGGCGACGACGGAGATAGCCTTCTCCTTCGCCTCGGCGAGCGAGACGGGGATGCCTTTCGTCTTGTCGAGGACGTAGAACATGCTCGCGAAGTCGATGCGCCCCGTAAAGAGGCCGACGAACGGCATGAGGATGCCCTCGACGAGCGAGGTGACGATCTTGGTGAAGGCGGCGCCGATGATGACGCCGACCGCGAGGTCGATGACGTTGCCGCGCGCGATGAACTCGCGGAACTCGTTGACGAAGCCCTTACTCTTGGCCATGCGCGTCGTGACTCCGTGACTCTCCGAAGCTGTTAGAGCGTCTGCGTCCGGCGTTGTATTTCAAAACGGGCGGGGCGTCAATAGCTTTGACGAACGTGCCTCAGCGGAAGCGGCGCGCGATCTCGTCGAGCTGCGCCAGCACGCGCGCCTTCTTCGGGGCGGGGACGAGCGCGAGCTGCGCGCGCAGCGCGGTTATACTGCGGCGGAAGTCGGGAAGGTCTTCGCGCGGCACCTCGTAGCCGGGGTTGTTCCCGCGCAGTCCCTCTGTGATGTGCCCGAAAGACTCCGCGAGGCTCGCGAGCGCCGCGTCTGCGTGCGCGCCGCGCGGGTAGAGCTTGAGGTAACGGCCGCTGGTCTGGGTCTCCTTGTAGACGTAGCAGGGCAGGTAGCCCTCGCACTCGCCGGGCAGCGGCGTCTGCGAAGCCTCCCAGGCGATGCGCTCCGCGACGGGCAAATCTTTGTACTTGCTGTGCAGGTTCCAAAAGGCGTTCGAGTTGACGTACCACTGCCCGGCGGGCTCGCTGTAGACGATCTCCTTCTCGCGCTCGTCCGTCCAGGACTTGTAAGGCTGGCCGTTCAACTGCTCGAACGGGATGGCGGCGAGCGAGCGCGCGAGCGCGGAGAGGCGCGCCAGCTCCAGCTCCGCGAGCGCGCCCCGGCTCTTGACCTCGCGCGTGGCGCGGTCGAGGAAGCGCACCAGCTCGGAGAGGTCTGCGAAGGTCGCCGACGTGTTGGCGAGGCGGTCGTTCGCGAGCTTGAGGTAGAGGGCGTCGCGGCGCGCGGGCTCGTACGGCGCGACGAGGCCGCCGAAGACCCAGCCGCGCGCGCCCCCGGGCGCGGAGACGAGGTGCCAGAAGTCTTCGGCCGCGCCGACCTTCGACTTCTCGGCCGAGCGTTCCAACCCGTCCACGATTGCGCCGAGTGGGAGGCGGCCCGCCTCGGCCGCGCCCGTCTCGGGGCGCTCGCGCAGACGCGCGCCCGCGGCCGTCACGATGAGCTTGCGCGCGGGCGTCTGGCCGAAAGAAGGAGTGGCGTCGGCCGCGACGAGAAGGAGGAGAGCGGCGGAGGCGAAAACGAGCCCCCGCAGAATGTTCAAGACGGCTCGGCCGCCGCCGCCGGTGTTTCCTGATGACAAGTCGTTCAATCCTTAGTCGAAATCGTGGAGCGTGCCGTCTCGGCCGAAGCCTCCGGCGACGCGGGAGTCACACTTATTTAGCGTATAATCTCCGCCACCTGCAATACGAGGATTGAGGCGCAAATGAAATTGCCGTATAACTGGGTCACAGCTATACGGCAACAAAAAATTTGTGGAGCCACCTTGCGGACTCGAACCGCAGACCTGCCGATTACGAATCGGCTGCTCTACCAACTGAGCTAAGGTGGCTTGTTGGAAGTGAAAATATACGGAGCGGCCGCGTGTTATGTCAAGCGCGCCGCCCGGGAAGAACCAGCGAGGAGGAGCGATGCCGAAAGACCCAGCCGAGAACCAAGACCAATACAAAATCCAAGGCGGCTTTCTGAACGAGTACGAGTTCAATCAGGGCAAGGGCGAGATGGAGGAGCAGACGCACCAGGTTCCGGACGACGCCCCGGTGGAGGGACTGCGCGGGGCGGCCGAGCCGGGGCTGCCCGAGAACGTGGCCGAGCGCATCCGCCAGGTCGAGGAGCGCGCGCACGAGATCGTCGAGCGCCGGAGGGCGAAGCAGCGCGGCGGCGCGGGCCAGGCCGCGGGCAAGTCGGCGCAGAAGTCGGCGCAGAAGTCGGCGCAGGCGTCGAAGAAGTCCGCGAAGGGCGGCGCGAAGAAGGCGGCGGCCACGAAGAAGGGCGCCGCGAAGTCCGGCGGCGCGTCGAAGGGCGGGGCCAAGGGCGCCGCGAAGAAGGGCAGCGCGAAGGGCTCGGCTAAGAAGAGCGGCGCGGCTAAGAAGGGCGGAGTTAAAGGCGCGGCCAAGAGGGGCGGGGTCAAGGGCGCCGCGAAGGGCGCTGCTAAGAAGGCCGCTGCGAAGAAAGGGGCTGCCGGTAAGGGCGGCGCGAAGAAGGGCGCGGCGAAGAAGGGCGGCTCCCGTCGTTGAGGCCGTGCGGCTTCGAGAGTTGTAGAGCGGGCGGAGGAGTGAAAGAGAATGGAAGAGACTGACGAGAAGTCGGAGGGCGGCGCGGGCGGCGCGGCGCGCGAATCGGGTTCGACGGGTGAGGGGGAGGCGGCCGAGCTGCGCGCCGAGGAGGAGTCGGCGGAGGCGATGGACGCGGAAGTGCCGCACCCGCCCGGCTACCCGGACCCCGGACAGGAGCAGCCCTAGCCGGAAGCGTCGAAGCGGCAGACCTTGACCTGGAAAGAAGCCACGCGGCCGCCTCTGAAACAAACGGCGGCCGTCGGCCGTAACAAGCCCGGGAGGATGTAGAGAGCAGTCACGTCTCATTCCTCCCGGGCTTTTATTCTCCTCAGTCAATTAACCCCGAAGTCAACGGTCTCACTTCTCCCCGCGTCTTAGAATCCATGATGACGACAACAACCCCCTCGACGCGCACGCACGCGCCGTCCGCCCCGCCGAACATGAAAGCGTCCGTGACGAAAGTCCTGCTCCTCCTGCTTCTGCTCGGCGGCCTGTCGGGCGCCGCCCGGGCGCAGGCCGCGAAGCTCCCCTCGCCCGACAAGATCGTCGGCGAGTACCTCAAGGCCGTGGGCGGGAAGCGCAGCGTGGCCGCGCTGCGCGACGCGACCTACGAGTGGGCCGTGACGCGCGAAGGCAAAGAGGCCGGCACGGCGCGCACGCACTTGAAGGCGCCGGGCGCGCTCCGCACTGACTTTCTGCTCGCCGACGGCGAGTGGGACGCGGCGGCCAACGCGCGCACCGCCTGGCTGCGCGGGCGCGACGGGCGCCTGAGCACGCTCACCGACCGCGAGGCTTTCGCCGCGAGGCTCCAGGCGCTGCTGGAGTCGGCCCACTTCGCCGACTACAAGAAGCAGAAGGTGCTGGCGCGCACGGTCGCGCGCGAGGAGGTCGGGGGCGCGACCGCGTACAAGGTCGAGTTCGCGACGCGCGCGGGCGCGCGGCTGCGCTACTGGTTCGACGCAGGGAGCAAACTCCTCTTGCAGTCGGAGGACGAGGCGCGGCGTCTGCGCGTGCGCTTCGCGGACTGGCGCGCGCGGTCTGCGAGCCCTTTAAAGGTCGAGCCGCACCGCGTCGAGATCGAGCGCGCGGGCGAGCCGGCGCTCACGCTCGCGCTCAAAGGCGCGAGCTACAACACGGGTCTGGCCGAGTCATTCTTCGAGCCGCCGGCGGACGCGACGCTCGACATCCCGGCGCTTCTGCGCGACCTCTCGAAGAACCAGGAGGAGACCGACAAGCGCATCAACGACTACACCTTCACGCGCAAGGTCACGGAGCGCGAGATGGACGACAAGGGGGTTTTGAAGAAGGAGAAGGTCACGGTCTACGAGGTCTACCCCTTCACGGGCTACGGCTGGGTGCAGAAGCTCGTCAGCGAGAACGGCGTCGCGCTTACGCCGGAGCGCGAGGCCAGGGAGTTGAAGCGCGTCGCGGAGGAGTTGGAGAAGGCCGAGCGCGAGGCCCCCAAACGCACGGAGAAGCGCGAGCGTGAGCGCGCCGAGCGCCGCGCCAAGCGGCGCGCGCAGGCCGCCAGGTCGGGCGCGAAGGCGGAGGGCGCAGAGGACGAGGACGACGTGGAGATTTCGACCTTCCTCCGCGCGTGCGAGTTCTTCAGCCCGCGCCGCGAGCGCTTCCGCGACCGCGACGTGATCGTCTTCGACTTCCGCCCGCGCGCGGGCTTCAAGCCCTCGAACCGCGGCGAGTCTTTGGTCTCGAAGCTGAGCGGCGTCATCTGGATCGACCCGGCGGAGCGGCAGGTGATGCGCCTGGAGGCGCGCCTCGTCGAGACGTTCAAGATGGGCGGCGGCCTGCTCGCCTCGGTCAAACCCGGCTCGGCCTTCCTCTTCGAGCAGACGCGGCTCGCAGACGGCATCTGGCTCCCGCGCTACTCGCAGGTCAACGCCTCGGCCCGCGTCATGCTCTTCGCCGGCATGAGCATCAACGAGACGAACGAGTTCTCCGACTTCAAACGCTTCAGCACCAAAACCGGCGAGGACAAGCTCGACCGGCCGAAGGAAGCGAACCCGCCGCAGCCCTGAGGCCGGGGAATTTTGAACCACCGCAGACACAGAGACACGGCCTGTCGAGTAATTCCTTCCAGGCCGCGTCTTCGTGACCCTGTGGTTAAAAGTTTCCTCACCCGTTACAATCGTCGCATGAAGGACGTGGTGGTGATTGGCGGCGGGTTCGCCGGGGTGGAGGCCGCGTGGCAGGCGGCGCGGGAGGGCGCGCGCGTGCGGCTCTACGAGATGCGCCCAGTCAGGCAGACCCCGGCGCACCGCACGGACAGGCTGGCCGAGATTGTTTGTTCCAACTCGCTGAAGTCGGACGAGCCGGGGACGGCGCCGTACCTTTTGAAGGAGGAGCTGCGGCGCGGCGGTTCGGTCGTGCTCGACGTGGCGATGCGGACGCGGGTTCCGGCGGGGGCGGCGCTCGCCGTGGACCGGCAGAAGTTCGCCGAGGCAATCACGGAGCGCGTCGAGTCGCACCCGAACATCGAGGTCGTGCGGGAAGAGGCTTTGAGGGTTGACGAGGGGGTCGTGACCGTCATCGCCGCGGGGCCGCTCTGCTCCGACGCGCTGGCCGGGGAGATCGCGCGGCTCACCGAGGGGACGGGGCTCTACTTCTACGACGCCATCTCGCCCATCGTCGCGGCCGAGTCGGTCAACACCGAGATCGCCTTCCGCGCGGCGCGCTACGGGAAGGGCGGCGACGACTACCTCAACTGCCCCATGAACGAGGAGGAGTACGCGCGCTTCTACGAGGCCCTCGTCGGCGCGCAGAGCGTGCCCTTGCAGCGTTTCGAGGAGACGCGCTGGTTCGAGGCGTGCCTGCCGATTGAAGAGCTGGCGCGGCGCGGGGTGGACACGCTGCGCTACGGGCCGATGAAGCCGGTGGGCTTAAGAGACCCGCGCACGGGGCGCGAGCCTTACGCGTGCGTGCAGTTGCGGCAGGAGAATTTGATGGCCGACGCCTACAACCTCGTCGGCTTCCAGAATCATCTACGTTACGGCGAACAGGCGCGCGTGCTCCGTCTCATACCCGGGCTGGAGCGTGCCGAGTTTTTACAGTACGGCCAGATTCACCGCAACACGTACATCAACGCCCCGCGCGTGCTCGCGCCGACCTTGCAGATGCGCGAGCGCCCCGAGGTCTTCTTCGCCGGGCAGATCAGCGGGGTGGAGGGCTACGTCGAGTCGGTCGCCACGGGCTGGCTCGCCGGGAGGAACGCCGCCCGCGTCGCGCGCGGGGACGCGCCGCTCGAAGCCCCGCCGCGGGCCGCCACGGGCGCGCTGGCGCGCTACGTCTCGGGCGCGGACACGAAGAACTACCAGCCGGTGAACATCACGTTCGCGCTGCTCGTACCTTTGAGCGAAGGGGAGCGGCGCCGGTTGAAGAAGAAGCGCGACCGCCACGCGCGGCAGGTCGAGCTGGCACTCGAAGAATGGGACAGTTGGCTGGCACAGATTCGGGGCGGGCAGCGCGCGCCGCTGGCGGCGACGCTCTGAGCGCGAGTACGCGCGCCCGCGTCCCCGGGCGCACGGGGCGCGTGCTCGCGGCGTGCGCCTGCGCGCTCCTGCTGCTCGCCCCGCCGTCGCTCGCACTCCGCGCGCAGTCGGGCCGGCGCGGCACGCCCGAGCCGCAGGCGAAGAAGGGCGCGCCCGCCGCGACGCCCGCGCCCACCCCGTTCCGACGCCCCGAAGGCCCCATCGCCGAGCCGCCCTCGCCCGCCGACCCCCAACTCAAAGGCCGCAAGCAGGGGACGGGCCTCCGCCCGCCCGAGGCCGCCTCGCAGGCGCCGAAGGCCGCCGCCACGCCCGACGAGGACGAGGGCGAAGAGGTCGTCCGCATCAGCTCGAACCTCGTCCCGCTCCCCGCCTCCGTCGTGGACGCGCAGGGGCGCGCCGTCGCCGACCTGAAGGCCGAAGACTTCGAGCTGCTCGTCGACGGCAAGGCGCAGCCCATCGGCGACCTCTCCCGCGCCGAGACGCCGGTCAGCATCGCACTCCTCTTCGACAACAGCTCCAGCCAGGTCGCCTCGCGCGAGTTCGAGCGGCAGGCCGGCATCCGCTTCCTCAGGTCGGTCATCCGCCCCGTCGACCGCGCCGCCGTCTTCTCCATCTCGACCGAGCCCGAGCTGTCGCAGCCGCTGACGAACGACGTGCGCGCGCTCGTCCGCACCATCGAATCTTTCAAGACGCCCGAGGCCGCGGCCACCGCGCTCTTCGACACGGTGGTGATGGCCGCCGACTACCTCAAGCCGCAGCGGACGCGCAAGGTCATCGTCATCATCTCCGACGGCACCGACACCGTCAGCGACCTCGGCTTCGACGAGACGATGACGCAAGTCCTCGCCGACGACGTGCAGGTCTACGCGGTGCGGACGGGCAACAGCGACAGCCCCAACCTCCACGACCTCGCGGGCGCACGCCGCCTCGAAGAGTTCGCCGCGCAGACCGGCGGCGCCGTCTACGTCCCGCGCACGCACGACGAGCTGGGCACGGCCTTCAAGCAGATCGCCACCGACCTCTCGCAGCAGTACGTCCTCAGCTACTACCCCTCGGGCGAAATCCGCGACGGCCGCTTCCGCCTTTTCAACCTCAACGTCAAGACCCGCCCCGGCCTCCGCGTCCGCACCCGCAAGGGCTACTACGCGCCGAAAGGATGAAAAGCCGTGAACGGTGAACCGTGAACCGTGACGAGAGAAGACCCGTGCTTCCTCTTGTCACGGTTCACGGTTCACCGTTCACGCCTCTTTACGGTTTACGGTTTACGGTTTACGATTCACGGGTATGGATCAACTAATGACGCAGTTCCTCGAACACCTGCGCTACGAGCGCAACGTGAGCGAGCACACGCTCAGGAACTACGCCATCGACCTCGGCCAGTTCCTCGAACACCTCGCGCCGGCCGACCCCCGCACGGGCGAGCGCCGCGAGGTGGTCGTCAAAGACATCGACCACATCACCATCCGCGAGTGGCTCTCCGAGCTGCACGACGCGCAGAAGAAGAAGTCGTCCATCGCGCGGAAGCTCGCGGCGCTCAGAACCTTCTTCCAGTTCCTCATCCGCGAGGGCGCGGTCGAGGCCAACCCGGCGAAGCTCGTCTCCACCCCGCGCCTTGAGAAGAAGCTCCCGAACCACCTCTCGGTCGAGGACGCCGTCCGCTTCATCGAGACGCCGGACGAGGCGACCGACCTCGGCAAGCGCGACCGCGCCATCCTGGAGATGCTCTACGGGACGGGCGTGCGCGTCTCCGAGCTGGTCAAGCTCGACGTGCGCGACATTGATTTTCGTGGGCGGACGATCCGGGTCAAGGGCAAGCGGCGCAAGGAGCGCGTCGTGCCCTTCGGCGAGCCGGCGCTCCACGCCCTGATGAGGTACCTGACCGAGGTGCGGCCGGCCTTCCTCAACAACGCTTCCCTAGCCGAGCGCGACGAGGCGGCCGTCTTCCTCAACTACCAGGGGACGCGCATCACCACGCGCTCGGTCGGCCGCATGGTGGACAAGTACATCAAAATCTGCGCGGGCATCCACGACATCAGCCCGCACTCCTTACGCCACTCCTTCGCCACGCACCTCCTCGACAGCGGCGCCGACCTCCGCGACATACAGGAGCTGCTCGGCCACGCACGCCTCTCCACCACACAGATTTACACGCACGTCTCCATGGAGAAGCTCATCGAGGTTTACGACAAGGCGCACCCGAAGGCTTAAGAGCCGTAAGCCGTAAACCGTGAACCGTGACAAGAAGGAGTCCAATCTCCTCTCCTGTCACGGTTCACGGTTTACGGCTTACGGTTTACGGCTCTTACAGCGTGGCGTGCTCGTCTTCGCCGGTGGCCTGTTCGATGAGGGTCTGGCATTCGGCGTCGTAGCGGGCGGTCGGGACGGCGTCGAGGCGGCGCTCGGGGATGTCTTTGCCGCAGCGCGCGCAGACGCCGTAGCTGCCCTCTTCGATGCGCAGCAGCGCCTGGTCGATGTCGGCGACGGCCTGCGAGGCGCGCTCGCTCAGGCGGTACTCGATCTCCTGGCTCACGTCCTGGACCGACTGGTCGGCCACGTCCTTGACGCCGTCGTCGTTGCCGGCGAACTCAAGGGCGTCCGATTGGTTGTCGCGCGCCGCCTCGCTCTGCTGCCGCAACTGTTCGAGCAGCACCGTGCGGTAGTGGTCTAGTCTCTTCTCGTCCATCGCCTCTCCTTAATGCCTCGGATGAAATTTTTGGGAGCGCGGATTATAACCCATCAAGTGCCGTAAACGGTAAACCGTAAACCGTGACGAGAAGGAGCGCTCCTTCTCGTCACGGTTTACGGTTTACCGTTGACGTCCTTCTTAGAACCTCGCGTTCAGGCCGACGCGCAGGGCGCGCGGTGCGCCCGGAGAAATGTTCGTGTTGCTGTGGGCGTTGACGAAGTAGTCACGGTCGAGGAGGTTCTCGACGTTCCCTTGCAGCCGCCAGCGCTCGTCGAAGGAGTAGTAGACGGCGGCGTCGGCACGCGTGTAGCCGGGCAGGACGACGGTGTTATCGACCGCGACGAACGAGTCGGAACGGGAGACGAGGCCGAGACCCGCGCCGAGACTCCGCGTGAACTGGTACTTGTTCCAGAGGGAGAAAGTGTGGCGCGGCACCTGCCCGACCTGCCGGCCGGCCGCTGCGGCGGCGGTCGCCTGCGTGATGAAGGCGTGCTGGTAGGCGTAGCCCCCGGCGACGCTCCAGTCGCGCGTGACGCTGCCGCTCAGTCCCAACTCGAAGCCGTTGGTGCGCTGGCTGCCGGTCTGGATGATGGCCGCCGGGTTGTTCGGATCGACCGACCGCGTGTTCGTGCGGTCGAGGCGGTAGAGCGCCGACGTGAGGGAGAGGTAGCGGCGCACGTCCCACTTCAGGCCGAACTCGTAGTTGGTGAACTTCTCGGGCTTGACCTGCTGCGTGACGGCGGTCAGGGAGGAGAACTGGTCGCCGGAGCTGGGCAGGTGCGAGACGCTGTAGCTGCCGTAGAGCGAGAGACGTTCGGCGGGCTTGACGACGAGCCCGACGCGCGGCGAGACGAGGTTGTCGATGCGGCGCAGGTCCTCGCCGCCGCGGTTGTTGTGGAAGCGCAGGTCGAAGTAGTCGTAGCGCAGCCCGACGACCAACTGCACGTGGCGCGACAGCTCCATCTGGTCTTGCAGGTACGTCGCGGCGAGGTTCGTCTTGAGGTGGTTGTCGGCGTCCGTTCCGCTCTGGCGGAACGTGACCGGCGTGTAGACGGTCGGGTTGTCGAAGGGCGCCTGGATGGAGGTGGCCGTGTTGTTGAAGAAGCCCGTGTTGCGGAAGTTGTCCGTGAGCTGGCGCCCCAGCTCGAAGCCGCCCACCAGCGTGTGCCTGACGCGCCCGGTCGAGGCGACGTAGGTCAGGTCGGTCTGGCTGAAGAGATTCTTGCGCTTCGTGTCGTTGTTGTAGGCGGAGAGCGCGACGAGGGTCTGCGCCGCGTTCGGGGCGCCCGGCACGTAGTTCTGGTAGAACTTGTCGTAGTCGCCGTACGTCGTCCGGTTGTGCAGGTTGAGCTTGCCGAACTGCCGGTCGAAGGTGCCCGAGAGGATTTGGACGTTCGAGCGCACGCGGCTGTCGTCGGGGTTGCCGTAGAAGGTTTCGGACGGAACGTCGGCGGGCCGGCCCAGAAACGAAGTGATGCCGCGGTCGGCGACGCGCCGGTCGCGCGCGAACTCGTAACCGACGGTGATTCGCGTCCGCGCGTCCGGGGCAAACGTGAACGTCGGGTTGAAGGCCGTGCGGTTCAGGCCGACGAAACGGCGGTAGCTGTCCGAATTCTCGTAGACGCCGTTGAGGCGGAAGGCCGCGCGGTCGCCGAGGGGCTGGTTGATGTCGCCCGCGACGCGCCGGTTGTAGAAGGAGCCGCCCGTCAACCAGACCTCGCGCGACGGCGAGGAGTTGGCCTCCTTGGTCACGCGGTTGATGACGCCGCCGCCGCCGCCGCGGCCGAAGATGAGGGCGTTGGGGCCTTTCAGAGTTTCAAGGCGCTCCAGGTTGTAGAGGTCTCGGTAGTACTGCACGTCGTCGCGGACGCCGTTGAGGTAGAAGTCGGCGCTGGTGCTCTGGCCCCGGATGACGACCTGATCCCGGTTGCCCTCCCCCTGCTGTGCGACGAGGCCGGGCGTGTAGAGGACGACGTCGCTGATGCTCTGCATCTGCTGATCCCTGACCTGCTCCTTCGTGACGACGGCGACCGACTGCGGCACGTCGCGCAGAAGCGTCAGGGTCTTGGTGGCGCTGGCCGTCACCTCCGCCTGATAGACGGCGCCGCCCGTGTCGAGAACCGTCACGCTGCCGGCCACGCCGGAGACCTGCAACACGACCTCCACCGAGGCGCCGCCCGACTGCCCCGGGCTAATCCTCTGCGAAGCCTCGGAGAAGCCGTGGGCGACTACTTTCAAAGTGTATTCGCCGGGCTCGACCGCGAGCGAGAACTCGCCGTTCTGATCGGTCGTCGCGGAAAAACTGCCCGTGCGGCCGACGGCCTCCGCGACGACGCGCGCGTCCGCGACCGCCGCGCGGTTCGGGTCGAGCACCCTCCCGCGGATCGAGGACTGTGGCGACACCTGCGCCCGGGCGGGCAAAGTACAAGTCAGCAGTAAGAAGAGAACGAGGTGGAGCACGCGGCTGGGAGTGTTCGGACGTAGCATGGATGGTTCCTTTGGCCGGAGCGGGATGACGACCTCGAGGTTATGTATATGACTCACCCCGGCTGTTGAGGCTCAGAAGTCGAAAGAGCTTGAAGGGGCCAATTGAAAACGGATTTCAATTTCATCAAGAGTATACGTCTCTCCCAAAAAGGGTGTCAACCGCCAAGTCTGCACGAAGAAATAAGAGGAGATGACCCGGGCGTCAATTACTCCCCGGGGCCGCCGCAGAGCAGTTCGGCGGCGAGGAGCGGGATGGTCAGCTCGTGGTGGCCTGTGACGGAGAAGC
>DAIRFV010000454.1:0-3270 GCA_036794905.1 Pyrinomonadaceae bacterium | reverse complement strand
CCGTCGCCGCGCGCGTCGTCGCCGTCGAGCAGGTGGACGTGGACGGTCTTGCCCGCCCCGTGCGCCGCACCGCACAGGACGAGCAGCGCGACGGCCGTCCGCAGAAAGAGCCCGACGCCTCGTTTCAACTCCCGGTTCTTCATTTGATGTCCGCCCTCACGACCCAGACGCCGCCGAGCATGACGCGGCGGACGTTACGCATCGCGCGGATGTCCTTGAGCGGGTCGCCCTCGACGAATAAGAGGTCGGCCAGTTTGCCCGCCTCCACGCTCCCCAGACGCTCCTCGACGCGGAAGAAGCGCGCGTTCCGGGAGGTGCCCGAGACGATGGCCTCCATCGGCGTCAGGCCGGCCTCGACCAGCAGTTCCAGCTCGCGCTGGTAGGCCCAGCCGCGCTCCGCGTGCGGCACGGCCGAGTGCGAGCCGACGACGACGCGGGCGCCCGCGCGCCACGCGCGCACGGTGAAGTCCTGCATGTTCTTAAAGCCGTTCACGTGAACGTCCGTCGTGTCCTTGTCGCCCGCGCGCCGCTCGAAGATGGCGAGTGTCGGCGACAGATAGGTGCCGTGCTCGACCATCAGCTTGAAGAGCGCCTGCGCGCGCGGCCCCGAAGGGTTAATCCTGCTCCAGACCTCGTAGCGCCCCTCGCGCCGCGCGGCGTTGTCGGCGAGGACGGCCTGCCGGTACTTCTCGGCCTCGCGTGCGGTCAGCGACAGGGCCGTGCCGAAAGAGGTCACGTGCTCGACGCCGTCCACGCCGGCGCGGATGGCGTCGGCGGCGTCCACGATCTCGAGGTGCGAGGTGACGGGCAGGCCCCGGCGGTGCGCCTCCTCGCAGACGACGCGGATGAGCCCGACGGGCAGGCGGAAGTAGACCTTGAAGGCGGAGGCACCCTGATCCGCGAAACGCTTGACGGCGAGCCGCGCCTCTTCGGCGTCGCGCACGACGTAGGAGTCGGCCGGGTAGGCCGCGGGCGGCGAGTCGAGGTGCGGCCCCGTCAGGAAGAGGCGCGGGACGGGCGCCCTGTGTGCCGCCCCGCTCGCCGCGTCGTAAGCCTCCAGCCACTGGCCGGGGTCGCGCAGTGATGTGACGCCGTGCGAGAGGAAGAGCGCGGGCAGTCCGTCGTCGCCGTCGATGTGGAAGTGCGCGTCGATGAGGCCGGGCAGCAGAGTCATCCCGCGCGCCTCGTAGACCTCGGCGCCGGCCGGCACGCGCACCGACCTGCGGGAGCCGGCCGCCAGGATGCGTTCGCCGCGCACGACGACGACCGAGTCCGAGACGGGCGGCCCGCCGCGGCCGTCGATCAGGGTCGCGCCGACGATGGCCAGGGTGCGCCGGGGGTCTGCTCCCCCTACGTTGTTGTACTCCTTGACGGGCGCGTGGGCCGCCCGCCTCACGCCCGCGCGCCGCTGCGCCGACGCCGGGCCGCACACGACGGCCAACATCAGCGCCGCCGAAAAGAGTTTCAGTGCTGTTCTCATCTTAACGAGACCTAGTTCTTCGAGAGCAGGCGGAGGCGCAGGCGGCCGTCCCTTTGCCCCTTGAAAGACTGAAGGTAGATGGCGCCGGCGCCGTCGGCGGTCGCCACCTGCTGCCACTGCGGCACGCCGTTGTAGAGCCCGCCGCGCCAGTTGGCGCGCCCGCCCGTCAACTGCAACTCGTACTTCCCGTTCGGCACGAGCCCCGTGACGAGCAGCGCCGTCGTCTCTACGTCGGGCACGGTCGCCTCGCCCTCCGTGACGCGCGCGTCCGCGGCCGCGAAGAGCGCCAGCACGCCGCCCTCGACGGCCGCGCCCGTCAACTGAGGCCCTTCCGCCAACTCGACCCGGCGCGCGCGCAGGTCGCGGCGGTCGCCGATCTCCATCACGTTGAGGAACGCGTCCTCCTTCGAGGGCTTCAGCGGCGAGACCTCGACGCGCCACGCGGCGGGCACGACCGCCTTCGTGTTCGAAGGCAGAAGCCGCTCGAACTCTTCGCCCCAGAAGGTCTTCCACATCTTGCGCAGGTACGGGTCTGCGGGAAGCGGCCCGCCCTCGGGCGGGTCGAGCGGCCAGTTCTGCCCCGAGCCCCACGCGCCGCCGCGCTCGTCGCCCGGCGTCCAGTGCTCGAAGCCCTTCCCGCCGCGCTTCGTCACCTCGCGCTCGCGCGGGAGCAGCGTGTGCACGCGCAGCGCGCCGCCGCCGTCTTCGTATGTAAACCCGCTGGCGCCCGCGTAGGCCGTGCCGCCGTGGCCGACGCCGCGTCCCCCCGCCGCCGCGCTCACCTTCGGCTCAGAGACGCCGTGCAACAGCCACGTCTTCTTAAAGCCCGGGTCGGTCGAGCGCACACGGTCGAAGACGAAAAGCACGTTGTCCGAAGGGGTGTAGACGAGTTCGCGCGTGAACAGCTCGACCTTCTTCGAGCTGTAAGCCCGCGTGCCGTCGCCGCGCGCGTACTGGTAGGCGCCGGGCTCGTAACCGACCGCGTCCATCCGCGCCAGCGCCCACAGGTCGCGCGTGTTCTGGAAGTCCTCGCGGCTGCGCGCCGTGTTCCAGTAGCGCGAAGAGTCCATGCGCTGCCCGCCGTCGTTGGCCGCCGGCCAGAGGTTCTCCGCCCAGAAGAAGCGCTCGGCCGGGTCGTAGACGAGTACGGAGTTGTGCGCGACGGTGCGGCGGTAGTAGTTCAGATAATGCGGGCTCTCCGTGTCCGTGTAGTCGGCGCCGCTCTCGGTGGCGAGGTAGCCCTTGTGGTAGACGGCGAAGTGGAGCTGGTCGAGGTGCTGGTGCTTGGCGAGGTATGGGCCGGCCACGAACTCGATCCACGTAGAGTCGGGGCCGAAGCCGTCGCGCATGACGAGGTGGCCGGCGCCGCGGAAGTGGTGCTGGCGTGAAAGCTCTGTCTCGCTCGAACGCGCCGGGTCGCGCGGCGCGACCGCGGGGTCGTCCCAGAGGAATTTGGTGATGGGAATCAGCCAGTCCTTCGTGTCCACCCAGCCCGACTCGCGGAGCATCCACGCGGCGTAAGGGTCTTTGAAGCGGTGGACGGCGTAGCCGAGCACGACGTTGTCCTGCGAGCGCATGTAGGGGTACTCGTTGTCGCCGAGGCGCGAGGTCGTGCCGTCGGGCAGCGCCTTGTAGAGGTGCGTCGTCGTGTAGTTGCGGAAGACCGAGTAGCGCAGCGCGGGGTCGGCGTTCGAGGCCGTGCGGTCGAGTTCCGCCAGCAGCGCCATCGGCGCGTAGGTGATGCGCTGGTAGTCCATCGACTCGTGGTAGCCGCCGTCGGGCGTGATGAA
>DAIRFV010000177.1:0-12225 GCA_036794905.1 Pyrinomonadaceae bacterium | reverse complement strand
GGCGCCAACTACATGAACTCGCAGCTCATCAAGATGGAGGCGCTGACGAACGGCTTCGCCGAGGGCATCGCGCTCGACGACCGCGGTTACGTCTCCGAAGGCAGCGGCGAGAACATCTTCCTCGTCCACGACGGCAAGGTGATTACGCCGCCGCTCTCCTCCGCCATCCTCCCCGGCATCACGCGCGACAGCGTCATCGAGATTTGCCGCACGCTTGAGATTCCGATTGTCGAGTCCGGGCTCCAGCGCGCCTCGCTCTACGTCGCCGACGAGCTGTTCTTCTCGGGCACCGCGGCCGAGATCACGCCCATCAAGAGCGTCGACCGCATCACCGTCGGCGAGGGCCGCCGCGGCCCCATCACGGAGCGCATCCAGAAACTCTTCTTCGAGATCACCGCGGGCGAGCGCGAGGCGCCCGGCGACTGGCTCACCTTCGTCGGCGAGCACCGCGCCGCCCCCCGCCCCGAGCCCAACGGCCACCGCGCCGCACAGACCGAAGAGGTGCGCAAGGCCGCCACGCAGGCCACGGCCGGCGACACACGCGACGCCATCCACGTCACGCTCACCGAGTAGACCGTTAAACATAGGGACGCGGGGAGGCGGCTTGAAGACTTTTGACTTCAAGCCGCCTCCCCGCGTCTACGCGCATAATTTTCAGTAGTTTTACCCGGCCATTTCGTCAAAAAAACGCTGTTGACGCCCCTTCGGCCGGCCGCGTAGAATGTTTGTACGCGCCGGCCGCACTCGCAGCCGCCAGGGCGCCGCCCCCGCCGCAATCCACCCGGCGAAACGACCCGAGAAATTTCGAGACCGAGCGACGCGCGCCGAAGGAGTGTGCCGACGCTTCAGCCCGCCCCTTGCCCCCCGAGCCGTTCAGAGAAACCCTATGGCAGTCAAAATCGACGAACTCCTGCGCGTCGCCGCCGCCTTCGGCGCGTCCGACCTGCACTGCAAGGCCGGCTCGCAGCCCTTCATGCGCATCGGCGGCGAGCTGCGCCCCATCTCGACCGCGCCCCGCCTCACGCAGGAGGACACGCTCGACATGGCCTTCTCGATGATGTCGAACCGGCAGAAGCAGAGATTCAAGGAGGTGTCGGAGGCCGACATCGCCTATGGCGTCTCGGGGTTGGGACGCTTCCGCGCCAACGTCTTCCAGCAGCGCGGCTCGGTCGGCATGGTCTTGCGCGTCATCCCCGACAAGGTGCGTTCGATCACCGAGCTGGGCCTGCCGCCCGTCATCGAGCGCATCGCGGAGGAGCAGCGCGGCCTCGTCCTCGTTACCGGCACGACCGGCTCGGGCAAGTCGACGACGCTCGCCGCGATGATCGACTACATCAACGGCAACCGCGGCGGCCACGTCATCACCATCGAAGACCCGATTGAGTTCCTGCACCGCGACAAGAAGTCCTTCGTCACGCAGCGCGAGGTGGACGTGGACACGCGCTCGTTCGCCGAAGCCTTGCGCGGCGCGCTCCGCCAAGACCCGGACGTGATCCTCGTCGGCGAGATGCGCGACCACGAGACCATCGAGACGGCGCTCACCGCCGCCGAGACCGGCCACCTCGTCCTCTCCACCCTCCACACGCTCGACGCGACCGAGACCATCCGCCGCATCGTCTCGTCCTTCCCGCCGCACTTGCAGAAGTCCGTGCGCATCCAGCTCGCGGGGATCGTGCGCGCCGTCATCTCGATGCGGCTCGTGCGCGCGGCCGAGGGGCCGGGGCGCGTGCCCGCCTGCGAGGTGATGGTCTCGACGGGCCTCATCCGCGACTACATCATCAACGAGGAGAAGACCTCGCTCATCCGCGACGCCATCGCCGCCGGCACCTCGCAGTACGGGATGCAGACCTTCGACCAGTCGCTCTTCACGCTCCACCAGTCGGGGCTCATCACACTGGACGAGGCTCTGCGCGGCTCTTCCAACCCGGACGAGTTCCGCCTCCGCGTCTCCGGCATCCGCTCCGCCTCCGACCAGGCCAAGGAGGACATGGAGCGCGTCACCACCGTCACCAACGGCGCGCAAATGCGCACGCTCAATTCGTAAGCCCGCACGCGCCGCCATGAACAACCGCAAATGCGCCGGCTGCGGGCTGGTCAACTTCAACCACGCCTCGGGGTGTAAGCGCTGCGGCGCCCCGCTCGAACCTGGCGTCGCTTACGCCTACCCGGGCGCGGGCGCGGCACACGTCTTCGATTCGGAAGACGCGGAAGTGTTCGAAGAAGGGAAGAAGCGGCCGAGCATTCTGCGCCGCGCGCTGGCGGTGCTGTGTGTGACCTGCGCGCTGCTGGTCGGGTGCTACGCCTCCCTGCTCTTCACCTCGACGGCGGCCACCTACGACGAGCGCGCGGAGGTGGACAGGGCCCTGGAACTCATCGAGCGGGGCGGCTTCGCGCACGACGCGTTCCTGCTCCGGCGTCTGACCAGTTTCCGCACGACCGACAACTGGTGGAACCGCTACGTCGGCCACGGCGAAGCCTACGCCGCCACCAACTTCCCCTTCGAAGTAGTGACGCTCTACCCCGAGTTCTTCCGCTACCCCGTGGACGACGTGGAGCGCGCCGTCATCCTCCTGCACGAGGCGCGCCACCTCTCGGGCGCGAACGAGGAGGAGGCGTGCGCCGGCGTGTGGCGCGACAAGGCGCGGCTCGGCTGGACGCGCGAGAAGTACGGACAGACGCGCGTCTGGCGCAACGTCAGCGACCTCTCGCGCCGCTACGCCCCGAGACTCTTCGACTGCGGGGAGGACGGCCGGCAGGACTGTTTCGAATAGGAAGTAAATGCTCAGGCGGAGTTAAGCCGGGCGAACTCCCCGGCCACTTCGTCATTGGAGAATTTGAGCGTGAGCCGGGTCGCGTCGGGGTTGAGCTTGCCGCTGAGTCCCGCGACGTAGTCTTCGTCGGTGATGAACTGCTTGGCGAGCATCGGCGCGCGCAGGAGCGAACTGCCGTAGAAGGGAAGTAGCAGCAGACGTGCAAGGAGTTCGAACACGAAGCCGCCTGCGAAGCCCCCGAACAGCCCGGCCGCCGCGCCGATAACGAGCGAAGGAGTTTGTGTCTGCCCCGGACTCTGTAACTCGTCCAGCCCGAACACCCATGAGCCGTAGACCGCGAGGAGGAATCCGGCGGCGCCGATCAGCAGGAAGCCGAGCATGAACGGGATGCAGCCGGCGAGGAAGACGGATTTCGTGGCGTGCGCGCAGCGTTCACAGTGCGGGACAAGGAGCCGGACGGAAGCCTGCTCCTGCCTCTTGCCGCGCGCGACGAGGCGCGCGAGTGCGAGCGCCGACTCTGCTTCCTTCGGGCCGCCGCACGAGACGCAGCGTCCCGGGAACGTGCCCCCCCAGGTGCGTGCGGCCGTCAGCGGCATGTGAAACGTCTTCGACACTGCCTTCGCCCGCGTCAGTCCCAACCCCTGACGAACAAGCCGAACGCGTAGAGAACCGCGACGAGGATGATGACGACGAAGATAATATTCTTGCTGCGCCGCCCGTAGACGATCTGCCAGACGCCGGCCACGACGAAGGTGAGGCCGAGCGCCAGCACCAGGCCGAAGATGGCGTAGACGAGTAGCGCGTCGGACGCGTCGCCGGTGAAACGCGACGTCGCCCCCGGGTCGTGCGAGCGCCCGATGATGCGCGAGATCAAGAGCGTCAGCCACGCCATGAAGGCCGTCAGCCCGCCGCCCAGCACGACGAGCGCGACGCCGAGCCCGCGTATCGTGCTGGTCTTGTGCAGGCGCCGCCCGCACCTCGGGCAGTTGCCGAGCGGCGCGTCCGCCTCGGCCCCACACCTGCTGCAGAAGTACGGCGCAACCATGTCCACCCTCGTCTCTGGCCGCCTATGTCAAATGAAAACGGGCGGAGGCTTCGTCACCGGCGCAGAGTGGCGCGCACGATACAACTCTGCGACGCCGCCTGTCAACGGGGATGCCTCGCCCGTATTTGCTTTTGCCTTACTCAAATCTAGTTGTTAAAATTTTCGCGCGCTGCACCGAAAGACGGAACCGCCTTCAGGCCGTTTACGTCTCCCATTCCAGAGTTTCGTCCCGAGAGTCCGTAAGGGGTGACGAGCGAGCCGTCTGAATGAAAGAGTGCCCGGCCTGCCATCGCTGCTTCGCAGACCAAGTCAATCACTGTCCGAGCGACGGTGACCGCCTGAAGTTTCTCATCAACCTCGACACGACGCTCGACGAGCGCTACCTGCTCGAACGCAAACTCGGGCAGGGCGGGATGGGGCTCGTCTTCAAGGCGCACCACAAGTTCATCAAGACGCAGCACGCCATCAAGGTCATCCTCCCCGACCTCGTCGGCAACGACCCCTCGCTCGCCGCGCGCTTCCGCCAGGAGGCGATGGCCGCGGCCGCCATCCGCCACCCCAACACCGTCAGCGTCACCGACTACGGCGTCCTCCAGGGCACGACGCCCTACCTCGTCATGGAGTTCGTCGAGGGGCGCTCGCTCCACGACATCCTCGGCGAGCAGAAGCGTCTGTCGCCCGTCGCGTCCGTCGAGATCATGCTCGCCGTCTGCGCGGGCGTGGCGGCCGCGCACCGGCAAGGGATAGTCCACCGCGACCTCAAGCCGCTCAACATCATGCTGCGGCCGGGCACGCCGCCGGGCGAGAGTCTGAAGGTGCTCGACTTCGGGCTGGCGAAGATCAAGTCGGGCGAGTTGCTCGGCTCGTTCGTCGCCGCGCAGACGCAGGGGATGATGGGCTCGCCCTTCTACATGGCGCCCGAGCAGTGGAGCGACGACGACATAGACGCGCGCTCCGACATCTACTCGCTGGGCATCATCCTCTACCAGATGGTCGCGGGCGACGTGCCGTTCAAGGGCAAGTCGGTGCCGTCGATTATGAGCCAGCACCTGAACGCCGCGCCCCTCCCCCTCGCCGAGCGCGACATCGAGGTGCCGCCGCTGCTTGAGCAGGCCATCCAGCGCGCGCTCGCCAAAGACCCCGGGAAGCGCCCGCAGACGGTCGAAGATTTCGTCGCGGAGCTGCGCGAGGCCATGCCGCACCTCGACGGCGGCCTGCGCGAGCCCGGCGCGGCCACCGCGCAGATCGTCCCGTCCGACACGATGGGCCTCAAGAACCGTCCGGGCGCCACGACGGGCTCGCAGAGGGAGAGCGCCGACAGCCTCAAGACCATGGCGGGCGCGCCCGACGCGTTCCCGACGGGCACGCTCGAAGAAGTCTCGGAGCCCTCCGGCGCCGTGACCGTGGCCGAGCCAGCGGGTGACGGAGACCAGCGCGCCGCGGGCGGCTCGGACACGGGGCGCCAGGGCCCCGCGCAGACGGCCGGCCCGTTCGGCGCGGGCCAGCCCGTCTCCACTCAAAACCTCGCGCACAGCGCGCAGACCGAGCCGCTCTCGTCCGACACCTTCGCGGCCGAGGAGGAGGAGCGCCGCCGCGCGGAGTCTCTACGCCTCCAACAGGAAGCAGAGGAGTCGAGGCGGCAGGCCGAGGAGCGCGAACGACTCGCAGCAGAGCTTCGGCAGCGAGAAGCGGCCGACCGTGAGCGGCGACTGGCCGAGGAGCGGCAGCGTCTTGAGGCCGAAGAGCGGCAGCGGCGCGAGCTGGAAGCACGCCAGCGCAGAGAGCTTGAGGAGCGCGAGCGGCGCGAGGCGGGGGAGCGTCTGAGGCGTGAGGCCGAGCAGAGCGCGGCGGCCGTCGGGAGCGTGACCGTCGGCCCGGCGTCGGGTCAGACCGCGGGCGGGCATGCCGGCGGCGGCGTGGCCGTCACACGACAGCACGTCGCCCCGACCGACATCGCCCGGCCGGGAGTCACGCCGCCGGGCGGAACGAGGCCGACGCCGCGTTCGCAGACGCCGCTCGTCGTGGTCGGCGTGGCCGTGCTGCTCGGGCTGCTCGCGGGCGTAGTCGGGCTCGGCTATTTAGCGTATCAAAAGTTCAGCACGCGGAACTCGAACGGCGTCGTCAACACGAACAACGCCTCGAACGTCAACGCGCAGGCGAGCCCGGAGCCCGGCGGCGCGAACCAGAACGGCGTGGAGCCGGGCGGGACCGGGATGCGCGCAGACCTCCTCTGGATTCCCGGCGGGACGTTCCAGATGGGGCGCTCGGACGTGCCGCCCATCACCGACGAGCTGAAGGCGCGGCGCGCGGCGTACCTGCTCTGGATGTACAGCCAGTGGCCCGCGCACGAGAGAACGGTCGGCCCCTTCGCCATCGACCGCACCGAGGTGACCAACGCCGAGTACGCCGAGTTCGTCAAAGACACAGAGCACGCGCCCCCGCCCGGCTGGGACGGCGCGCGCCCGAAGACGGGCGACGAGCGCCTGCCGGTCTCGAACGTGACGTACGGGGACGCGGAGGCATTCGCCAAGTGGCGCTCGAAGCGGGACGGCGTGACCTACCGCCTGCCGACCGAGGCGGAGTGGGAGTACGCCGCGCGCGGCGGCGACTCTTCGCGCATGTACCCGTGGGACGGGGGGTGGGTGCAGGGCTACGCGAACCTGGGCGGCCGGGGCGCCGCCCCCGTCGGCTCGTACCCGCTGGGGCGCACGCCGCAGGGGCTCGACGACATGATCGGCAACGTGTGGGAGTGGACGTCGTCTGAGGCTTCGATGTACAAAGGTAACGACCGGACGGCGCTCGGCGACCAGGATCGCGGCAAGGTGGTCACGCGCGGCGGCTCCTTCGAGAGCCGCGCCGACGGCGACGAGCCGATCACCGTCACCGCGCGCCGCTGGGTGGCACGCGACTTCCGCCACCCCGTCCTCGGCTTCCGCCTCGTGCGCGCGGAGCAGTGAGGCAACGGGTCAAAGCTCGGCAGTCGGAATTTTTACAGCCCAGAATTTTTAAAGGCAATCATCCGTATGAAGAAGCAGTCCGTTAAAAGGAATCAAATCTGGACGCGCGCGCGCGTCGCGCTCACGTGCGCGGCCTTCGCCGCCCTGGCGCTCGTCGCCTCCAACTGCAAGTCGAACGACACGGCGAACCTGACGGCGAACCAGTCGCAGCCGAAGGGAGCGCCCAAGGTCACCGTCACCCAGAAGCCGGGCGCGCAGCCGCAGCAGCTCGACACAGTCCCCGCCGTGGCCTGGAACACGGAGATTCAGTCGGTGGACGGCGCGACGTTCCGGCTGTCGGACTACAAGGACAAGGTGGTCGTGCTCGACCTCTGGGCCACCTGGTGCGGCCCGTGCCGTCTGGAGGTGCCGCACCTCGTCGAGTTGCAGAAGGAGTACGGCGGCAAGGGCGTGGAGGTCATCGGCCTCACGACCGAAGACCCCGAGGACGACGAGGCGAAGGTGCGCGATTTCGCCAAGGAGTTCAAGATCAACTACAAGCTCGGCTGGTCGCCGCGCGAAGTGTCCCTCGCCCTGATGGCCGGCAACACCAGCATCCCGCAGACCTTCGTCATCGCCCCCGGCGGCCGCATCGTCACCAAGTTCCGCGGCTTCAGCGACCGCGTCCCCGACATGATCCGCACCGCCATCGGCAAGGCCAACGAGAAGACGGGGGACTGAAGGCGAGTAGGCAGTAGCCAGTAGCCAGTAGCAATACAAAGCGGCGCGCCCGACGATCTGCATTCCCGGGCGCGCCGCTTAATTCTTCTACTGCCTACAGGCTACCGTCTACTTCCTTTTTCTCCTCTTCCAGTTCGCGCTCGCCCTCTTCGCGCAGCGCGCGCCCTTCGCGTTCCAGTTCGGAGTTCTGCGTGCCCTGCGCGACCGACTCGCGCGCGGCGCCCTCGATGCGCTTCATCTCGGCCTCGACGCGCCCCTCGACCTCGTCCATCGGCGGCACCTCGCCCGTCTCTTCCTGCGTCACGAATTTGCCCTTCGAATCTTCCATAAAGGTTCTCACCTCTCCTGCATCATTGCGTCCAAGGGGGTTTTGAGGCTGCATCGTCTCATCCCCGGAGCCCGCCGGTCAAATCGTTTGCCCGCCGCGCGCCGCTTGACTTATACTCGCGCGCGAACCGGAGCCGCCGCGCCGCAACAGCCCCCCACCGCCCGTCTCGGCCGACGCGTCCCCCGATAACGACCCGGAGGTGTTTCCCCCTTAGATGACCGAAGAGATTCGCCGCCTGCTCAAGATGGGCCAGGAGACTATCGTCCGCACCTGGACGGAGAAGGTTGCGGCCGACCGCCGCGTCAAATCCGACGACCGCCTCTCCTACCTCCAACTGGTCGACCACATCCCGGAGATCGTCGAGGAGCTGCACGACGCGCTCGGCTCCGGGCACGGAGAGGCGCCGGCGCTCACACAGGGGCGCGAGCACGGCCGCCAGCGCTGGCGCCAGGGCTACGAGCTGAAGGAGGTCGTGCGCGAGCTGACGCTGCTGCGCATCACCCTCGTCGAGTTCATCGAGCACTACCGCGGCGCGCTGCCCCCGCGCCCGCCCGAGGAGCTGACGCGCTCCTTCCACCGCATCAACGTCTTCATGGACGACGAAATCTACCGCACGGTCGAAGCCTACCTCGACGCCCCGCAAAACCCCGAGTCGAACTGAATGGCTGCGGCGCGAACGCCGCCCCGCATACAACGTTCGCGCCGTCAACGGACATCCCTCACTCGAACGCCGCACCTGCCGTTAGGCAGGGCGCGTTCGGCCCGTGTAAAATGTCCCACGGATAACTCCCCCTGAAAAAACATTCGTGCGGGTCGGGAACGCTCTTCGGGGCAAGGAGGTGACTGTGCTCAAACCGTCTTTACGCGCGGCGGCGCTCGCGCTCGCTACGGCCGCCGTGTTGTGGGTGTCGGCCGGCGGGGCGTCGGCGCAGAGGCGCGGCGCGCCGGCTCCGAAGCGTGCGGCGGACGCCGCGCGCCACTCGAAGGAGGCGGCCGAAGTCCTCCGCAAGATCATGTCCGTGCCCGAGAGGGAGATTCCGCGCGACCTGCTTGAGAGCGCGGAGGCCGTCGCCGTCTGCCCCGGCGTGCTCAAGGCGGCCTTCATCGTCGGCGGGCGCAAAGGCGACTGCGTCATCAGCCGCCGCACGCAGAAGCGGCAGTGGAGCACGCCCGTCTTCTACAACCTGGCGGGCGGGAGCGTCGGCGCGCAGATCGGCGGCTCGAAGACCGACTACGTCCTGCTCTTCATGAACGAGGATGCGCTCAAGGGTCTGATGGACGACAAGTTCGAGATCGGCGGCGAGGCGGAGGCGACCGCCGGCCCCGTGGGGCGTGCGGCCGGCGCGAGTACCAACCCGCGTCTGAGCGCGGGCATCCTGACCTACTCGCGGAGCAAAGGCGCCTTCATCGGCATCGCGCTCAAGGGCGTCGCCATCACGCCCGACAACGACCTCAACGAAGCCTTCTACGGCAAGAAGGCTTCCGAGCTGATTCGGGGGCGGGAGGACATGCCCGTCCCGACGCAGGTGCGCGCGCTCCCCCTCGCGCTCGCACGCTACTCCGTCCGGCTCCCCAACTGAAAAGGAGCGTAGGCAGTCGGCCGGGGCAGTAGGCAGTGGGCCGGATGCGGAAGTTAGCGATTGTCAGGCGTCCGGTTGCGGAGTCGAAACAAGACTTTCTCAAGCTCAATGCGCTGAACTGCCGACTGCCATCCGCCGACTGCCTACTATTTCATTAAGGAGATTTGAATGAAGATTTCGACCCGTTTGACCCTGCTGGCGGTTCTGGGCGCGCTCGCGCTCTCGGCCGCAACGTTCCCCACGAAGACGCGCGCGCGGCAGGAGGAGCGGCAGCGCATCGCCACGCGCCCGGCGCCGAACGCCAGCCCCAAGCAGCAGAAGGAGGCGTCGAAGAAGGCCGAGTCGGCCGCGACCGTCTTCGAGCAGGTGATGGGCGCGCCCGACCGCTCGATCCCGCGCGAGCTGCTCGACCGCGCCGAGGCCGTCGCCGTCTTCCCCGGCATGCTCAAGGCCGGCTTCGTCGTCGGCGGGCGCGGCGGCAGCGGCGTCATCAGCCGCCGCGTCACCGGCGGCTGGAGCGCGCCCGCCTACTTCAAGATGGGCGGCGCCAGCCTCGGCCTACAGATCGGGGCGGCCAAGACCGACCTCATCCTGCTCTTCATGAACGAAGACGCGCTGAAGGGGCTGCTCGAAGACAAGCTCGAAATGGGCGGCGAGGCGAGCGCGGCCGCCGGCCCCGTCGGGCGCACGGCCAGCGCCACCACCAACCTCACGCTCGACGCGGGGATTCTGTCTTACTCGCGCAGCAAGGGGCTCTTCGCCGGCCTTGAGCTGAAGGGCGCGGTCATCAACCCCGACAACAACCTCAACGAAGCCCTCTACGGCTTCAAGGCGAAGGAAGTCCTCACCGGCGCGAACAAGGTCAACATGGCCGACGTGCTCCCCGGCGTCATCGCGTTCCCCAACACCCTCGCGCGCTACTCGATCAAGTAACCTTTCCCGCAACTGACAGAAAAGGCCGACGGCGAGTGTTAAAAGACTCGCCGTCGGCCTTCAACGTCGAGACGCGATCAGCCTTTCCTGCGTCCGACGAGCGTTGCTGCACGCGCCCCACGTGCAATGGGTCGGCCGGAGCGCGGATGGGCGCGCTCCGGCCAGACGGCACAGTCCGCCGTGCCCTTTCAGCAGACGTGCCGTACAGGGGCGGTGCGGCTGCCCGACGCATCGCGCCCCCTACTCAATCTTTTAGCCGCGGCCGAGCAGCCCGGCGGCGGTGCGCGCGAGGCTGTAGACATCGCGCGGCTTCCGCAGGTATGCGTCCACGCCCGCGCGCCGCGCGTCTCGCTCGACCTCGCTGTCCGTGAACATGATGATCGGCGTCCGCACTGCGCGGGGCAGTGCGCGTGCGCGCCGCGCAAGCTCCAACCCGTCGAGCCCCGGCAGTCGGAAGTCTAGAATCAGCAGGTCGAAGCGCGACTCACCCTGAAGCCGCCGCAGCGCCTCGTCTCCGCGCGTGCAGACCTCCACGCGCCAGCCCTCCGCCTCCAGAGTCTCCCGCACGGCGTCCGCCACCAGCGGCGCCTCCTCCGCGTAGAGGATCGAGACACCGCCCCCGCCGCGCCCTTCCGCGGCTGCGGCGTGTGGCTCCGTGCGGCCGTCGCCTGCACAGACTTTCGGCTTGGGGAGAGATGGAGTCATGCGCGGCTCGCCTCTGAAAAACCCCACACAGGGTTTCACAGGGTCGGCAGAACATTCGTCCGCCGGTGTGTGCGAGAGGTCGCGGGCGCGTACTGAGGCAGTGCCCCGTACACGTGTCTTGACCTCTCGCTTCAACCGTTCGGAAAATTCGTTGGTGCGTAAAGTGCTGCGTGGCTCTCGTACGGTGAGGCGGCACCGCACACGCCCTCGTTCAGCTTCGGTCGAGGTTCGGGCGCAGCGAGGCGAGATTAGCCTTTGGCCGGATTCAATTCAACAAAATAATCCGCGACGGGAGTACCGCCTGTTACTGATTTATTAGGGTTAACAGAAGCTGCAACTTTTCAGGCAGCGCGGGGCGTGCATGAACGTGGTTTGGGGGCTCCGCCGTATGTGAGAAGGGTGGGAGGGAGGCTCAGTGTGGGAGCCTATCAGTGTTCGGGCTTGGCGCCCGGCTTCTTGATGATGCTGCGCAGACGTCTGCGCACGGGCGTGCGTTTGTCTGCGAGGCTCTTGTGCCGCGTGTTAAGAATCGTGCCGAGCGTCTGGTGCGTGAGCCCGAGGAGGCGCGCGGCCTTCGTGACGCTCCCGCGCGCTTCCTCAAGCGCCTGCTCGATGAGCCGTGCCTCGAAGTCGTGGACGGCCTCGTACATGTTGAAGCCTTCCTGGCCGACCTGCGGGCCCGCGAGCCTGCCTATGACGACGCGCGCGCACGCCCTCAGGCGCGCGAGCGATTCCGCGTCGCGCGTCTCTCTCAGGAGCCCGTCGGCGCGCTGGTAAAGCTCGTAGACCTCCGACTCGTGCATGCGACCCGACGCCCCGTGTTCCTCTATTAACTTGACCAGTGAGAGCGCGAGCTGTTCGTCGGCGGGGGCCGCAAAGCCTCCCGACTCCTTCAGACGTTCTTTGGCTAAACTCATCTCGGTTTTTTCCTTAAACGGGGTTGCCAGAATTTGGCAGGGGACAAAAAAACCGTCACCCCTTGACGGGGTTGACGGTCTGACTCCCTCGAGCACTTCATGCGTGTGGCGGGAGAAGCTTCGCGAGCTGTCTCAGTCGGGCGCGGCCTTACGATGGCGGCGCTCGAACAAACGCAGGCCGGAGATTAACGCCGCGCGGCGCAGAATGCAATAGTTATTAAGTCGGCCTCACTCTCGGGTGGGATTGAGTCGGCGCTTCAATCTTATTT
>DAIRFV010000453.1:0-3279 GCA_036794905.1 Pyrinomonadaceae bacterium | reverse complement strand
GGTCGCCGTCAACGGTGGGCGTGCCGCGCGGGCCGTCGCCGCGGTCGTTGCGGAACGCCTGGCCGTAGGGCGTCGCCCAGACCTCCTTGCCGGTCTTGAAGTCGAAGGCGACGACGAACTCGCGCTCGCCGCGCTGCCCCATCGTGTAGAGCCGACCCTTCGAGGCCGCGAGCGAAGAGTAGCCGCGCCCGGCGCCCGCCGCCTTCCACGCGAGCGGCGGCCCCGACTCCGGCCACTGCTTGAGCAGCCCGGTCTCCTTCGAGATGCCGTCGCGGTTGGGGCCGCGCCACTGCGGCCACTCGGCCGCCGCCTGCGCCGCCGCAGGGGTCGCGCACCACGCCAACAGGAAGAGCGCCGCCAACGCCGACGGCAGGACGCGTGTGCTTCTCATCTTCGTTTCGTCTCCTTGCATGAAGCTTGAAGTCAATCGGGTCAGGACGCCCGCGGGCGGCGGGCCCATCCGGTCTGGGGTGTGGGGTATAATGCCGCCCGAACGGCCAGTCTGTAAATCGTTTTGTGACGGGCGGCGCGTCCGCGTCCAATCCGAGTGAGCTTTGTCCAAAACTCTTTCACACTTCCTTCGTAGAGGGTTGTGCGGAGACGCCCCGGGCGGTTAATCTGCGAAACCGACATGACAGCACCGGCAGAAACCATCGAGACGAAAATCAGAGACTCGCGCGCCGCGCTCGACGCGTGGGTGCGCGAGGTGGTGGCCTGGCACTTCGACCCCGCGACGGGCAGCCCCTTCTGGCTGGAGCGCGCGAAGACCCTCGGCTTCGACCCGCGCGCGGAGGTGAAGACCTACGACGACCTCGACCGGCTCGCGCCCTTCGAGGACGAGTGGCTGCGCGGCGGCCCCGTGCGCCGCTGGGTGCCCAAAGGTCTGGCCGACCGCCCCGTCTACGTCTTCGAGACGGGCGGCTCGACCGGCGTGCCCAAGTCGCGCATCAACGTCGAAGACTTCCGCACGGATTACGAGATGTTCAGCCGCACGCTCCCCGACGAGTTCTTCCCCCCGGGGGCGGACTGGCTCTCCCTGGGGCCGACGGGGCCGCGCCGCCTGCGCCTCGCCGTCGAGCACCTCGCGCAGCACCGCCGCGGCATCTGCTTCGCCGTAGACCTCGACCCGCGCTGGGTCATCAAGCTCCTCAAGGCGGGCAAGCCGCGCGAGGCCGAAGCCTACAAGCAGCACGTCGTCGAGCAGGGCCTGACGCTGCTGCGCGCGCACGAAGGCATCCGCTGCCTCTTCACCACGCCGAAGCTGCTGGAGGCGCTCTGCGAGAAGGTGTCGCTCAAGAAGATGGGCATCACCGGCGTCTTCTGCGGCGGGACGGAGATGACGCCGCAGTTCCACCGCTTCGCCGTCGAGGAGCTGATGGAGGGCGCCTACTTCGCGCCGACCTACGGGAACACCCTGATGGGGCTCGCCGTCCACAAGCCGCGTGCGGGGGGCGACCCCTTCGACATCATCTACTACCCGCCCGCGCCGCGCGCGCTGGTCGAGGTCGTTGACCCCAACGAGCCGGCGCGCGTCGTCGGCTACGGCGAGACGGGGCGCGTGCGCCTGACGACTCTGACGAAAGAGTTCTTCATGCCGCGCTTCCTCGAACGCGACGAGGCCGAGCGCGAGCCGCCCTGCGACGCCTACCCCTGGGACGGCGTCCGCAACGTCCGCCCCTTCTCGAAGCTACAGACGAACGTCGTCGAAGGAGTCTACTGAAGGAGTAGTCAGTAGTCGGTAGTCAGTAGCGCTCCGCGCTGCGTCCGCCGACACTGACAACCGCACGATTCTACTGACGACGGTTTTTCTACTGACTACTGACTACTGACTACTGACTACTTGCTTATGCTTCACATCCCAATTCTGCGCAGAGGCGAGCCGTACCGGAGTCTGGAGGCGGCGCGCGCGGTTCACTACCGGACGCGGGAGCCGTTCGTCGAGGTGAGTCAGGCGAACGTCGGGCTCATCCGGCGCGACCTGCGCGCTCAGAGTGACGCGCGGGCGGCGCTCGCGAAGTTCACGGTCGAAGAGCTGCTCGCGATGTGCGCGAGCGCGGCCGGGCATTTCGCCGAGGACGCGCTGCCGCTGGGCGACTCCACGCAGACGCCCGAGGACTACGTGCGGCAGGTGACGGCGACGACGGGGATGCCGCACGTGCTCGTGCGCCGCAACCTGGCGAAGATTCGCGGCGTGCTCGACACGATGGGCGACGTGCTGTCGGGGCTGACGCGCGGCCTCGACCTGCGCGTGCTCGACGAGGGCTTCGTCGAGCAGGGCGGTCAGGTGCTGAGCTTCTACCCGCTCGCGTCCGCGCTGGGCGTGGTGCTGCCCAGCAACTCGCCCGCCGTCCACGCGCTCTGGACGCCCGCGGTCGCTTTAAGGACGCCGCTCGTGTTGAAGCCCGGCGCGGCCGAGCCGTGGACGCCCTACCGTCTGATCGAGGCGTTCGCGCGCGCGGGCGTGCCGCGCGAGGCGTTCGGCTACTACCCGACCGACCACGCGGGCGCGGGCGTCATCCTCGAACAGACGGGGCGCGGGATGATGTTCGGCGACGCCTCCTCGGTCGGCGCGTGGAAGGACGACCCGCGCATAGAGCTGCACGGCCCCGGCTACAGCAAGATCGTCATCGGCGAGGACTGCGCCGACGAGTGGGAGCGGCACATCGACGTGATCGCGCGCTCGGTGGCCGAGAACGGCGGGCGCTCCTGCGTCAACGCCTCGGGCGTGTGGGTGACGCGCCACGCCGAAGAGATCGCCGAAGCGCTGGCCGAAAGGCTCGCGCGGATAGTGCCGCGCGCCGAGGACGACCCCGAAGCGCTGCTCGCGCCCTTCGCAGACCCGACGGTTGCCGAGCGCATCAACAACATGGTCGAAGGCGCTTTGAGCGAGCCGGGCGCGCGCGACGTGACCGCCGGTTTGCGGGGCGGCGAACGGCTCGCGCGGCGCGAGGGCTGCGCGTACCTCCTGCCGACCGTCGTCCGCTGCGAGACGGCCGAGCACCCGCTCGCCAACCGCGAGTTCCTGTTCCCCTTCGCCAGCGTCGTCGAGGTCGGACAGGAGGAGATACCCGAAGCGCTCGGCCCGAGCCTCGTCGTCACGGCCATCACGGAGGACGCCGACTTGGTCCGCCGCCTCGCGCAGTCGCCGCTCGTGGGCCGGCTCAACGTCGGCCCGGTGCCGACCAGCGTCGTGCGCTGGGATCAGCCGCACGAGGGCAACCTCTTCGAGCACCTCTACGCGCGCCGGGCCTTTTATAAAGCAGTAGCCAGTAGTCAGTA
>DAIRFV010000019.1:33884-46583 GCA_036794905.1 Pyrinomonadaceae bacterium | reverse complement strand
GACCGCCAGCGGCAGGCCGACGTACCCGAGCCCGATGACGCCCACCCGGGCGCCCTTTGCCTCGACGAGGCGCTTGATATCTTCTTTGACCATGATTTCTTCCGGTTAGCGTTTTCGCAATGCCTTCGAAGGGATTATTGCGTCTTGACTTACATTCGCGCGGCAGGAGTGCGTTAAAGGACTCGCCACACGAAAGACTAGGGAAGGCGCGCCGCGCCTGTCAAGCGGGAAGAGCGTGAACCGTGAACCGTGAACCGTGACGAGATAAAATCTGTTCCTTCTCGTCACGGTTCACGGTTCACGCTCTTCTCACTTCACCCACTCGTCCGTGACGGACGACTCGACCTTGACGGGGACGGCCTTGACGTACTCCTCGCCCGCGGCGCACATCGCCTGCTCGACGAGACGGGCGAACTCTTCGGCGCCCTCCTCGGGACACTCGGCCACGACCTCGTCGTGCACCACGTTCACGACCCGCGCCTGCGTCCCCTTCAGACGGTCGTGCAGCAGCCTGAGCGCCCGCTTGATGATGTCCGCGGAGCTGTTGTGGGTGACCATGCCGTTCGCCATGAACTGCTGGCTGGCCGAGTCCACCACGTCATACATCTCGACCCACTCGTCTGTTACCTCGACTGACTTGACGCGGACGGCGCGGCCGTAAATCTCCGAGTCGTTGACATAGGCTCCCGGCACGACGGCCGACAGCTTCGCCTGCTTGGCCGGGTTCATAAACCCGATCTGTTCGGCAAAGGCCGCCGCGTCGCGCTTCAAAACCCGGACGTTGATTCTCTCCGCACAGCGGTTAATGCGGCTCCGGACGCCGAAGAGCAGCAGCGCCTGTTGTATCTGCCGCGCCCACTTCAAGTGGTGATCCGGCCCCCGGCCGAAGGTGAGGACGGGTCCGTCTTTGTTGACCGTCCCGTCGCCGTCGAACATCCCGCGCAGGTAGCCGCGCAGCGCCGACTGGCTCTTCCAGAGGAAGTCGGGCACGCGCTCCTTGATGCCGTAGTGGAGCAGTTGTCTGGTGAGGGAGATTGACCCGACCGTCAGCGAATGGAAGGCTCCCGGCTGGGACTCCGTGACTCTCGTCCGCTTCCCGAAGTAGCCGAACGTGCCGGTCATCTCCTCCAACTCCGGCATGAGAACGTCCTCGTGCTCCGCGACCATAAGTACGACGTTGCCGGGGCGTCTCGTGTCGAGCGACGAGACGCTGCCGTCGGAGGCCAGCCGCCCCAGCCACACCCCCATCCGGAAGCGGTCCGTGAAGGCTTCGACGGAAAGAATCTTGGCGTTGTGCGGCTTCGCGACCGGCTGGTGCTTGAGTCTCAACTCCTTCGGCTCGAAGACTTTCAGGCCGAGAGGCAGTTCCCACGCCGGCACGGGGCCGGTGATGTCAACGTAGACCTGTTTCCTCTGCCCGAGTTCTTCGGCCCGCCGCCAGCGACGAGCCCCGTTCGCATCCACCGTCCAGAACCTGTGGTCGGGGCTGCACTCGATATACAAGCCGCCCCACAGTTCGAGCTTCACCAGCCGCTTGATTCCGCTCGGCCGGACTGCCGCCGGGACGTAGGCGCGGCCGTCCCAGACCGTGACCTCGGTGTGGGTGACCTCTTCGATGGGAACATACCCATGTTCCACGGTCAGGATGCGCGTGCCCTTGCGGATGCAGCCCTGGATCGGCGCGTTCTTGCCGTTGCGTTGGGCGAGCGAGGCGGCCTGTTTGTCCTCGGGGTCGAAGTTGAAGCGGAAGAGGCGCCCCGCCACGGTGCGCGGGGCGGTGCGCTCGCGGACGGCCTTGAAGGCGGCGTCGCGCAGCCACGCGTCGAGGTCGCGGTAGGTGGCGAAGTAGCGCTTGAGGAGGTCTTCGGCCTCCGTCTCTTTCAGGCCCGTGAGCAGCGCGAAGCGGCGCGCGCCGATGCCGTAGACGACCCCGAAGTTGAGGCGCTTGGCGAAGTCGCGCTGCTCCTTCGTCACCTCTTCGAGCTTGACGTTGAAGACCTGCGCCGCCGTCACGCGGTGCAAGTCCGCGCCCGAGCGGAAGGCTTCTACGAAGCCCGTGTCGCTCGTGAAGTCGGCGAGGATGCGCAGCTCGATCTGCGAGTAGTCCGCGTCGATGAGTTTGCGCCCCGCGGGCGCGCGGAAGCAGCGGCGCATGTCGAAGGCGTGGGGCACCTGCTGGATGTTGGGGTCGGTGCAGCTCATGCGCCCGGTGGGCGCGCCGATCTGGTGGAAGTGGGAGTGGATGCGGCCGGTCTCTTTGTTGACGGATTCGAGCAGCGTCTCGCCGAACTTGAGGGTCTTCTGGAGCGTGCGGTAGTCGAGTATCTGGCGGACGACCGTGTACTTGACGGCGAGCGGTTCGAGTTTCCAGTTGCGCGTCGAGTCGGGTATCTCCTCGCCCTCGGGGAGCACGCGGCGGAGTGCGCGCGTGAGCTGGACGTGCGAGTCGAGGTTGACGTTGGCGCGGGCGGGGCCGAAGAGCGACTGCTGCGCGGGCTCCTCGGCCAGCTCGTCCTGGAGCAGCGCGTGCAACTCGTCGCGCCGCTTCTCGATCTCCTTGAGCTTGGCGCGCCAGCAGTCGCGGTCGAGGTGGACGCCCGTCAGCTCCATCGCGGCCAGCGGGACGACGCACTCGAACTCCAGCTGCGCCGTGCGGGTGAGGGCGTGGGCGCGGAGCTGCTCGACGAGCTTGAGGCGCAGCGGGAGCATGAGCGCGGCGTCGCGCGCGGCGTATTCGAGCTGCGCGGCCGAGAGCCGCCCGCCCCAGTCGCTCACCTGCTGCGTCTTGTCCACGGGCAGGTTGAGGTAGCGCTCGGAGACGGAGGCGAGCGAGTGGCGGTCCTCCTGCTCGCCGGCCGAGATGAGCTGGCTGGCGAGCAGCGTGTCGAAGAGGCCGCCGCGCTCGACCTCGTTCTTGTTCTCGGCGCCCGAGTCGAAGTCGCCGCACAGCTCGACGCCGAGGTGGTGCTGCACCCACTTCGCGTCGAACTTGAGGTTGTGGCCGATCTTGACGGGGCGGGTGGCGGCGAGCAGGCGGCGCAGCGGCGCGAGCGAGTCGGCGCCGCGCGCGGTCTCTCTCCGGGCGGCGGTGTCGCCTTCGCCGGTGAAGGCGTCGAGGTCGAAGACGTAGACGGGCTCGCCGGCCGCGGCGAGCTGGACGAGGCGGACGCGCCCCTCGAAGGGCGAGAGCGAAGTCGTCTCGGTGTCGAAGCCGACCTCCGGTTGGCGCGCGAGCCGTTCGCACGCGGCCGCCAGCTCTTCGGCGGTCTCGACGAGTGTGTACTCTATCTCCTGCATCTCTTATCTCTGGGCCCGCGCCCCGTGTCTCGACACACCTCCGCGCCGTCACGGTCGGGCGCGCTCGGAAAAAGTAGGAGTCTGTAAGCTACCTGAAAAACGCGGCCCTGTCATCTGGGGGAGGGTTTGGGGTGCTGGGTGTGAGGTGTTGGGGAAGAGCCGGGTTTTTACCCAACACCTCACACCCAGCACCCCAAACCCTCCCCCGGCACCCCCTCACCGGAGCAGGATGTGCATGTGGTTGTTGTGGTCGAGGGTGGCGCGGACGAGGCCGTCGGAGACGAGCGCGGGGTCGTCGAAGTAGATGACGGCCGAGGGCTTGAGCTGGTGGATGATTCGAATCAGCTCGGTCGTGAGCTCGCGCGAGTAGTTCGGGGCGAAGGTGTTGGTCGGCTCGGGCCGGCCGTTGTTGGTCACGGGCCAGATGTCCACCTCGCGCCCGTCCTGGTGCTCGAAGCCGTGTCTGGTGAAGGGGCCGCCGCCGCGCAGGCTGAGGTCGCCGACGACGAGCTTGAGGTCGGGGTGGCGGCGCGCCCACTCGGCGGCGACCGCGCGGACGAAATCGATCAGCTCGCGGCGGCCGTAGGCGTTCTGGACCTCCCGGTTGAAGATGAGGTAGCCGGCGCCCTCGGCCGCGAGCTGCGCCGAGATGTCCGCGTCGCCGCCGGGGTTGGGCGGGCCGATGGCCGCGCGCCTTTGCTGGATGCCGATGTGCCGCCGGAGTTCCTCCGCCTTCCCCCTCAGGACGCGCGCCGTCTCCCCGTCCCCGGCTCTGGCCCCGAAGAAGAACGCCGCCTCCACATACTTGTCCGAGAGCGCCTCGGGGTCGTCCCCGAGCACCTCCTCCCAGATGGTCAGCGCCTGCCGGTACTGCGCCTCCGCCTTCTCGCGCGCCGGCCTCATGGCCTCATCGCGGGCGGCGTGGGCGAGCGCGCCCGGGTTCGCCCCCGCCGCGTTATCGCGCGGGGCGGGCCTGTCGCGCGGGGCGGGCTCATTGCGCCCGCCCGCCCCCGCGTCTACGGTCTGGAAGTACGCCTCGTCCGCCTGCTTCAGGTAGAGGTCGGCGAGGTCTTGATGGACGTTGGCCGTGTTCAGGCGGAAGTACCTCCCCTTCTGCCCGGCCACGGACGAGAGGAGGGCCGAGAGGCGTTCGAGGTTCCTGACGGCCGCGTCGTAGTTGCGCTCCTCTTCGAGCGTGTGCGCGAGGCTGTCGAGCGTGCCCACGGAGTCGAGGCCGAGGCGCCCGTGGAGCATGATCTCGCTCTGCAAGGCCGAACGGAAGAAGGCCGTCGCCTGGTCGCCGCGTTCGAGCCGGCGGTTCAGCTCGCCGAGGTTGAAGAACACCCAGGCGCGGTTCTCCTGCCCCTCTTCGTCGTTCGCCGTCAGGCGGTACAGCTCGTTCAGCTCGCGCTCGGCCAGCTCCATCTCGTAACTCTGGATGAGCATGGCCGCGTTGCGGCTCTTCTGCAACTTCTGGCGCGCCACCTCGACGCGGGCCTGCGCCGCCGCCGCGCGCCGCTCGGCGACGAGGGCGACGACGAGCGCGGCGAGCGCGCCGAGGAAGACGACGCCGAGCACGGCGGCGACGTAGCGGAAGCGGCGCGCCGCGCGCCGCTGGTCGGCCGCGTACTGTTCGGCCTGCTCGCGCTCGCGCCGCTCGCGCTCAAGGAGTTCGCGGCGCTGCGCCTCGCGCTCCTCGCGCTCGCGCCCGCGCGCCTCGCGGCTCTCTTCGAGGTAGGCCATCGTCGAGTCGTAGTCGGGGTGGTAGCGCACGCCCCACGGGCGCGTCGGGTGGTAGCGCTCCTCCCAGCGGTTGACCCACGCCAGCGTCACGTCGTCGAGCAGCCCGCCCTCGCCCGCGCGGTGCGCCGCGGCCGCCTCCGACAGGCGGCGGTAGATGCGCGCCGCCTCGGCCTCGTCTTTCACCCACTCGCGGAGCCTCCCCCAGTTGCGGATGAGGCTCTCGTGCGAGACGTCGATGATGGTCTCGGGCTCGAGCCTGACGCCCTCGGGCGGCATGAGGAAGGTGCGCCCCTCGCGCCGGAAGACCTCGACGACCCCGGCGACCTCGTCCGCGCCTGCGCCCGCGATTGCGCAAATCTCTTTGAGGCGGGTCGGGCGTCGGATCTCGCGGTTGTCGGGGCCGCGCTCGGTCAGCGCCTTGAAGAGCAGCTCGGCGAGGCGGCGGCGGGGGTCGTCCGCCAGCTCCGTGTAAGCCTCGTCGGCGTGGCACGAGAGCGCGTCGCCCATGCCGCCGATGGCCTCGTAGCAGCACACGTCTATCTTCGCCCCGGCGGCGTGCGCGGCCTCGTGCTCGGGGCGCTTCGCGCGCCACTCGTCCCACGTGCGCATCAGCGCGTGCTGGAGGATGGGGAGCTGGTCGGGGTTGTCGCCCACGTCGTTGAGGAGGCGGTTGATGAGCGGCTCGGTCATGCGCGCCCGCGCGACCCGGACGGGGCCGACGATGGCGAAGCGGCGCTCGTCGCGCGTCATGCGCGGGATGAGGTACTGGCCGTCGTTGATGGCCTCGGGCAGTCCCTCGAACTGCGCGCAGTCGCCGAGGAAGTCCGAGCGCATCGTGAGCACGACGTAGACCGGCGCCCCGCGCTGTTGCGCCGCTTCGAGCAGCAGGCTGACGAAGGCGGCCGAATCCTCCTTCGAGTTCTCGACCTCGATCAGGCTGCGGAAGCGGAACAACTCCTCGAACTGGTCAACCAGGATGAGCACGTTCTCGAAGTCGAGCAGGGACCTGCGTCCCGCGCCGCCGCCCGACCCGCGCGCCTGCCGCACCACGTCGAGCAGCCCGAGGCTGCTGCGGCGTAGCGACGCCTCGGTGAAGGCGCGCTGCATGGCCGCTTCCGTTGAGTCTGTCGAGCCGAACACCTCGGGCGAGGCCAGTTGCGCGGCGAGGTTCCCGATGGGGTTGTCGCCCGGGCGGACGATGGCGACGCGCCAGCCCGCGCCCGCGTCGGCCATCTCCCCGCGGCGCAGGGCGGGAAGGAGCCCCGCGCGCACGAGCGAAGACTTGCCGCTCCCCGAGGTGCCGACGACGGCGAGGAAGCGCGAGCGCTCCAGGCGTTCCAGCAGCGCGTCCGACTGGCCCTCGCGGCCGAAGAAGAGGCGGTACTCGTCCGTCTCGAAGGGGCGCAGCCCCGGAAAAGGGTTCGCGCTCCGCGCCGGCTCGCCCCCCAGAATGGTGTACTCCCTCGTGCTCACGCACTCTCTCCTTCGGCCTCGCGCACGGCCCGGACGAAGTCGCCCAGGTCTTCCGGGTTGAAGCCGCTCAGGTTGTGTATGACGTAAGGCACCATGTGCGTGAGGAAGTCCTCCTTCTGCTCGCTGGGCGGCTGGCCGACGAAGACGGCGCTCGCCGTCCAGTCCTCCTCGCGCCCGTAGCCGTACGCCTTCTCCAGGTCTTCGAGGTTCTTGCGCACCCACGGCTCGTCGCCGCTGCCGAAGTAGATGAGCGCGGCGTCGCACTCGCGCAGGTTCTTGCGGTGGTACTCGGTCAGGCGCTCCGCCCCCGCGTCGCCTTCGAGCCAGGTGATGACCTCGAACTGCTCCTTGAAGAGGTACTGCTTGATGGGGCGCACGAACTCCCGGTCGCGGTTCTCGCAGATGAGGTAGACCTGTTTGAGCTTCGCCCGTTTCGAGCCCGCCGAGGCGGCGGCCGCGGCCTGCGCCCGGGCGGCGGCCGTCAACTTCTCGACGGCGCGCGTCTTCAAGTCCTCGATTGTCGTTTGCAGCAGCTCGGCGCCGGCCGTCAGCCCCGCGTGGAGCGTCTCGACGTAGGACTTCTGGCGCGCGTCGGTGACTTCGAGCGCGGGGGTGCCGAGGCCCGGCGGCGTCCAGAGGAGGCGCTGGAAGCTCGCGTCGGCGGCGCCGCGCTCGGCGGCGAGCCGCTCCTGTATCTGCACGACGGAGGCCGCGTCGTCCTCGGGCGTCGAGCCGTAGCGCGCGCCGACCATGTGGATCGAGAGGGGGCAGCGCGCGAGGTCTGCGCGGACGGCCTCCTCGATCAGGCGACGCTCGTCGAGCGGCAGGCGGTGCTCGGGCAGCACGCCGTAGCCGCGCTGGCGCAGCTCGTCGCGCACGTCCTCGCGCTCGCGCGCGAGGTCGCCGGTCGTCTCCGCGAGGTAGACGAACTTCGACGGCGGCGCGGGGGAGCCCGGCGCGTGCGCCGCGGAGTCGGCGGGAGTCAGGTTCGACGGCGCGACTGCGGACCGGGCGGTCGTCGTCGAGGCCGCGGCCGTCGGGGGCGGGGCGGCGTGTTGGGGGGCGGCGCCGGTCGCGTCGGCCGCCGAAGGGGGGCGCGCCGAAGGGCTGTGCTTCAGCTCGATGAGCGTCTGCTTGATGTCGGAGACGAGGCGGCCCAGCGTGCGCCAGTACTGCTTGTCGGTCGGGGCGGGACTGAACTCTGTGAGCACGCCGCTCGACTCGTCCTCGCCGTAGAACTGGTAGCCGATGAGGTTGCGGATGTGTGTGGGCTCGCACTCGCGCAGGTGTTCGGGCAAAGGCGTCTTGACGACCTTGAAGACGCGCGAGCGGAAGCCGGGCGAGCCGGGCAGCGGCCCCTGCTGAGCCTGCGCCGCGTGGAACGCCTCCATCTCGCGGTTGCACCAGTCGGACTGCACGTAGCGCGGCGAGATGACGGGCACGAGCAGCAGCGAGCGCGTGACGCCCGCGCCGATGGCCCCGCCCAGTTCGTCGTTGCCCTGCAGGCGGTGGCCGTCGCGCCAGATGCGCGGCTCGTAGCCGAGCGCCTGCGCTAAGAGCACCGACAGCCGCTCGTGCAGCAGGTCGATCCAGCCCTTCTCCTCGCCGAAGGGGCTGAGGTCGTCGATGTGCGCGTAACTGATGAAGAGGTCGTAGTCGTACTGCATGGCGCGAACGGGGGCTTTCCGGCCTTCGAGACTCGCTGGTGACTGAGGTTCGGAAGTGGGACGCGCCTGCCGACCCGGGCCGGCCGACCGACGCGACGGACGCTCTTAGGCTGTATACAGCTTGGGGAGAGAGGCTGTCAACGGAAGGAGGGTGCTGGGTCTTGGGTAGGGTGTTGGGTGTCGGGTTGTAGGTGTTGGGGAAGAATCGGTTTTCAACCAACACCTACAACCCAGCACCCAGCACCCAACGCCCAGCACCTAACACCCAGCACCTACCACCTAAAACCCAGCACCCAGCCTTTTGCCCGGCCGCACGAGGAGCGCGAGCAGCAGCGCGGCGGTCGTGCCGATGGCGGCGCTGACGTAGAAGGCCGCCTCCGGGCTCCAGGTGTCCCAGAGCGCGCCCATCAGCAGAGAGGCCGGCAGCACCGTGATGCCGAAGGCGAGGTTGTAGAGGCCGTAGGCCGTGCCGCGCTGCTCGGGGCGGACGAGGTCCGCGACGAGCGCCTTCTCCGCGCCCTCGGCCAGCCCGAAGTAGACGCCGTAGACGAGGAAGAGCGCCCACGCGCCCGCCGGGCTGGAGACGTACGCGAACCCCAAGTAGACGGCCGCGTACAGGAGCCACCCCGACACGATGAGGGTCTTGCGCCCCAACCTGTCCGAGAGGTTCCCGCCGACGATGGAGCTGACGACCTTGCTGACGTGCAGCGCCGACCAGAGCAGTGGGATGGCCGCCCCCGCGACGCCCGCGTCCTGCGCCCGCAGGATGAGGAACGCGTCGGTCGAGTTCGACAGCGTGAAGAGCGAGACCAGCACGAGGAAGCGTTTGAAGTTGCCGTCAAAGCCCCGCAGCGAAAGCTTCTGCGGCGGCGGCGTGGCGACGGCGGCGGCCGCGGCCGCCCCCGCCCCGTTCTGCTGACCGCGCCGCACCTCGCGCACGAAGATGGCGGCGACCAGCACGGCCGCGAGCGCCGGGATGGAGGCGAGCAGGAAGACCGTCCTGTAGTCGGCGGTCGTCGGGACGGCGCGGTTCTCGGCGATGAGGTAGATGATCGCCGCGCCGAGCAAAGGCCCTACCACCGCCCCGCCGTGATCCATCGCCCGGTGGAAGCCGAAGGCGAGCCCGCGCTCGGCGGGCGGCGCGGCGTCGGCGATCATCGCGTCGCGCGGCGCGCTGCGGATGCCCTTGCCCACGCGGTCGGCCAGGCGGATGAAGAGGACTTGATGCCACGACGAGGCGAACCCCAGCAGCGGGCGCATCAACCCCGCCAGCGCGTAGCCGAAGACGACGAAGCCCTTGCGCCGCCCCCGCCGGTCGCTGAAGTACCCGGAGAAGAGTTTCAGGAGTGAAGAGACCGACTCGGCCGCCCCCTCGATGAGGCCGATGACGGCGGCGGCGTAGGGCGACGAGACGCCGAGGAGCCCTTTGAGGAAGGCGGGCAGCAGCGGGTAGATGATCTCGCTCGACGCGTCGTTGAGCAGGCTCACCGAGCTGATGGCGACGACGTTGCGCGGCAGCCGCCACACGCGCCGCCAGAGCCCCGGCGTAGATTCGTCGAGCCTCCCCTTCGCGACGCGCGCGTCGAACTGGTCGGCGGCGTCGGTGTCGGTCTCCCCCATGCGGTGTCGTGCGTTTCCCTTAGCGTGAGTTGCGGCTGGTGCGCGCCGCGTTGCGGTTGCCGCTCGACGACCCGCCCCCGAGCGGCTCATACCACCACCACGCCGCCGCCCCCACCAGCAGCGCCAGCAGCAGCGCCCCGACGACCGCCAGCCTCAGCGCCATCCGCAGCACGCGCTTCAAGACCACGAAGAAGAGCCAGAACCCGACGAGGGCGGCGACGATGATGATTGCCAGTTCCATGATTGAACTTCAGCAGGCAGGAGGCAGATGGCAGTCGGCAGTCGCCCCGCGTGATGGGAGTTGAAGGATTAATCAACAGTTTCAGACAGCGGCATTCTTAACCGCCTACTGCCATCTGCCATCTGCCTACTGCTTCTTATACCCCGCGCGGACGGTCGTCTTGATGTTGCCGCGGACGTTGAAGTCGCCTTCGATGTTGACCTCCAGCGGGTCGCAGGCGCGGACGAAGTCTTCGAGGATGACGTTGACGACGTGCTCGTGGAAGATTTTGATGTCGCGGAACGAGTTGACGTAGAGCTTGAGGCTCTTCAGCTCGACGCAGCGCTCGCCCGGCACGTACTCGATGCGGAAGGTGGCGAAGTCCGGGAAGTCGGAGAAGGGGCAGACGCAGGTGAACTCGGGCAGCTCGAAGCGGACGCGTATCTCGCGCCCGGCGTAGTCGTAGGGGAAGGTGTCGAGCGGGTGGAGGTTCATCTCCTCGCGCGGCGTCGGGCGGATGTCGAGCCCCTGCTGGTTCGCGGGCGGGAGCCCCGCCTCTGTCATTGCCATTTCTTTCCACTCCTTTTGTCTTACACGAATCTTAACCGACGGCCTCGACCGGCATCAACAAGCGCGCCCGCCTTTGCGCGCCCCGCGTGCGTGTGGTACAAGGCGCGCGACCTTCAGCGCGGAGGATTTGTGATGGACGGATACTCCGGGACGCCGCTCCCGAAAAAGCTCTGCATCAGGGAGGGCGCGCGCGTGGCGCTGGTCGGCGCCCCGCCGGGATTCGAGTCGGTGCTCGGGGCGCTCCCCGCAGGCGCGGGCCTCGTGCCGCCGTCGCGCAAGGGGCTCGACGTGGTGCTGCTCTTCGCGCGCAGCCGCGCGGAGCTGGCGCGGCGGTTCGAAGGGCTTGCCGCGCGCATCACGCCCGACGGGTCTTTGTGGGTGGCCTGGCCGAAGCGGGCCTCGGGCGTCGCGACAGACCTCGCCGAGCCTTACGTGCGGCAGCACGGGCTCGACGCGGGGCTCGTGGACGTGAAGGTCTGCGCCGTGGACGAGACGTGGTCGGGGCTGCGCTTCGTCTACCGCCTCAAAGACCGCCCGCGACGGGGTAAACAGTGAGGAGACAGGAGCCAGTAGGCGGTAGGCAGTAGGCAGACGAAGCGGCGCGCCCGACCTGAAGTCCGCAGCGCGCCGCCTCTGTTTTCCCTACTGCCTACTGGCTCCTGTCTCCTGCTTTCACGCTCCCGCGCCCGACCTCCTTTCGAGGTTGCGGATCAGGTTGTGCGCCTCCTTGACCTCCGCGAACTGCCGCTCGACCATCGCGCGCACGCCGGCGGGCATGTCGGTGTCGAGCGCCGAGCGGTAGTTGGCGAGCGCCACGTCCTCGCCGCGCTCGCACTCGCTGACGACCGCGCGGTCGTCGTCGCCTTCGAGCGCCGCCCGCAGACCCATCCACCCGCGGTGGAGCGACGCGACGATGCTCCCCGAACGTTCCGGGTCGCCGCCGAGCCGCCGCACCTCGTCCTGTAACTCGCCCGCGAAGCTCGCGCGCTGGCGCGCGAAAGCCTGGAACAGCTCGCGCAGCTCCGCGCCCCGCACGCCCTCGGCGGCCGTGCGGAAGCCCTCCTGCCCGTCGCGGCAGGTCTCGATCAGGCCGTTGAGGGTCGAGATGACCTCCTCGTCGCTTGGCATCGCTCAGACCTCCCCAAAAAAATCACTAGCGCCCCGGGCGCGCGGGCGCGGGCGTCGCGCGGCCGATGGCGAAGAACTTGATGAGCGCCAGCCCCGCGATGAAGCCGCCGATGTGCGCCGCGTAGGCCACGCCGCCCTCCTGCGCGCCGCCGCCGAGGATGCCGAGCCCGCTGACGAACTGGAAGAGGAACCAGAGCCCGAGCGCGACGTAGGCCGGCACCTGCGTGTAGAGACGCAGGAGGAGGACGTTGACGCGGTTGTGCGGGAAGAGCAGGACGTAGCCGCCGAGGACGCCCGAGATGGCGCCCGACGCCCCGAGGCTCGGCACGAGCATCCCCGCCTCGCCGCCGCTGAAGGCGTAGGTCGAGAAGACGTGCGCGAGCGACGCGAGTATCCCGCACAAAAGGTAAAAGAGCAGGTACCTCACGCGGCCCAGACGGTCTTCCAGGTTGTCGCCGAAGATCCAGAGGAAGAGCATGTTGCCGAACAGGTGCATGAGGCCGCCGTGCATGAACATCGAGGTCAGCAGCGTCAGGTAGACGCTGCCCGGCGTCGGCTGCAAGCCCGGAATCTGTAGCTGCTGGTTGGTCGGCTCGACGCGCACCACGCGGTCGCGCGTCACCACGTCGCGCCCCGTCACGATCTCCTGCGGCACGGTGGCCCACGCGTAGGTGAACCTGTTCTGCTCGGAGCCGAGCCCCTGGAAGAAGACGAAGACGAGGACGTTGGCGGCGATGAGCAGGTAGTTGACGACGGGCGTCGTCTGACGCCCCGTGTTGTCGTCGCCGATGGGGAAGACCATTGAAGTTAGCCCCTCTCCCCGCGCGCGCACGCGCGGACGAACACACCAACCCCTTGAGGCGGAAGAGTCAGCTTCGGACACTCTTCTGCCGGAAGTTTTACGGGAGTATGAAAAAGCCGTGAACCGTGAACCGTGACAAGCATGAACTGTCTTTCTCTTGTCACGGTTTACGGTTCACG
>DAIRFV010000019.1:0-33784 GCA_036794905.1 Pyrinomonadaceae bacterium | reverse complement strand
CGTGAACCGTGACAAGCATGAACTGTCTTTCTCTTGTCACGGTTTACGGTTCACGGCTCACGGCTTTTCTCATGTCGAGCTCTTGGGCGGGTGGGGCGGGGCGGAGGGCGGCGCGTCGGGGGCGGGCAGCCCCGCGAGGCGCGCGCCTTCGGGCGTGAGGCTGACCCAGTCGTAGCCCTCTTCGGTGTGACGCGCGAGCGCGCGCAGCCGCTTCTGCATGTCCTCGAAGGCGCGGACGATGTCGGCGTTGGCGTAGCCGGGCGAGGCGTCGAATATCTCGCGCGCCAGCACACGCGTCTCGCCCCTCCGCCGGAAGTAGCCGAGCACGTACTCCTCGACCTTTGCGAGCACGGCCTTGTTCATCTCTTCAAACCCCTCTCAGGAGGCGCGGGCGAAGGCGCCGTCGAAGGCGTGCGCCGTGTGCTCCCCGCCCCGCGCGCCGCGCACGAACTCGGCGTAAGCCTGTGTCAGTTCGGCCACCGTCTCCCCCCGACGAACTCTGGCGTCCGCGGCTCAGTCTAACACGTCGCGGCTGCTCGGCCCGCCCCGGACTACCCCGGCCGCCTCAAGCGCCGGCACGTGCGGGCGCAGCAGCTCGTACCCCTCGGAGCGCGCGACGTAGGTCGCCGCCGTGAGGTCGCCCGCCACGTTCAGCGTCGTCCGGCACATGTCCAGAATCCGGTCCACGCCGAGGATGATGGCGATGAGCGCGGGCGGGATGTTGTAGGTCGCCAGCATGAGGATGATGAAGGGGATGGAGCCCGAGGGGACGCCCGCCGTGCCGATGCCGCCGAGGATGGCGAAGTAGGCCACGCCGAGCTGCTGGGCGAGCGTCAGCTCGACGCCCGCGAGCTGCGCGAGGAAGAGCACCGTCACGCCCTCGTAGAGCGCCGTCCCGTTCTGGTTGGCCGTCGCGCCGACCGTGAGGACGAAGCTGTTGATCTCGCGCGGCACGCCCAGATTCTCCTCCGAGACGCGGAGCGCCGTCGGGAGCGTCGCGTTCGAGGACGAGGTCGAGAAGGCCGTCAGCAGCACGGTCTTGATGCGGCGGAAGAACTCCAGAGGGCTGATGCGCGAGAGCAGGTAGACCGAGAGCGAGTAGACGCCGAACATGTGCAGGGCGAGGCCGAAGAGCACGGTCGCCACGAACCACGCGAGCGCCTGCAAGAGGTCGAGCCCGAAGCGCGCCGTGTTGTTGAAGAGCAGGCACGCGACCGCGAAGGGCGCGAGCTTCATGATGATGTCGATGACCTTCGCCGAAATCTCGAAGAGCGCCTGGAAGACGCGCAGGAGCGGCGCCGAGACTTCGACGGGGACCAGCGTGGCCGCGACGCCCAGGAGCAGCGCGAAGAACATGACGTGGAGCATGTCGGGCGTGTCGGTCTGCCGCTCCTCGCCCGCGCGGATGCCCGCGAACGACGCGACGGGGTTGACCGGCACGATGGTCTTGACGACCTGCAACAGCGGCGAGTCGGTCGTCGCGGTCTTCGTCGCGTCGGCCACGCGCTTCTCGGCGTCGCCCCTGTAACGCGCTTCGAGCCCCGCGCGCGTCTCGGCGTCGAGGCGCTCGCCCGGCCGGACGGTGTTGGCCAGCGTGAGCCCGATGACGACCGAGATGGCCGAGATGACGAGCGTGTAGCCGAAGGCTTTGAGCCCGACGCGCCCCAGCCGCCGGATGTCGCCGATGCCGGCGACGCCGACCACGAGCGACGAGAAGACGAGCGGCACGACGATCATCAGCAGCAGCCGCAGGAAGAGCGTGCCGACGGGCTCCGTGACGCGCGAGATCGTCCACGCGACGCCCGCGTGGTCGCCGCCCCAGATGCGGTTGGCGGCGACGCCCGCGACCACGCCGACCAGCAGCCCCGTAAGGATGCGCGTGTGCAGCGCCATCCCCTTCGGCCGGTCGGGCGTCGTGTCCTTCAGGTCGGTCGTCGCCTCGCGCTCGTAGGCGTCGCGCCCCGCCGCCCGCGTCTCGTCATTGTCAGCCATCTTAGGAGGGGTGTTGGGGAAAAGAAGGGTGTCGGGTGTCGGGTGTCGGGTGTCGGGTAAGAACTTGTCTTTTACCCGACACCCGACACCCGACACCTAACACCCGACACCCAACACCCTTTCTCACCTCCCCCATTTCAGTTTGTTCCGCAGAACGTCGAAGTAGTTGCGCGTGTGCGCCTGGATCAGGTTGAACCCGGTGCCGCTCTTGCGCACGGTGACGCGGTCTTCGTATTCGAGCGGCATCCCGACCTGCCCGTCGAGCGTGAGCGCGACCTCCTCGCGCGGCGTCTGCAGGACCAGCTCGAACTCGGCGTCGTCGGGGAGGACGAGCGGGCGGTTCGAGAGCGTGTGCGGGCAGATGGGCGTGATACAGACGGCGCTCATCGAGGGGTAGATGACGGGGCCGCCCGCCGAGAGGTTGTAGGCCGTCGAGCCCGTCGGCGTCGAGATGATGAGCCCGTCGGCGCGGAAGCGGTTGACGAACTTCTTGTCCACGTGCGTCTCGATCTCGATGATGCGCGCGAGCGCCGACTTCGAGATGACCACGTCGTTCAGCACCCGGTCGCGCATCAGCCGCTCGCCGCCCCGCTCGACGGTGGCCGCGAGCATCAGGCGGCGGTCGATGGTGTAGTCGCCCGCGAGCACCAGTTCGAGCGCGGGAATCATGTCCTCGACGGTGAAGTCGGCGAGGTAGCCGAGCGTGCCGAAGTTGACGCCTAAGACCGGCGTCTCGGCGTCGCCGACCATGCGCGCCGCGCCGATCATCGTCCCGTCGCCGCCGAGGACGACGAGGAGGTCGGCGGCGCTCACCAGCTCCTCGTGGCTGAGCGACTCGACGGCGCAGCCGGTGTCGGCCTCGATGCGCTCGCGCTGGAGGCGCGGGCCGCCCGCGACCGTGATGTCGCGCCCGGCGCACCACTCCACGAGGCGGCAGATGGTCTGGAGCGCCTCGGGCTGGTTCGGCTTGACGAGCACGCCGACGCGTCGGACTTGCAGCTTCTCCATAAGTAGCCGCGGGAGGACAGTCTCAGGCTCTAAAGTAGGGGCTCGAAAATGGCGCGAAGAACTGGCGCGGATGATAGCCGCGCCCGCCGGAAGGGTCAAGGGAAGTAGGCGGAAAGCAGGAGGCAGATGGCAGTAGGCAGGAGGCAGGAGGCAGTCGCTCCGCGTTAAGAACGTTGCGAGATAAAATCCGACTCTTCGATGTCTTTCTCCTGCAACGGCCATCTGCCGACTGCTTGACGTCCGGCCCGGCGTCGAACGGACGCCGGCGCACGGCCTTACGCGCGCAGGACGGGCAGAGTTCGGTTGCCGGGTCGCGCGCGGGTCGCGCCGTGTTCGCGCCGAGAGGGAACCGGGCGCGACTCCCACGCGCGCGCGAGACGGCGCAGCTCGGCGCCGTCCGAGTAAGGGTCAACGAGCGTGAGCCAGACGGGCAGCGGCAGCCACTCCCACGCCGCGCCGTAGACTTCCGTGTTGAGCCGTTCGATCCGGCCCTCCTCGCGCCACTGCGCGTCGAGCGGAGGCACGTCCGACCAGTCCTCGTAGCACGCGTGCTGCACGCACGGCGCGGGCTTGGCGCGCTGGTGGACGAGGCACCCGATTCCTTTCGAGAAGAGCGGGCACGAGAAGGTCTGCGCGAAGGTGTCGCCCGCGGGCGCGAGGCCGTAGCGGCTGACCGCCTCGCGCGCCCTGACGTAGACGGCGCGGCGGTCGTCCTCGCCGAGGCGCGGCGTCAGCGCGAGCGTGTCGCGGATGGCGACGGCTTCGAGCCGCGTGATGTGGACGTTGACGAAGTGCGCGTCCGTGCAGCAGACGCCCGGCGTCGGGCACGCGCGGCAGCTCACAGCCCTGTGCTCGTAGTTGAGCTTGATGTGAGTCTGGAAGCGCACCTTGCCGCGCTTCAGGCGCGCCACCGCCTCCGGTTCGCTCATCCCCCTCATGCTATACTCCACCCGACATGTGGTATGCCATCCTGCTCGCCGCCATCTTCCTCGTCTGCATCGTCGGCACGGTGCTGCTCATAGTCTACTACTACTGGGGCCCGAAGGGGCCGCCGGGGAAGTAAGCAGTAGCCAGTAGACAGTAGACAGTAGAAAAACCGGTATCGCTCGAACCGTGCGGCTGTCATCAACAACCTCCGCAAGGCGGAGCCCTACTGACTACTGGCTACTTGTTTTCAACCTCGTAGAGCGCGAGAAACTCCCTGTTGCCGTCGGCGCCGGTGATGGGCGAGTCGGTGACGCCTGAGACGGTCAGGCCGAGCGCGCGCGCGGCCGCGTTGACCTCCTCGACGACGCGCGCGTGCTGCGCGGGGTCGCGCACGACGCCGCCCTTGCCCACCTCGCCCTTGCCCACCTCGAACTGCGGCTTGATGAGGACGACGACGCGCCCGCCCTCCTTGAGCAGCGGCACCACCGCCGGCAGCACCTTCGTCGCCGAGATGAACGAGACATCCATCACGGCGAGGTCGAAGCGCTCGCCGAACTCTTCCCCCGTGAGGTGGCGCGCGTTGACGCCCTCGCGCACCTCGACGCGCGGGTCTGTGCGCAGCCGCCAGTCGATCTGGTTGTGCCCCACGTCCAAGGCGACGACGCGCCGCGCGCCGTGCTGAAGCAGGCAGTCGGTGAAGCCGCCGGTCGAAGCGCCCACGTCAATGCACACGAGTCCCGACGGGTCGAGGCCGAACTCCGCGAGCGCCTTCTCCAACTTCAACCCGCCGCGCCCGACGTAGCGCGCCGCGGGGTCGTCGCCCCCGCGCACGCGCAACGGCGCGTCCGGCGGGAAGGTCTCCGAAGGCTTCTCCACACGCCGCTCGCCGGCCAGCACGCGCCCCGCCATCACGAGCGCCTGCGCCCGCGTGCGCGTCGGCGCCAGACCACGCTCCACCAAAAGCCTGTCCACACGCTCGCGCTTCACACGCAGAATTTTAGGTTAAAAAGTCGTGAAGCGTGAACCGTAAACCGTGACAAGTGAAGACAGGCTCTCCATCTCGTCACGGTTCACGGCTCACGGTTCACGCTATTCAGGTGGGCCTTCGAAGATGCGGCGAAGGCGGTCTGGGGAGTCGGAGGTGTCGCGGCGTGCGCGGCGTGCGGCGCGGCGTTCAGCCCGGCGCTCGGCGCGGCGCTGGCGGTAAAAGATGGTGTCTACCTGGCGCGCCTCGGGCGCGTCGTCGCGTGCGACGTTGCCGTCGTCGGGCCGGGGCGCGGGGCGGCGCGCGACCTCTTCGTCGCGCGAGCCCTTCTTGCCGCGCTTGGGCGTGGCGTTGCCGTCAACTCCGGCGGGAGCCTCGCGGCGCTCGGCGGCGGGGACGCTCGCGGGCTCGCGGGCGGGGGCCGCTGTCGGTACTTCTTCGACGGGGGCGGGCGTGGCCGACGCTTCGGCGTCAGGCGCGTCGGCCGCCGGGGGCTCGGTCTGCGTGACTTGTGTTTCGGGCGGCGGCGCGGTCTGAGCTTCGGCGGCGGGCGCGGCCGGCGCCTGCGCCGCGTCGGCGGGGGCGTCGGGCCGCGCCGGCGCGGCCGGGCTCACCGCCGGGTCTTGAGATTGCCGCTGGTAGATGTAGAGACCGGCGCCGCCGAGCACGCTGCCGATGAGCACGGAGACGAGCGCGAGCGCGAGCACGCGGGAGCGGCGCGGGGCGTAAGGGGTGCGGTAGTCGCGCGCGGGGGGCGCGACCGGCTGATCTTGCGCGGCGGGGGCGTGCTCGCCGTCTTCGAACGGCACGACGGGGCGCGCGACCAGAGTCTCTTCGTCGTCGAAGCGCGGCGCGACGAGCGTCGTCTCCTCGCCGCTGACGACGAGCTTCGACTGCGGATCGTATGGGTTCTGCTGCTGCTGGGGCTCTGTCATGTGTTTACCGAAATAAAGACCCGCCGCCCGCCCGGCTCATCTCCCCGCGTGCCGGACGAACCGCAGGCCGGAGTCTTCAGGTATATTTGATGCCCCCGAGTTTAGACCCGCTGCCCTCAAAAAAGATTATAAAACCGTTGTGCTCAGCAATTTTTGATTTTAGATCCGCGATTTGAGGAAAGCCCCGCATCTGGCCTCGAATCGCGAGTCTAAACTCAAAAATTCTTTAAGTCGGGTATTCGTCCCGCGCGTTCGTCGCCGCGAGCGTCGCGGCCGGCGACCCTTCGAAGTCGCCCAACAGACCTTTGACCGAGTCGTTGACGACGCGGCCGACGACGCGCGGCGAGAAGTGGCGCTCGACGTGCGCGTGCGCTTGCGAGGCGAGGCGCCGCCAGAGCTCTTCGTCGCGGTAGAGGCGCACGACCGCCGCGGCGAAATCCTCGGCCGTGTCCGCGAGGAGGACTTCTTCGCCGTCGCGCAGGAACATCCCCTCGGCGCCGACCGAGGTGGTGACGACGGGCAGCCCGTAGGAGAGCGCGTCGCCGATCTTCCCCTTCATGCCGGCGCCGAAGCGCAGCGGCGCGACGAAGACGCGGCTGCGCGCGTAGAGCGGGTCGATGTCCGGCACGTAGCCGAGCGCCCGCACGCCCTCGTAAGCCCCGAACTCCGGCGGCGCGTCGCCGCCCACCACGAACAGCTCGACGCCGCGCAGAGACTCCCTGACTACGGGGAGCACCTCGCGCGCGAAGAAGTGGACGGCGTCCGCGTTCGGCCGGTGGCGGAAGTTGCCGACGAAGAGCAGGTGCTCGCGCTCGTGCGGGGGCAGGCCGCCGTGGCCGCGCGCCGGGTGGATGGTCGGGACGACGGCCGAGTGGACGCCGGGCGCGACGCGCTCCAGAGCCTCGCGGTCTGCCGACGACGCGAGCCAGACGAGGTCGCTCGCGCGCGCGATTCGCGTCTCGATCCTGCGGTAGCGCTCGGCCTCGCGCGCGAGTTCCGGGTCGCCCGTCAGCGCGGCCTCGCGCGCGAGGCGCACGAAGTGCAGGTCTACGGTGTCGAAGATGACCTTCGCGCGCGGGTCCGCGCGGCGGACCGACGCGAGCAGCGCCTCGGCTATCTCGGGGCGGCTGATGACGGCCGCGCGGAACCGGCGCGCCCTCATCAGGCGGCGCAGGCCGAGCGCCGACGCCGTCTCGACGCCCTCCCGCCACAACTGCCGCTCGTACTCGGGCCAGACCTGCTTGCTCGTCGTGACGAGGACGGGGTGGCACCACTCGGAGAGCGCGCGCAGGAGATGGAGCATGCGTGCGCTGCCGGCGTCGCGGTCGGGCGTCGGGATGCGGTCGTCGAGGACCAAGACCTGCGTCTCCCACTTGCGGTTGGCCGCGCGCTCGATGCGCGCGGGGGCTTGCGGGTGGTGTGCGCGGGCCAGCACGTCGCGCCACTTGTCCTGGAACTTGCCGCGGTTGATGAGCTGGTAGCGGCGGAAGCCGGCGTGCGGGTCGGTGCCCGCGGTCGCGCCCTCGAAGTGGTAGAGGCGCGAGGCCGGCTGGTAGACGACCTTGTACCCGAGCGAGCGCACGCCCATGCAGAGGTCTGTGTCCTCGTAGTAGGCGGGCGCGTAGCGGCGGTCGAAGCCGCCGAGCCGCTCGAACAGCTCGCGGCGGACGAGCAGCGACGCCGCGGAGCAGAAATCGACCTCGCGCGCGAACAGGAACCGGGGGTCGTCGGCCGACCTGCCCGTCCCGTACTTGAGCGTCTCGCCGTCCGACCAGATGATCGAGCCCGCCTCCTGGATGCGCCCGTCCGGGTGGAGGAAGAGGGAGCCGACGGCGCCCACGCGCTCGTCGCGCTCGGCGGTCTCGACGAGGCCGTCGAGCCAGCCGGGCAGGACGACCGTGTCGTTGTTGATGAAGACGAGGTGGCGCCCGCGCGCGGCCGCCGCGCCCTGGTTGCAGGCGTTCACGAAGCCGCGGTTCTCCCCGTTCACGATGACGCGCACGAAGCCGCGGAAGTGGTCTAAGAGTTCGCGCGTGAGGTCGGTCGAGGCGTTGTCGATGACGATGACTTCCGTCCCCGCGAAGTCCACTTCGCGCAGGAGCGAGCGCAGGCACTGGAAGGTGAACTCGACCTTGTCGAAGACGGGGATGATGACGGAGGTCGTGACGGGCCGTCCCGGTTCGAGCGTCTCGGGGCCTTCCGCCGCGGGGCGCGCGAGGAAGAGGAAGTCGGACGCGCCCCAGACTTGCGCGTGCGGCGGGCCGGGTCTCTGCTTCACGTCGAAGGCGCGGCGCAGGTCTACGCCGTTGGCCTCGGCGCTCGCGGCGACGCGCCCGGCGAAGTTGACGGCGCGCGCGGCGAGCCTCAGGCCCCACACGACCGGCGCGAACAGCGCGCGCTTGAGCCGCAGCTTCGACGACAGCGAAAGTTTTTCGCGCAGTCGCTCTTTCATGCGGGGAGAAGAACAGTAGGCAGTAGGCAGTTGGCAGTAGGCAGTTGAAAGCCCGTATGCCGGAATGACGGTCTGTTTTTAACTTCTATCGCCCGGGATTTTGGGTGAACCCTTCAACATGCGTCGCGCGGAGCGGCTGCCTACTGCCTACTGACTACTGCTCACACGCGTCTCCCACTCCAGCAGGGGGCGCACGACGCCCGGCATCGGGCCGGCGTAGTCGCCGCGCGCCGAGACGCCGCCCGGCTCGTCCAGCACTTGAAAGGCCACGGCGTTGGCGGCGCGCGCGTGCAGGATTGTAGACGGAAAGTGCGACATTATCGAAACGTGCGCGATGAGCGTCCCCTCCGCGAGCAGGTTGCCGGGGAGGGTGACGGCGCTCGTGTAGCGCCCGCGCGGGCGCGGCCGGCGCCGCCACTCCGCGCCCGTGTCGTGCGTGCTGAAGACCTCCGTGCCCTCCTCGTTGTAGAGCTCGACGACGGGGACGAGCGCGTACCCCTCTTCGAGCACGTCGTAGGTGACCTCGACGCGCGAGTCCCGGCGCACGTCCACGGCCGCGGCCGTCTCGCCGCCCGCGTCGGCGACGCGCACGCGGCGGAGTCGCACCGCCGCGCCGCCGGGGGCGTCGTCGCCCCAGACGCGCTCGGCGCCCGCGCCCCAGCTCGTCGAGAGGTAGCGGTTGACGACCTCCTGCGGCTGGCCGTCGGCGACGAGTTGGCCGCGCTCCAACAGCACGGCGCGCTTGCACAGGCGCGTGATGGCCGGCAGGTTGTGCGAGACGAAGAAGATGGTGCGACCCTGCCGGCGAATCTCGTTCATCTTGTCGAGGCACTTCTGCTGGAAGGCCATGTCGCCCACCGCCAGCACCTCGTCCATGATGAGGACTTCGGGTTCGAGGTGCGCGGCGACCGAGAAGGCGAGCCGCACGTACATGCCCGAGGAGTAGTGCTTGACCGGCGTCTCGATGAAGCGTTCGAGTTCGGAGAAGGCGACGATCTCGTCGAACTTCGCGTCGATCTCGACCTTGCGCATGCCGAGCACGGCGCCGTTCAAGTAGACGTTCTCCCGGCCGGTCAAGTCCGGGTGGAAGCCCGTGCCGACTTCGAGCAGGCTCCCGACGCGGCCGTAGATTTCGACCTGGCCCGTGCTCGGGCGCGTGATGCGGGAGAGGATTTTCAGCAGCGTCGATTTGCCCGCGCCGTTGCGCCCGACGATGCCGAGGATTTCGCCGCGGCGGACTTCGAAGCTCACGTCCTTCAGCGCCCAGAGCGTCGTCGCCTCCTCGCCGCCGCCGTCACGGCCGCGGCGGAGCCTCTTCACCCTGCGGGCGACCGCCCCGGCCAGCACCTCGCGCAGCGAGTCGTAGCCCGGGTGCAGCGCCCCGATGCGGTAGCGCTTGCTCACTCCCTCGACGCTGACGACGACGGGCTCCATCTCTCTCTGCTCAGATAACGTCGGCGAAGGTGTCTTCGAGGCGGCGGAAGATGTAGTAGGCGACGCAGACCAGCACGGGCGCGGCCACCAGCGGCACGGCGACGAGCGACCAGTCGAACCCCGTGCCCGTCAGCGAGGCGCGGAAGCCTTCGAGCACGCCCGTCAGAGGGTTCAGCGCGAACGCCCAGCGCCACTGCGGCGGCACGAGGCTCAGAGGGTAGAGCACCGGCGAGGCGAACATCCACAGTTGCAGCAGGAAGGGGAGCGCGTGGCGCAGGTCGCGGTAGCGCACGGTCAGCGCCGACGCGATCATCCCCACCGAGAGCCCGAGCGCCGCGCAGAGCAGCACGAAGAAGGGCAGCAGCAGCAGTCCCCACGTCAAAGGCACGCGGTAGTAGACGGCCAGCCCGAGGAGCGGCACCGCGCCGACCAACAGATCGACGAGCCCCGCGCCGACGGCCGCCGCCGGGATGAAGGCGCGCGGGAAGTAGACCTTGGTGACGAGGCTCGAGTTGCTGATGAGGCTGTTCGTCCCCGACGAGACGGAGATGGAGAAGAACGTCCACAGCAGCAGCCCCGCGTAGGCGAAGAGCGGGTAGGGGAGACGGCCGTCGGCCAGGTTCACGAAGCGCGTGAAGACGACCGCGAAGATGAGCATCGTGAGGAGCGGCTGGATGACGACCCACGCCACGCCCATCAGCGTCTGCTTGTAGCGCACCTTGATGTCGCGCCAGGTGAGGAAGTAGAGCAGCTCGCGGTAGGCCCACAGGTCGGCGAGGTTGAGCTGGACGCCCGCCGTCTCGGGCCTGAGCACGGCGTGCGGCAACCCCGCGAGCGAGCCCGCGCCGCGCTCAGGCTCCGTCGGCGCGCGCGCCGCGGGCCGTAGACCGCCCTCCGTCGTGTCACTCGTCTTAAAACTCATCAATCTTCTTCGGCAGCAGACTCGTAAGTCTGCCAGCCGCGACTTGAGGCGTCAACAACGCGCGCCGGACGCGCCGCTTGAACCGGCGCGCCGGCGTTTGTAAACTGGCCGCCCGTTGGGCATCAACAGCAAAATCAAACGCGCGTTGCGCGGGCGCATCTCCGTGCGGGCGGCGGCGCTCGAGGCGGGCCGGCGTTTCGCGGTCGCCGTGCGCCGGCGCGGCGACCGGGCCTCGTTGGCGAACGGCGGGGCGGGCGGCGGGTTCCCGGGCGCGAGGCTCGCGCCGCGGTTCGCGCGGCTGGACGGGGCGGAGCTGCTCGAGCACTTTCGGGCGCGCACGTCGCCGCGCATGTTCGCGGGGTTTGAGGAGACGGAGGGCGCGCGCTACTACTTTTCGACGAAGCGGGCCGGGTTGTTAGGGGAGGCGCGCGAAGTCGTCGAGCACCGCTGGCCTCTGCTCGGGTACGGCGCGCGTGAGTTCGGCGCGCGCGTGGATTGGCTGCGCGAGCCGGCGTCGGGCGCGCGGTGGCCGCTCGGGTTTCACGGGGACGCGCGGCTCGTGCGCGGCGACGGTTCGGACGTGCGCGTGCTGTGGGAGTTGAACCGGCTCGGGCACCTGCTGACGCTCGGGCGCGCGTACGCCGCGGGCGGCGGCGAGGAGTTGGCCGCGGAGTTCTTCGCGCAGGTCGAGGGCTGGTGCGAGCAGAACCCCGCGGGTCAGGGGCCGAACTGGGCGTGCGCGATGGAGGTCTCGCTGCGCGCCGTCAACCTGCTCGCGGCGCTCACCCTGTTCCGGCGCTCGCCCGCGCTCGACGGTGAGAGGCTCGCACGACTCCTCGCGCTCTTCGACGCGCACGGCCGGCACGTGCGGCGCAACCTCGAATACTCTTACATCGCGACGGGCAATCATTATCTTTCGGACGTGGCGGGCCTGCTGTGGCTGGGGCTGCTGCTGCCCGAGCTGGACGCGGCCGAGGGGTGGCGCGAGTTCGCTTTGAAGGAGCTGCCGCGCGAGCTGGACCGGCAGGTGCTCGCGGACGGGGCCGACTGGGAGGCTTCGACCGGCTACCAGCGTTTCGTCACGGAGATTTTCCTCTACACGTTCCTCCTCTGCCGCGAGAACGGCGTCGAGGTGGGCGGGCGGGCGTGGGGGCGCGTGCGCTCGATGCTCGAATACGTGCGCGCTTATCTGAGGCCGGACGGGCGCGCGCCGCTCGTCGGCGACGCGGACGGCGGACAGTTCCTGCCGCTCGCGCGCCGCGGCGCGGACGAGCACGCCTACCTGCTCGCCGTCGGCGCCGCCGCCCTCCGCGAGCCGCGTTTTAAGGTCGGCGACGAGCCGCCCGAAGAGGTCTTCTGGCTCCTCGGCACGGAGGGCGTCCGCGCTTACGAAGCGTTGACGACGGCGGGGCTGAACGCTTCGACGTCCGAGTCGTTCGAGCGCGCGGGCGTGTGCGTGCTGCGCGCGGGCGATTTGTATCTGCACCTGAACGCGGGCGGCGCGGGGCTCGACGGGCGCGGCGCGCACGGGCACAACGACGCGCTCTCCATCGAGGTCTCGGCCTGCGGCGTGAGCTTCATCGCAGACCCCGGCACCTACGTCTACACTTCAGACCTGCGCGCGCGCAACGAGTTCCGCTCGACGGCGTATCATTCGGCCGTCGAGGTTGACGGCGCGGAGCAGAACACGACGCCCGAGGCCGCGCCCTTCTTCAACGGCGACGAGGCGCGCCCGCGCCTCGTCGCCTTCGACACGACGGACGAGGTTGATTCCGCCGCCGCAGAACACCAAGGCTACGAGCGTCTGCCCGCGGGCGCCGTGACGCACCGCCGCGAAGTCGAGTTCGACAAGGTCGGGCGCTGCTGGTTCGTCCAGGACACTCTGACCGGCGAGGGCACGCACGACTTCAGCTTCGTCTTCCACGCCGCGCCGGGGCGCGAGATTCGTGCCGAAGGTTCGTCCGTCGAGATTGTCGATAACGCGTCGGGCGCGCGGCTCATCGTCCTTTCGCTCGGCGGGCACGAGGGCGTGGTCGTCGAGCCGCGCTGGTCTTCGCGCGACTACGGCCACAAAGAACAATCGGCGGCTGCGGTCTGGAAGATCAGGGCGGCCATGCCGCTCAGCGCGCGCTGGCTGCTCCTGCCCGTCCGCGCTGGCGAGGACGAGGTGGAGCGGCTACAGTTGGCGCTCGGCTGAAGGTGAGGCCAAGGACTTAAATCATGTGCGGCATCTGCGGGGTCTGGGAGTACGGGGCGGCGGAGGGGCGCGTCGGGCGCGCGCTGGTCGAGCGGATGCGCGACCGGATGCCGCACCGCGGGCCGGACGACGTGGGCGCCGAGGTCTTCGACGGCGGGCGTCTGGGCCTCGGCTTTCGAAGGCTCTCCATCATCGACCTCTCGCCCGCGGGGCATCAGCCGATGCGAGGGTGCGAGGGCTCGGGCGTCTGGCTCGTCTTCAACGGCGAGATTTACAACCACGCCGGGCTGCGCGAAGGACTCGAACGACGCGGCCACCGCTACCACTCGCGCACCGACAGCGAGACGATCATCCACCTCTACGAAGAGCGCGGCCTCGACTTCGTCAAGGGGATCGAGGGCGACTTCGGCATCGCCCTCTGGGACGAGCCGCGCGGGCGCCTCGTGCTCGCGCGCGACCGCGTCGGCGTCAAGCCTCTTTACTATTACATCGACGGCGGCCGCCTCATCTTCGCCTCCGAGATTAAAGCGATCCTCGCGCACCCGGAGGTGTCGGCGGAACTGGACGAGGAATCGCTCCTGCACTACCTCTCCTTCCTGACCACGCCCGCGCCGCGCACGCTCTTCCGCGGCATCCGAAAGCTCCCCGCGGGGCACCTGCTCGTCTGCGACCGCGGCGGTGAGGTGAAGACGATTCGCTACTGGGACGCGCTCCCGCCCGCGGCCCCGGCCGCCGGCGCGCGCGTGACGCGCGAGGAGGAGTACCGCGCCGAAATCCTCCGATTGCTGCGCGAGTCGATCGGGAAACGGATGATGGCGGACGTGCCCTTCGGCGTCTTCCTCTCGGGCGGCGTGGACTCCTCGGCCAACGTGGCGCTGATGGCCGAGCAGATGTCGCGGCCCGTCGAGACCTTCACCGTCGCCTACCACGACCACGAGGAGTTGAACGAGCTTGAGGCGGCGCGCGACATCAGCCGCCGCTTCGCGACGAACCACCACGAAGTCCTCATCGGCGAGCGAGAGATGCTGGACTTCCTGCCCGACCTCGTCTTCCACCAGGACGAGCCGCTGGCCGACCCGGTCTGCGTGCCGCTCTACTACGTCTCGCGGCTCGCGCGCGAGTCGGGCACCATCGTCGTGCAGGTCGGCGAGGGCGCGGACGAGCTGTTCAGCGGCTACGACAAGTACGTCAAGTACCTACGCCTCTACGAGCGCTTCTGGCGCCGCGCCGAGGCGCTGCCGGGTCTCGCGCGGCGCGCGGCCGGGGCGCTGGCGCAGCCGCTCGTGACGGCCGCGACGGGCAAGGCCGAGGCGGCGGAGTTGGCGCGGCGCTTCGGCGCGGGCGAGTCCCTGTTCTGGGGCGCGGCCGTCGTCTTCGACGAGACGCTTAAAAGCCGACTCGTCACCGCCGAGACGCGCGCGCGCCTCAAGGGGCTCTCCTCTTACGAGGTCGTCAGAGATGACCTGGAGCGCGTCGCGCGCGAGCGCCCCGCGTCGGACTTCCTCGCGCGCATGACGTACCTGGAGTTGAAGCTGCGCCTGCCCGAACTGCTCCTGATGCGCGTGGACAAGATGACGATGGCGACTTCCGTGGAGGCGCGCGTGCCGTTCCTCGACCATCATCTGGTCGAGTACGCGTTGGGCGTGCCGCGCGCGCTGAAGGTCGAGGGTCGCAGCGGCAAGCACGTTTTGAAGCGCGCGCTCGAAGAGGTGCTGCCGAAGGACGTGCTCTACCGGCGCAAGCGCGGTTTCGGCGCGCCGGTCGAGGGCTGGTTCCGCGGGCGTGCGGCCGCGGAGCTTGAGTCGCGCGTGATGAACTCGGCCCTGCGCGGGCGCGGCCTGCTCGACTACCGCTTCGTCGCGCGCCTCTTCGAAGAGCACCGCCGCGGCGCGCGCGACTGGGGCTTCCACCTCTGGGCGCTCCTCAACCTCTCGCTCTGGTACGAGCGCTGGATTGATTCAACGGGTCATTGATTCGGAGTTATCGAGTGGCGGCGGGCGGCGTCTGCCTGCCGGCGTTGGTTGCGGCGGCGGACGAGCGAGTGGGGGGTGAGCAGGCGCAACGCGACGCGCGCGAGCGCCGAGGCGTTGGGCGCGCCGGAGAGTCCGCGGCGGAGGTACCTGAGCGCGGCGCGCTTGTCGCCGAGGCGGAGGAGGTCTTCGGCCCCCGAGAAGTTGAGGGCGCGGTGGTAGCGTTCGAGCTGTGCGGGACTGAGTTTGAGGTGCGGGGCGGCGTTGCGCTGCGCTTCGAGCCGCGCCTCGATCATCCAGACGAAGTCGCCGCTGGTGTTCGTCCCGTGGCGGCGCCAGGCCGAGAGCACGCGCGGGTCGAAGGCGAAGTCGCCGTCGGCGCTCAGCTTCAGATACAGCTCGTAGTCTTCGAGCCGCGCCCGCTCGTTCCAGCCGTGACGCTCGACCGCCGCCCGACGGTGGAGCACGGTGGGGCTCATCGGCGCGTATGCCTCTTCGAGCAGCATCGCGCGCGCGTCGCCGTCGGCATAACGCGCCCAGTCGAGCGTGCAGTCGGAGACCGCGCCGCCCTCGTCAATCAGGTACGCGTGGCCGTAGGCGAGCACGGCGCGCGGGCGCTCCCGCATGAGCGCGACGCGCGCTTCGATGAAGCCGGGCAGCCAGAGGTCGTCCGAGCCGAGGTAGGCGAAGTAAGTCCCTTCGGTCTTCGCGAGCCCTTCGTTGAGCGTGGCGCAGAGGCCGCGGTTCTCGCGCGCGACGAGTTCGCAGGGGAAGGGGCAGTCCTTCAACACGGCTTCGATGACGTGCGGCGAGCCGTCGCGCGAGCCGTCGTCGATGACGAGCAGACGCGCGGGCGCGCGGGTCTGCGCGAAGATCGAGCGCAGCGCCGCCGCCACGAACGGCGCGTGGTTGTAGGAGGGCACGACGACCGCGACGCCTTGCCCGCCTCCGCCCGCCTCCGCATCGAGTCTGGGGCTCATCCTGTGCACCGTGAGACGCTTCGAGTATCTTGAAGAACGGGTTGCTTAAACTTCATTGTACTCTGCTTCATCCCGGGCTTCTACGCACAGTCCGAGGCCCTGCCGCGGCGCGCGCCGCCGCCGTCGTAGTTTTGCCGCCGCCGGCTCGGTTTTAAAGTCTCAAACATGCGCAGGAAAATCATTCTGTTGGGGCCGCTCCCGCCTCCGTACGGCGGCGTAGCCATCTTCACGCACGCGCTCTTCGAGTCGCTCCGGCGCCGCGGCGCCGAGCTGTGGGCCTACTCCGGCCCGGCGCCGCGTGAGCCGGGCGTCCATCCCCTTAATCACAGGAGGCTGGGCTTCGTCCCGCTGCTCCTGCGCGGCGGCGCGCGCGCGCGCATCCTCGACTCTTCGCACTTCCTCGTCGAGCACCCGAACCCCTTGCTCGTCCCGCTGTGGCTGCTGCTGAAGCTGCTGCTGCGGTTCGAGTGGGTGAAGGTCGTCCACGACGGCTCGCTCCCTGCGAGGTACAGGGGCTTCGGCTTCCTCCGCCGTCTGCTCTGCCGCATGGCCGTGGGCGCGGCCGACGAGTTCGCCGTCGTCAACGACGAGATCAACGCGTGGCTGCGGGACGAGATGGGCGTGCGTCGAAAAGTCTCGACGGTCAACGCGCTGTTGCCGATTCCGCCCGCCGTCTTCGACGCGCGGCTCGACCCCGGGCTGGAGGCGAAGCTCGCGCGCCACCCGCGGGTCGTCTGCTCGACGGGGGCCTTCACGCCGGACTACGGCTTCGGGCAGGCCGCCGAGGGCGTCGAGCGGCTGCGGCGCGAGTCGGGCGAGGAGATCGGGCTGCTGCTCATCGACGGCACGTTCGCGCGCGACGAGGAGTACCGCGAGAGTGTCCTGCGCGGGCGCGATTGGATCACCGTGCTGGAGAACGTGCCGCACCCGCAGGTGCTACAGATTTTTAAGCGGAGCGACGCGTTCGTGCGGGGCGTCCGCTTCGAGGGCTACGGCCTCTCGCGCGTCGAGGCCATCTGGTGCGGCACGCCGGTCGTGGCCGGCCGCGGCGAGGAGAGCCGCGGCATCTTCATCTACGACTACGGCGACCTTGAGGCGCTCGACCGGCACCTGCGCAGGGCCCTGTTCGACCCGCCGACGCAGGAGATACGACAGTGGGGCGAGCAGTTCCGGCGCGAGGCGGAGGAGAATTTGCGGCGCTGGGAGTGCCTGGCCGGACTCGGCGACGAACGCGCCGCCGCCGACGAGACGCCCGCCGCCTGAGTCGCGCCGCCACCCCGGCCCACGAACACGCCCCGCTCAGTCCCGCCGCCCCGACCACCTCCCCCAGACCCAGCAGCCCGCCTGCCGCAGGGCGAGCGCCGCGGGCACCAGCAGGAAATACTGTAGGGCGAGGACGTAGCGGTACTCCGTGTGCAGCGCGGACTGCACGCAGAGGTAGTAGAGGGGGACGGCGAGCAGCGCGGCGAGCGCGCGCCGGCGGCGCCCGCGCACGAGGACGAAGAGGCCCGAGAGTTGGAGCGGCAGGAAGACCGCCGTGATGAAGAGCTTCTGCGCGGCGCGCACGGCGCGGCGCGGCGCGCGCGTCCACCCCCCGGAGACGGGCAGCGTCGAGGCGAGCGGCGTCCTCTCCAGCCGCAGCATCGAGGCGGCGCGCCGCGCCATCACCCCCGCGAACCAGAGCGGGTGTGAGCGGATGACGCCGAGGGCGCGCGCGCGCCGGGCGCGGTCGCGCTCGATGGCGTCGGGGCCGAACAGGGAGGTGGCGTATTCGGGGCGGCCGTACAGCTCTGCCTCCTGCCGCTGGAGTTCCACGTCCGTGGCGGGCAGGCCGAACCGCCCCGCCGGGTCGTAGTCGCCGATGCCCTCGATGAGCGTCTGGCCCGCGCCGAGCGAGACGGGGATGAAGTGGCCGTAGACGACCGCGTTGCGAATCGTCACCGGCGCGACCGCGAGCAAGGCCCCCGCGACGAGCGCCAGCGCCGGCAGAGCGCGCGCGCCCCGCGCGAAGAGGAAGGGCACGGCGACGAGCGCCATGAACGGCGCGAGCAGCAGCGCGTTCGCGCGCAGCCAGCAGGAGAGGCCGACCAGCACCCCGGCCCCGAGCGCCTTCAGCACGGGTCGGCCCGCGCGCGCGCGCACGAGCAGCCACACGGCCGCGAGCAGCGGCAGCACCGCGAGCGTGTCCGGCAGAAGCATCAGGGAGTTCCAGCAGAACTGCGGCGCGAGTGCCGCGAGCGCGCCCGCGACGACCCCGACGCCATACGTGAGCAACTCCGCCGCGATGAGGAAGACGAGCGCCGCGGCCAGCGCGTCGCACGCGGCCTGAAAAATCTGCGCCGCCGCGTCCGACTCGCCGAAGACGCCGTAGACGGCGGCGAGCACGAAGGGGTAGCCCGGCGGGTGCCCGAGCAGGTCGGGCTCGCTCGTCGTCGAGCCCGCGTCGTAGAAGGACGCGACCCCGTTCTCGCCGAGCAGGCGCGCCATGTGCTTGTAGTTCTCGATGACCGAGGTCTGAACCTTGTAAGCCTCGAACCGCACGTCGCGCCAGCACAACAGTCTCACCCCGAACGCCGCCGCGAACACGAGCGCGAACGCCAGGGCCCTCCGCCTCAAGTCTCGACGGGGACTCTCTCGGCCGTGCGTTTCGAGACCCGGCGCGGGTCGTTCGGGAGATGCCATTCCGGACTTTCTGCTGGGTTCAGGGTCGGCGCTGCGGCTGCTATTATACAAAGTGACGGCGCCCGCCGCCCGAACTTATCGGCGCGGCGCGGCGTAATGCCGGCAGGAGTCCGAACGCCGCCCGTGCCACAGGTGAATCAGATGTTTTGTCCCAAATGCGGTCAGCAGTCTTCAGACGAGGTGCGCTTCTGCCCGAGGTGCGGGCTCCAGCTCGCGGGGCTCACGGCCTACGTGGCCGGCAACGAGTTCGCGCCGACCCGGACGGAGGCGCCGCCCCCCGCGGAGTTGACGGCGAAGCGGCGCGGCACGCGCCGCGGGGCCAAGCTGATGTTCTTCAGCGTCGTCCTGTTCCCGCTCTTCTTAGGGTTCGGTCTCCTCATCGACAACCCCGTCACGCTCTTCGTCCCGCTCACGCTCTTCCTGACGGGGCTGATGATGATCGTCTACGCGCGGCTCTTCGGCGACGAGCTCATCCAGGTGCCGGAACGCGCGTCGCGCAGAGACCTCGGCGCCGCCGGGGACAGACCCGCCCTCGGCGCGCCGCAATTCAACCCCGCGCCGCTCTTCAACCAGCAGCGCGCCAACACCGCCGAAATCTACCAGCCGCCGAGCGTGACCGAGAACACGACCAAACTGCTCGACAAGGATTCCTGAGATTACCGGCCGTTCTTCACGAGCCTCGACTTAATTCCCCGCCCGCCCTGATATTTTCCGGCGCATCTTGGTAGAATACGCCCATCCGGATTCCGAAAACTCGTTCTGTGGAAAGGGGGCGTCTATGAAGAGACTTACTTGCGCGGCCTTGCTGGCTTTTGCTTTCGCCGTCCCGGCTGGGTTCGCCCAGGACTCCAGTTCGGCCAAGCCTCAGAGGGAGGCGGGGCAGACGGTCGAGAAGGCTTCGAAGCAGAAGGTTAGGGAAGGCCAGGACTGCGAACCGAACCGCGCGGGCGTCAGGTGCAGCCGGCCGAAGCCGAAGAAGGTCTGGTTCTGGGGCAAAGCCTAGCCCCGCCCGACACCGCGGACTGATGAGTTCGTGCTGACAAACCCGAGAGGCGGCAATCCCAGGTTGCCGCCTCTTCAATACGAACTGACCTCGACGCGCGTCGCCGGGGCTGATCCGAAACGCGCGGCTTAACGTCGAAAGTAATCCGAGCAAGACAGGGCAACAGGTGAGCCGGATGTTTTGTCCCAAGTGCGGCCAGCAGTCTTCAGACGAAGTTCGCTTCTGCCCGAAGTGCGGGCTCCAGCTCGACGGGCTCGCGGCCTACGTGGCCGGCAAGGAGCACGCCCCGGTTGTGACCCCGGCCCCGCCCGCGCCGTTGATGACCGCGCGGCGGCGCGGCATGCGGCGCGGCGCGAAGCTGATGTTCATCTGCGCCGTCCTGCTGCCCGCCGCCGCCCTGCTCGCCTTCGAGGATGACGCGCCCGGGCCGCTGCTGCTCGTCCTCACCGGGGGGTTGGCGGGACTGCTCTGGCTGGTCTACTCCTGGCTGTTCAACGACAACGTCCTGCCCGTCGGAAAAGAGGCGGCCCGCAGAGACCTCGCCGCCGCCGCAGACAGACCCGCGCTCGGCGCCCCGCCGTTCGTCCCCGCCTCCTCCTTCGGCCAGCAGCCGCAGCGCGTCCACACCGCCGAGTTAGTCCAGCCGCACAGCGTCACCGAGCACACGACCAAACTGCTCGACAGGGACTCCTGAAACTCCCCGCCGCCCGATGAGCGCGCCGCCGCCGCGTGCTACTATCTCCCGTCCCCGAGGGGCGTGGCGCCGCAGTGTCTAATCCCGAAAACAAACAAGGCCGCCGATGCTGAACGGCAGGAGCATCGTCTGCTTCGGCGGCGAGGACTGGTGGTATCACCACCCGCACTCGAAGAACCACCTCATGCGTCGGTTCGCGCGGGCGGGCAACCGCGTGGTCTTTGTGAACTCGATCTCGATGGGGCTGCCGGGGTTGGGGAACAAAGACCTGGTGCCGCGCGTGGTGCGTAAGCTGCGCTCGTACGCGAAGCTGGCGCGGACGACCCCCGAGGGCATCACGGTCGTGTCGCCCGCGGCGTTGCCCTTCTTCGGGAGCCGCGCGGCGCGCGCCGTCAACCGGCGGCTGCTGGCGGCGCAGGTCGGCGCGCTCGCGCGCAGGCGCGGGCTCAGTCGCCCCGTACTCTGGGTCGCCATCCCGACCGCGGCGGAGATGATCGGGCGCCTGGGCGAGTCGCTCGTCGTCTACCACGTCTCGGACAAGTACGACGAGAACTCGATGGATCACGCGACCGACCCCGCGGCCATCCGGCGCCTGCACGAGCACGCCTTAGACCGCGCCGACCTCATCTTCTACTCGGGGCGCAAGCTGCTCGAAGAGGCCGCGCGGGGGCGCGAGCGCTCGCACCTGTTGGAGCAGGCCGTGGACTTCGAGCACTGGTCGAGGGTTGGAAGGGGAAGTCTCGAAGTCGCCGCGGAGGTCGCGCGCATCCCGCGCCCGCGGCTCGGCTACTTCGGCGCGGTGGAGCCGTGGCTGATCGACCAGGAGCTCATCAAGCGCGCGGCCGTCGAACGTCCGGACTGGCAGTGGGTCTTCATCGGCAACAAGTCGCGCGGCGTGGAGGTCGAGTCGCTGCCGAACACGCACTTCCTGCCGCCGGTGGCGTACGATGAGCTGCCGCGCTACGCGGCCGGGTTTGATGTGTGTGTGCTGCCGTGGGAAACTGAGCGCGCGTTCACGAGCTACGGGTCGGCCATCAAGGTGCGCGAATACCTCGCGACGGGGAAGCCCGTCGTCATCTCGCCGCTCCCCGAATACGAGCCGATGCGGGACGTGCTCCGCATCGCGCGCAGCCGCGAAGACTTCTTCCGCCTCGTCGAAGACGCGCTCGCCGAAGACGACCCGGAAGCGCCCCGCCGCCGCCAGCGCGCCGTCGAGGGCGGCACCTGGGACGCGCGCGCCGAGTGGGTCAGCGGCCTCATCGAGGAGGCACTGGAAAAGAAAAGTAGGCAGTAGGCGGATGGCAGTATGCAGTTGAAAAAGCCGCTGTCGAAAATCCTGATTTAACTTACAACGTCCGAAACGCGCAGCGTACTGCGTACTGCCATCCGCCTACTGCCTACTGCTCTTATGAAACAGCTCCTGCAAAACCTGAAGACGGGCGAGGGTGTGGTGGCGGACGTGCCGGCGCCGGTGGTGCAGCGCGGGCGCGTGCTGGTGCGCGCGGGTGCGTCGCTCGTCAGCGCGGGCACCGAGCGCGCCTTCGTCGAGCTGGGGCGCAAGAGCCTGCTGGGGAAGGCGAAGGAGCGCCCAGACCTCGTCGGCAAGGTCTTCGAGAAGGTGAAGAGCGAAGGTCTGCTCAGCACCTTGCAGTCCGTGCGCGAGAAGTTGGACGAGTCGCACGCGCTCGGCTACAGCGCGGCCGGCGTGGTCGTCGGCGTGGGCGAGGGCGTGACGGAGTTCCGCGCGGGCGACCGCGTGGCGTGCGCGGGCACGGGCTACGCCGCCCACGCGGAACTGCTCTCGGTGCCGAAGAACCTCTGCGCGCGTCTGCCCGAGGGCGTCGATTTCGAGACCGGCGCGTTCTCGACGCTCGGCGCCATCGCGCTGCAAGGCGTGCGGCTCGCGGAGCCGACGCTCGGCGAGTCGGTCGTCGTCATCGGCCTCGGCCTCATCGGGCAGCTCGCGGCGCAACTGCTCAAGGCGAACGGGTGTCGCGTCTTCGGCGTTGACCTCGACGAATCGAAGGTGGAGTTAGCAAAGTCTCTCGGCGCGGACGACGGCTGTGTCGCGGGCGGGGATGTTAGGCAAGCCGTCTTGAAGTGGTCGCGCGGGCGCGGCGCGGACGCGGTGCTTTTGACGGCGGCGACGCAGTCGGACGAGCCCGTCGAGCTGGCGGGCGAAATCTCGCGCCTGCGCGGGCGCGTCGTCGCCGTGGGGCTGGTGGGGATGAACGTGCCGCGGCAGGTCTACTTTCAGCGCGAACTGACGCTGCGGGTCTCGATGTCCTACGGGCCGGGGCGCTACGACCCCGAGTACGAGGAGCGCGGGCACGACTACCCTCTGCCGTACGTGCGCTGGACGGAGGGGCGCAACCTCGAAGCCTTCCTCGACCTCGCCGCCGCCGGCAGTGTGAAGACCGCGCCGCTCGTCACACACCGCTTCCCCGTCGAGCAGGGCGAGCGCGCTTACCAACTGATCTCGGGCGACACGCGCGAGCCCTACCTCGCCGTCCTCATCAACTACGACACCGAGCGCGAAGTCGAGCGTCACGTCAAGAACCCAGTTTCAAATCTCAAATTTGAAACTGCGAATTCTCAAGTTCGCGTCGGGATGGTCGGCGCGGGCGACTGGGCGCGGCGGATGCTGCTGCCGAGCTTCCGCGACGAGGGCGTCGAGTTCGTCTCGATCGCGACGGCGTCGGGCGTGACGGCGCGCGACGTGGGGCGGCGCTACGGCTTCGCGCGCTTCGTCTCGGGCGCGGACGAGGTGCTGGCGGACGAGCGAGTCAACCTCCTCGTCATCGCCACGCGCCACGACACGCACGCCGGGCTCGCGCGCGCGGGGCTCGAGCGCGGCCTCGACGTGTTCGTCGAAAAACCGCTCGCGCTCGACGACGAGGAGCTGGACGCGCTGACGGAAGCGGCGGGGCGTTCGAGGGGGCGTTTGATGGTCGGCTTCAACCGCCGCTTCTCGCCGCACGCGCGCGAGGCCCGCGAGTTCTTCAAAGACCGCCGCGGGCCGCTCTCGATCCTCTACCGCGTCAACGCCGGGCGCGTGCCGCGCACGCACTGGACGCAGGACGCGCGCGAGGGCGGCGGGCGCATCCGCGGCGAGGTCTGCCACTTCGTGGACTTGATGCAGTACCTGACCGGCTCTCTGGTCACGCGCGTCTACGCCGAGGCGGTCACGTCCGACGACCGCGAAGGGACGGACGAAGACTCGGTCTTCGTCACGCTCAAGTTCGCCGACGGGTCGAACGGCACGATTGCTTACCTGGCCGAGGGCGACCGGGCGCTCCCGAAGGAGCGCGTCGAGGTCTTCGGCGCGGGGCGCGCGTTCGTCGTCGAAGACTACCGCGCGGCCACGGCTTACGCGGGCGGGCGCGAGACGCGAACACGGCTGCGCGCGCAGGACAAGGGCGTGCGCGCAGAGGCGCGCGCCGTCTGCGCCGCGCTGCGCGACGGCGGCCGCGCGCCCATCCCGCTCGCGGACCTCGCCAACACCACGCGCACGACCTTCCGCATCCTCGACTCGCTCCGAACAGGAGAACCGGAGGACGTCAACCGTGAACCGTGAACCGTGACGAGATTAAAGCCTGTTCTCACTTGTCACTTGTCACGGTTCACGGTTCACGAGTTTCAAGTATGTGTGGCATCGCCGGACTCATCTCCTTAAACCCCGAGCGCCGCGTCGGCGCGATGCTGAAGGCCGTCGAGCACCGCGGGTACGACGACGAGGGCGTGTGGAGTTCTGCGTCCATTGATGAAGAGGGGCGGCAGGCGTGTCTGGGGCACCGGCGGCTGGCGATCATCGACACGAGCAGCGCGGGGCACCAGCCGATGCTCTCGGCCGACGGCCGCTTCTGCGTCACCTTCAACGGGGAGATTTACAACTACCGCGAGCTGCGCGCCGTGCTCGAAGGGCGGGGCCGCGTCTTCCGCACCGACACGGACACGGAGGTCATGCTCGAAGCCTTCGCCGAGTGGGGCGTCGAGGGCGCGCTCGCGCACCTCAACGGCATGTTCGCCTTCGCCGTGTGGGACGGGCTTGAGCAGACGCTGACGCTGGCGCGCGACCGGCTCGGCGTCAAGCCGCTCTTCTACGCGGAGGTTAAGACCGGAGAGGGCGAGTCCTTCGCCTTCGGCTCGGAGGCGAAGGCCGTGCTCGCCTCGGGGCTCGTGCGGCCGGAGCTCGACCTCGAAGGTCTCAACCAGCAGCTCACTTTTCTCTGGACGCCCGACCCGCACACCCTCTTCAAGGGGGTACGCCGGCTCCCGCCCGCGCACGTGCTGACGTGGCGCGGCGGCGCCGTGACGGTGCGCGAGTGGTGGGACGTTTCGTTCGACGAGGTGGAGGAAGGCCGGAGCGAGACGTGGTGGCGCGAGCGCCTGTCGGAGACGTTGGAGCGCGTGGTCGGGATGGAGATGGTGGCCGACGTGCCGTTGGGGTCGTTTCTTTCGGGCGGGGTGGACTCGTCGGTCGTCACAGCCCTGATGGCGAAGCGGGGCGGCGGCCGAAGGGTCTCGACGTACACGGTCGGGATCGAAGAGGACGACCTGCGCTACGACATCATCCCGAGCGACGTGCCGTGGGCGCGCAAGGTCGGGCGGTTGTTGAATGCCGACTACCACGAGACGATGCTGCGGCCCGACGTGGCACGGCTGCTGCCGATGCTCGTCCGCCACCTTGAGATGCCGGTCATCGACATGGCCATCTCAAGCTACCTCGTGTCGAAGGAGGCGCGGGAGACTTTGACGGTGATGCTGTCGGGGATGGGCGGCGACGAGGTCTTCGCGGGCTACCCCCGCCAGGTGGCGATGAGTCTGGCGGGCGTGCTCGACCCGGTGCCTTCGGCGCTGCGGCGGCCGGCCATGCGCGCGGTCGCGGGCGCCCTGCCCGGCGGGCGCCCCGGCCGCCTGACCGCGCCGCTCCGCAACGCGAAGAAGTTCGCGCGCAGCGCCGCGCTCGACTTCGAGGCGCGCTACATGGGCTTCGGCACCTACTTCACCGACGAGGCGAAGCGGAGGCTCTACACGGACGAGGTGCGCGGGGCCGTCGGCCGTGCGGACGCGTACTACCTGCACCGCCGCTACTTCGAGAGGTGCGCGAAGGCCGCGCCGCTCAACCGCCTGCTCTACGTGGACATGAAGACGTTCCTGCCGTGCCTGAACCTCGACTACACGGACAGGACTTCGATGGCGGCGACGCTGGAGGTGCGCGTGCCCCTGCTCAACCACGAGCTGGTCGAGCTGGCGGCGCGGATGCCGCCGCGCCTGAAGCTGCGGGGCCTGCGGCGCAAGTACATCCTGAAGAAGGCGGCCGAGGGGCTGCTGCCGCGCGACGTGGTGTGGAGGAAGAAGGCGGGTTTCGGCGCCCCCATCCGCGCGTGGCTGCGCGGGCCGCTGCGGCCCCTGGTGGACGAGATGCTGTCGGAGGAGGTCGTCCGCGCGCGCGGGCTGTTCCGCCCCGAGGAGGTGCGGCGCGTCGTCGAGTCGAACCTCTCGGGGCGCGAAGACTTCGGCCTGCACGTCCTCCAACTGTTGACGCTGGAGATGTGGCAGCGCGAGTTCCTCGACGGGTAGATGATGTGCTTGAGCATTGTCATGGTGGCCTGAGTATTACGCATGTTGGTTTTAACCACAGAGACACAGAGGCACAGCTTGAGAACACAGTTTTGAGGTTTTAGCTGTGTCTCTGTGGTTAACTGCATTTCACTTCACTCCACTCGTGAGGTAGATGAAGAAGAGGCACGCCAAACGTCAGGAGCACAGGGCGCGGCTGCCCGCGTGGTTGGACGGCCGCGTGGTCGGGCTGGTGCTGGCGGTCAAGGCGCTGGTGCTGCTCTACGGCGCGCAGTCCTACGCCGTGTGGAAGAACGAGCGGCCGGGCTCTCTCTACAACTGGCTCGCGATCTGGAACCGCTGGGACGCGCCGCACTACCTCGACATCGCGCGCATGGGCTACGTCTCGGAAGGCGTCGAGGCGCGCTGGATCGTCTTCTACCCGCTCTACCCGTGGCTGGTGCGCGCGGCCTCCGTCGTGCTGCGCGACGACCTGCTGGCCGCCTTCTTCGTCTCGGGGGTGGCGTCCGTCGCGGCCGGGCTGCTGCTCTACGGGCTCGCGCGCGGGGACGGCGAGCCGGAGGAGGTCGCGCGCGCGTCGGTCTTCTACATGCTCGTCTTCCCGACGGCCTACTTCCTGCACATAGGCTACACGGAGAGCCTCTTCCTCGCGCTCGCGCTGGGCGCGTTCGCGGCGGGGCGCGCGCGCTGCTGGTGGGCGGCGGGGCTGCTGGGGGGCCTGGCGGCGTTGACGCGCATCAACGGCGTGCTGCTGCTGCCGGCGCTCGCGTTCGAGGCGTGGGGGGAGTACAGGGGCGCGGGGCGGCGTGCGCGCGCCGAGTGGCTTTGGCTGTTGCTGGTGGGCGCGGGCTTCGGCGTCTACCTCTTCATCAACTGGTGGGTCTTCGGCGACCCGCGCGCGTTCCTGAAGATGCAGGGCGACCACTGGGCCAAGTCTCTGACGTGGCCGTGGGTCGGCATCGCGGAGACGTGGCGCGCGGGCCGGGGGCGCGCGCCTTCGGACGCGCAGATGGTCGGGTGGCAGGAGTTCTTCTTCGTGCTGCTGGGGCTGGGGATGACGGTCTGGGCGTGGCTGCGGCTGCGCGCGTCGTACGCGGTGTGGATGACGTGCAACTGGCTCTTGTGGACGAGCACGAAGTTCGTCCTGAGCGTGCCGCGCTACACGCTCGTGCTCTTCCCGGCCTTCATCCTGCTGGCGCGTCTGCGCGCGTCGCGGCCCGCGTGGGGGGCGGCCGTCGTGGTCTGGTCGCTGCTGCTGCTTGCGCTCTTCGCCGCGCGCTTCTCGCAGGGCTACTGGGCTTTCTGAGGACGTTAAAGATGAGACGAACGTTGACGGTCTTAATCATGACGGCGTTGTCGATGACGGTGAAGGCGACGGACGTGGCGGCGCAGGGCGGCGATTCGACGCCGCGGCCGCGGCGCCCCGTGCACACTTATTCCATCGTGGCGCGCGACCCGGCGACGGGCGAGATGGGTGTCGCCGTGCAGTCGCACTGGTTCTCGGTCGGCTCGGCGGTGGCGTGGGCCGAGGCGGGCGTGGGCGCCGTCGCCACGCAGTCGTTCATAGACCCTTCGTACGGGCGCAACGGGCTCGAACTGATGCGCGGCGGCGCGGCGGCGGGCGAGGCGCTGAAGACTTTAATCGCGAAGGACGAGGGGCGCGACGTGCGGCAGGTGGCGATGATCGACGCGCGCGGCCGCGTCGCCGCGCACACGGGCGCGAAGTGCATCGAGGCCGCGGGCGACCGGGTGGGCGCCAACTACTCGGTGCAGGCCAACCTGATGTCGAACGCGACGGTGTGGCCCGCGATGGCGCGCGCCTTCGAGTCGGCGCGGGGCGACCTGGCCGAGCGGATGCTGGCCGCGCTCGACGCGGCCGAGCGCGCGGGCGGCGACATACGCGGCCGGCAGTCGGCGGCGCTGGTCGTCGTGAAGGCGGAGTCAACGGGCAAGCCCTGGGCCGATAGACTGTTCGATCTGAGGGTTGACGACCACCCGGAGCCTTTGAAGGAGCTGCGCCGGCTCGTCAGACTTCAGCGCGCGTACAACCACATGAACGCGGGCGACGCGGCCGTCGAGCGCAAGGACAACGAGGCGGCGCTGCGCGAGTACGCGGCGGCCGAACAGCTCGTGCCCGACAACGTCGAGATGACCTACTGGCACGCGGTCGCGCTCGCCAACATGAACCGCGTCGAGGAGGCGCTGCCGCTCTTCCGGCGCGTCTTCGCCGCCGACCCCAACTGGCGCACGCTCACGCCGCGCCTCGCCAGGTCCGGAATCCTGCCGGACGACAAAAAGTTGATAGACCGCATCGTATCGGTCGGGCGGCCGGCGAGGAGAAGGCGGTAAGAGCCGGCCGGGTCGGCGGGGAACAAAAGACCCCGGCCGGCGTTCTAAGAATCGGGATGATCAGCACTTCGGGACTGACGAAGTTCTACGACACGCACCCGGCGGTGCGCGAGGTGAGTCTGTTCGTGCCGGCGGGCGAGACGTGCGCGCTGGTGGGGCCGAACGGGGCGGGGAAGACGACGCTGCTGAAGATGCTGGCGGGGCTTCTGCGCCCGACGAGCGGCCGGATCGAGGTGGCGGGCGTCGAGGTCGGGGCCGAGCCGAAGCGCCTGCACCGCATCGTCGGCTACGTGCCCGACACCTACGGCCTCTACGACGACCTGAGCGTCCGGCACTTCCTCGAATACTTCGCGCGCGCGCACGAGGTCGCGGCCGAGGGGCTGGGCAAGAAGATCGACGGCGTGCTGGACTTAACGAACCTCGCGGGGAAGCGCGACGCGCAGGTGGGCACGCTCTCGCGCGGGATGCGGCAGCGGCTCGTCATCGCCAAGACGCTGCTGCACGCGCCGAAGGTGCTGCTCCTCGACGAGCCCGCCTCGGGGCTCGACCCGCACGCGCGCATCGAGCTGCGCGACCTCATCCGGCAGCTCGCCGGGTTGGGGACGACCCTCTTCGTCAGCTCGCACATCCTGACGGAGCTGGCCGACTTCAGCACCTCGGTCGTCATCATGGAGCGCGGGCGCGTGGCGCGCTCGGGGCGCATCGACGCGCTGGTCGAAGAGCTGGCGGGCGGCACGCCCGTCCGCGTAGAATTGCTCGACGCGGCAGACGCGTCGCGGCTCGCGGAAGATTTGGGCGCGCGCGCGGGCTTGAAAAAGATTAAGGTGGAGGGCGCGACCGTGGACTTCACCTTCAACGGCGCGCGCGCGGAGTTGGCCGCGCTCCACCGCGAGGTGGCGGCGGCGCACAACGGTCTGGTCTCCTTCTACGAGCGGCGCCTGACGGTCGAAGATGTCTTCCTCGCCTCGGGACGCCGCGACGTGTCATGAAGGGGTTTTAGGCTTTAGGTGTTGGGTGTTGGGTAGGAACAGGTTCTTACCCAACACCCGGCACCCGGCACCCAACCCCCTTTCCCCTTGATCCTTCCAGAGTCGGAGGTGTTTCGAGATGGCCTGGAATCCTTCGTTGAGTCTGAACCCGGAGTTCATGCGGGCGCTGCGGACGACGCTGCCGCGGCGGCGCGCGCTCTTCGTCGCGGGGCTGACCGTCGTGCTGCTGGCGGCGGGCGCGTGGGCCGTGTGGAACAACGCGGCGCCTTCGCCCTACAACGTTCCCGTGGACGTGCGCGACAGCGGTTACGAGGCCGCGCGTGCCGCCCGGCATGTGGAGGCGTTCGGCGCCACGGCCTACGGCGTGCTGACGGTGCTGCTCTTCGCGCTGCTCTTCGTGCTCGGGCCGGCGACGGCCGGGCTCTCGTTCGTGCAGGAGCGTCTGCGCGGGACGGCCATCTTCCAGCAGATGAGTCTGCTCTCGCCGTTCCGGCTCGCGGCGGGGAAGTTCTGGGGCTCGGGGGCGCTCGCCTACTTCGTCGCGCTGATGCTGGTGCCGTGCGCGCTCGCCGCGGCGTGGCTCGGCGGCGTCGCGGCGGAGGGGGTGGCGCGGCTCTACCTCTTCCTGCTGGTCGGCGGGTTCGCGTGGCAGGCGCTCGGGCTCTACGCCTCGGCGGCGCTGTGCGGTCCGTCGGGGCGCGCGGCGCGCGGCGGGCTGCTCGTGGGCCCGCTCGTCGCGGTCGGCGGGGCCGTGTCGGCGCTCGCGCTCAACCAGTTCTTCACGGCCGACTACGAGATGATGGCGCGCCACCTCGCCGACTTCAGCGCGGGCGGGGGCGGCGAAGCGACTTACCGCTACCAGTATTACCGCTCCTTCTGGTGGCACTTCTACGGCGCGCGCGTGCCGGCGTACGCGGTCGTGCTCGGGCTGGTCGGGTTCGCGGGCGCGTGGGGGTTCGCGGGCGCGGTCAGGCGCGTGAAGGCGTGGCAGTTGATCCCGCTCGGCGCGGCCCCCGCGTGGCTCTTCTTCGGGAGCGCGTGCGCGCTCCTGACGGGGCTGCTCTGGGGGCGCCATCTCGACGACGCGTCGCCGGCGGGGCGCTTACAGTTCTACATGTTCCTGTGCTGGGGCGCGGTGGCGGCGCTCGCGGGCGGGTCGGCGCTGACGCGCGCGCGGCTGCGCGAGTGGTGGAGCGCCGAGCCGGGGCCCCTGGCGCTGCTCCAGCGCTCGGAGATCAAGGCTTCGGCGCAGACCATCCTCGTCGCCGCGGGCTTCTCGCTCGCCGGTCTCTTCGCGCTGTGGCTGAGCTACCACGCCGACCCGCTCGGCAACCGCGCGGGCTACAACCTCGGGACGCAGTTTTTGCCCGTCGCGCTCTGCTTCGCGCTGACCCTGGCGGCGACCGTGGCCTTCGTGCAGTTCTGCGCGATGTTCCGCTTCCGGCTCGGGGGCTGGGCGGGCGTGGCGCTGCTGGCCTTCGTCTACGCCTTCGCCGGGGTGGCCGGCACGTTGATGGACGAGCCGGCCAACACGCCGCTGCTCCTCAACCCCATCGCCTACACCGAGGCCGTGACCAAGGGCGACTACTACCTCGACAGCAGCTACCGCTCCGGCGAGTGGGAGGTCGTGGGCTACGACCAGGGCGTGACGCAGTACCGCTACGGCGCCGACGCGCCCACGGAATACGAGCCGCGCGCCCGGCCGCGCTACAGCCTCGCCTCCGCCACCGCCCGCGGCCTCGCCTTCGAAGGCGCCTTCGCCCTCCTCTGCCTCCTCCTCGCCACCCTCAAATGGCGCCAGACGCGCCGCGACATGCTCCGCGACTCCGAGCCCTAAAACCAAAACACCAATGCTCAAACTCCGAGGGCGGAAGGCACCCCACCTTCCGCCCTCGATTATCTTTTCCGCGGCCACTTCCTTCGCGCGTGGTTCGCTCGCCCGGCCGTGGGGTGCCTCGTGAAGTTATGTCGTGACGGCGCGGGGGAGGGTAAAGTTCGCGGGTTGGGGCGGTCGCTTGTGGGGGGCGGGAGTGGCATGGTAATTTCCTGAGTTTCGTGTGGGCGGCGTGGCGCGCGCCGTGTGGGTGGGGTCGGTGTCCAGGTGTCGGCGAAGTATTTCATGGCGAACGTGGAGCAGAGTGTGGGGGCGGGGCCGGGCTTGAAGGAGCGGGTGCGTGCGTTCTGGCAGGGTCACCCGTGCGGGACGAAGTTCGCCGGCGCCGAGGTGGGCTCGCGCGCCTTTTATGAAGCCGTCGAGGAGCACCGCTACCGGACGGAGTGGCACATCCCGGAGGCCGCCGGGTTCGACAAGGCGAAGGGGCTGCGGGTGCTTGAGCTCGGGTGCGGGCTCGGCACGGACGGGGCGCGCTTCGCGCGCGCGGGCGCCCTCTACACGGGCGTCGATCTGACGGAGGCGGCCGTCTCGCTCGCGCGCCGGAGGTTCGAGCTGGAGGGGCTGCCGGGCGAGTTCCGCGTGGCCGACGCCGAAGGGTTGGAGTTCGCCGACGAGAGCTTCGACCTCGTCTACTCGCACGGCGTGCTGCACCACACGCCGGACGCGCGCGCGGCCGTCAAAGAAGTCCACCGCGTGCTCAAGCCCGGCGGGCGCGCGGTCGTGATGCTCTACCACCGCGACTCGTACAACTACCGCGTCAACATCGGCGTGCTGCGCCGCGTGGGCGCGCGTTTGCTGCGCACCGAGGCGGGCCTCGGGCTCGCGCACCGTCTGACGGGCGAGCCGGTCGAGAGTCTGCGCGAGCACGCGGCGCGCCTGAAGGAGGACGCGGCGCAGTACCTTTCGGCGTCCGAGTTCCTGAGCCGCAACACGGACGGGGCGGGCAACCCCCTGACGCGCGTCTACTCGCGGCGCGAGGCGGGCGCGCTGTTCGGGGATTTCGCGCGGGTGGAGTTCGCCGTGCACTTCCTCAACAAGCGCTGGCTCCCGCTGCTCGGCCCGCGCCTCCCGCGCTCCGCGGAGGCGCGCCTCGCCTCCCGCTGGGGCTGGCACCTCTGGATATACGCGAACAAGTAGTCAGTAGCCAGTAGTCAGTAGCCAGTAGGCTCCGCTTAACGGTCGCTGGCGATGACAACCGAACGGTTCGAAATAACGAAAGGTCTTCTACTGGCTACTGGCTACTGACTACTGGCTACTGTTTTATGAGAAACGTTCTGGTCACGGGCGGGGCGGGGTTCATCGGGTCGCACCTCGTCGCGCGCCTGCTCGCCGAAGGCGGGTGGCGCGTGGTCGTCGTGGACGACTTCAACGACTTCTATGACCCCGCGCTGAAGCGCCGCAACGTCGGGCCGCACCTCGGGCGCGCGGACTTCGCGCTGCGCGAGGCGGACATCCGCGACCGCGCGTCGCTCGACGAAGTTTTTGCAGAGACGCGGTTCGACTGTGTCGTCCACCTCGCGGCGCGCGCGGGCGTCAGGCCGTCGCTGGCGGAGCCCGTGCTCTACGCCGAGACGAACATCAACGGCACCGTCAACCTCCTGGAGCTGGCGCGCGAACACAAGGTCAGGCAGTTCGTCTTCGGCTCCTCGTCCTCGGTCTACGGCGAGAACGAGAAGGTGCCCTTCGCCGAGGACGACCCCGTCAACCGACCCATCAGCCCTTACGCGGCGACGAAGGCGGCGGGCGAGCTGCTGTGCCACACCTACTCGCACCTGTTCGGCCTGCGCTGCGTGGCCCTGCGCTTCTTCACCGTCTACGGCGCGCGCCAGCGGCCCGACCTCGCCATCCACAAGTTCGCGCGGCTCATCTCCGAAGGGGAGCCGATCCCGGTCTTCGGCGACGGCACGACGCGGCGCGACTACACCTTCGTCGAAGACATCGTCGCGGGCGTGCGCGCGGCGATGGACTACGAGGGGTCGAACTACGAGGTCGTCAACCTCGGCGGCTCGCGCACGGTGAGCCTGAGCGAGCTGATCGCGCTGCTGGAGCGCGAGCTGGGACGCAAGGCCCGCCTCGACCGCCAGCCGCCGCAGCCCGGCGACGTGCCGCAGACCTACGCCGACGTGACGAAGGCGCGCCGCCTCCTCGGCTACGACCCGCAGACGCCCATCGAGGAGGGCATCCGCCGCTTCGTCGAGTGGTTCAGAGAAGAAGGTGCTGGGTGATGGGTGTTGGGTGCTGGGTGAAGAAGGCGGGCCTTGTTTTCACCCAGCACCCAACACCCATCGCCCAGCACCCATAGGACTGTTTATGAAGATTTACGACGAGGAAGAGACCGTCATCAGCCCGGCCGCGGACGTGACCGTGGCGGCGACGTTGGCGGGGCCGGGCGAGGCGCCGGAGATTTCGCTGTTCCTGCCCGTGCTCAACGAGGAGCCGAACCTGCGCCCGCTGCACGCGAAGATCGACGAGTCGCTCGCCGCACTCGGGCGCACGGCCGAGATCATCTACGTGGACGACGGGAGCACGGACGGCAGCCTCGAAGTCCTGCGCGAGCTCGCGCGCCGCGACCCGCGCGTGCGGGTCGTCGCGCTCAGGCGCAACTACGGGCAGACGGCCGCGATGGCCGCCGGCATCGACGCCGCGCGCGGGCATGTGCTCATCCCGATGGACGCCGACCTCCAGAACGACCCGGCCGACGTGGGCCGCCTGCTCGACAAGTTAGACGAAGGGTTCGACGTGGTCTCGGGCTGGCGCAAGGAGCGGCAGGACAAGATGGTCTCGCGCA
>DAIRFV010000452.1:0-3287 GCA_036794905.1 Pyrinomonadaceae bacterium | reverse complement strand
CGCCGCCAACAGCTCGACTCTCATCGAATTCCCGGGCGTGAACCGCAACCGCCCGGCCTGGCGCAAGGAGCTGAGCGAGCGCTTCCGCGAAATCCAGCAGAAGCGCGCCCGCGATGCCGACCTCGACGCGCCGCCCGCGGCCGAGCAGACTTCCCCGACGCTCGACGCCGCACGCGCTGCGGCCAAGGGGAGGGCCGCCGAATCCGCCTCGAAGCAGCTCGGGCTCGTCCCGGCGCCGGACGAGCCCGAGCTGAACCCTCTGGTCGCCGCCGCGCTGCGCCGCATCGAGCGCGCACGCGCGAGCGCGCACGCCGCGCGACCGGCCTCCGGCCGCGGACAGGCCGCGACGGCCGCCGCGCGCGTGGTCGAGGAGGAGCAGCTCGTCGAGGCGCCCGAGCCAGTCGTCGTGCCCCCGCCGCCGCCCCTCGTCGTCGTCCAGCCCAAGCAGACGCCCAGACCCGAGCCGGCCGCGGTCCAGGCTCACGCCGAAGTGTCGGAGCAGCCCGCGGCCGTCCACCAAACGCCCGAGGTTCAGATGTTGGCGACCCGCGAGGCTGAGGTCGTCGCCGAGCCCGTCATCGAGTCCGAGCCGGTCATCGAGTCCGAGCCGGTCATCAAGTCGGAGCCCGTCAAGAAGTCGGAACCCGTCATCAAGGCCGAAGTCTCGAAGGCTGCGCCTTCCGTCGAGGCGGAGGCTCAGCCCTCTGCGCGTCAGCCGCGGCACATCTCGGGCGTGCTCGACGAGTTCTGGCTTGAGCGGCAGGGCATCGAGCTTCTGCCGAAGGTCGAGCAGAAGGAGCTGACTTACGACGACCGCGCCCCGCGCTTCAAGCGCATGACCGCGGCCCTCGTTGACCTGCTCGCCGTCGCCGTCCTGTGCGCGCCCTTCGCGGCGGCCATCGAGCTGACCATCGGCAACTGGGACGATCCGCGCGTGTGGAGTTCGATGGCGCTGATCGGGGGGCTCTTGATGTTCCTCTACCACACCTGCTCCGTCGCGCTGGCCGGGCGCACGCCCGGGATGCAAGTCTTCGGGCTGCAAGCCGTGGACGCGCGCATGGCCTGCGTCCCGACCACGGGTCAGTGCGCGCGCCGCGCGCTCGTCTACATGCTCTCGCTCGCGACCGGGGGCTTAGGGATTCTCTACTCGCTCTTCGACGCGGAGGGGCGCACCGTCCACGACCTCCTCTCCGGCACCGTCGTCGTCAAGAAGTAGGGTTCAAAACAACCGGCAGGGGGAGGCGCGTCTGTGACGGACGCGCCTCCCTTTTTGTCTTCGCGCCCGAGTCTGTTAGCCTTTGCGCGAACCTCTTCAAGGCGAGCAGGGATGAACGAGCGTCTGATCGGCGAAGTGTTGGAGGAGCTGCGGCCCGCGCTCTCGGGGCGGCCGTGGGGCAAGGTCTTTCAACTCTCCCCAAACACGCTGGCCGTTGACTTCCGCACGGGCGACGGCCGCTACCTGCTGCTCTCCGCCGACCCGTCCCGCCCGCGCATGCACCTCATCGCGCGCACCGTGCGCGAGCTTGAGCGCGCGTCGCTTGCGCCCAACTCCTTCGCGCTCTTCCTGCGCAAGGCGCTCGGCGGCGCGACCCTGCGCGGACTGACGAAGGACGAGGGCGAACGCGTCGTGCGCTTCAGTTTCTCGGTGCCGGACGCCGTGGGCGCAGAGAGCGAGGCCACGCTCGTCGCGCAGCTGACGGGGCGTTCGTCAAACCTCTTTCTCTTAGACCAGAACGGCCGCGTCCGCATCGCCCTGCGTCCCACGCGCGGCGCGGGGCAGACCGAGGGCGAAATCTACGCCCCGCCCGAGCGCACCAACGCCGCCCCGCCGCGCGAGTTCGAGACTACGCGTAAGCGCGCCGACCCCGACATCGCGCGCGAGGGCACCGCTTCCCTCTCCGAGGCGCTCGACCGTTATCACCTGCGTCAGGAGGCGGAGCGCGCCTTCGACGCGCGGGCGGGGGCGGCGGCGGCGCGTCTGCGGCAGCAGTCTGCGAATTTGCGGAAGCTGCGCGACAACCTGCGGCGCGACCTCGAAGCGCACGGCGACGCCGAAGAGCACAGGCGCGCGGGCGACCTTCTGCTCGCCAACATCGGGACGGCCGTGCGCGCGGGCGGCAAGGTTCGCGTGACCGACTTCTACGCCGAAGACACGCCGACCGTCGAGCTTGAGATTGACGAGAACCGGACTTTGCAGGAGGAGGCCGCGCGCCGCTTCGCGCGCTACACGAAGGCCAGGCGCGCGGCGCGCGAGATCGCGGAGCGGCTTGAGAAGATTGACCCGGAGCTATCGGCGCTCGAAGCGAGGCGGGCCGAGCTTGAGCGGATAGTCGCCGGGCGGGACGAGGCGGCGCTCGCGGCGTTTGACGGCGGGAAGACGGACGAGGGTGTTCGGGACAAACGTCGCGGCTCGGTCGAGCGCGAAAAGGGTTCGCGGAAGTCTTCGGCCGAGAAGGGGCGCGCGCTCAGGCGTTACCGCTCGACGGACGGCTACGAAATCGTCGTCGGGCGCGGGGCGCGCGAGAACGACGAGCTGACCTTCCGCGTCGCGCGCTCTTACGACACCTGGATGCACGCGGCCGACTACCCGGGCTCGCACGTCGTCGTCCGCGCCCGGGGCAAGGACGACGCGATTCCGCACCGCACGCTCGTCGAGGCCGCGCGCCTCGCCGCGCACTTCAGCCGCGCGGGCAAGGATTCGAAAGTCGCCGTCAACTACACGCAGCGCAAGTTCGTCACGAAGCCCCGCGGCGCCGCGCCCGGCCTCGTCTACCTCTCCTCCTTCCGCACGCTCCTCGTCGAGCCGGGCGAGGATTTAGAGCGCATCTAGCCGGGTCAGAACCGCCCGCGGTAGCTGGTGGGTACGTGTCGCTCAGAGCGCGCCTGCTTTGTCAGACCGGCCCACCCGCTACCGCGGGCGGTTCTGACCTTTCTTTGCAAATGAGGAACACTTTCGCGACGCCCTCCCGTTAGTCTTCAAACCAACATGAGCACTAATCTGATCGACACTGTCGGGGAGACGGCGGCGAGCGTGTTGGACGGGCTGGCGGAGGCGGTGCTGGGGCCGGCCTCGACGCTGCGCGACGGGACGGAGCACGCGGGGGTGGAGCTGCCGCGCGACCTCTACGCGCACGCGTGCGCGCAGACGGAGTGGTGGTACTACACGGGGCATCTTCAGACCGACTCGGGCCGGCGGTTCGGCTTCGAGCTGGTCTTCTTCAAGCGGCGGACAGACCTCGACCGCTTCGGCGTCGTGCCGCTGCGGCTCATCGGCAACCCGCTCTACC
>DAIRFV010000176.1:0-12244 GCA_036794905.1 Pyrinomonadaceae bacterium | reverse complement strand
TGCGCTCGTAGGACGTGAACCGCCGCTCGCAGCGCAGGCACTCGCGGCGGCGGCGAATCGAGTCGCCCTCGCGCGATTCGCGCGAATCGACGACCTTGTCTTCGAGGTAAGTACAGAAGGGGCATCTCATAAGAGCGTCCTCTGGTTGAAGCTCAAAGGGAGTTTCGAGCCTTCCCTCACCCGCGTCCTTATCAGGCGTTCGCCGCGCGCGCGCCGCCCACCGCCTCACCTTTCTCCCCGTGCGCCGCCGCGGCGCGACCCGCGTCCCGCGCCTCCGCCTCCTCGGCCGCCACCAACTCGCGCAGCCGCGCGACGCTGAAGCCGCTGCGCAGGAAGTAGTAGAGCGCCAGGAAGATCGGCGACCCGAAGACGACGAGGTGCAGGATGATGACGGCCGGCTGCACTACGTCCGCGGGGTAGCCCAGGTAGCGCGTCAGCCCGAACGCGGTCGCCGTGTGGTACGTCCCCGCCCCCGCGCCCGGCGTCGGCACGACCGACCCGACCAGCGACCAGCCCAGCACGAAGACCGTCTCGCTCACGCCCACGCCCAGCCCGAAGGCACTCAAGGTCAGCATGTTCGCCAGCGTGATCGCCCCCCAGAGCGCCGCCGTCCACCCGGCCGTGGCGAGCAGAGACCGTCCGCCCGCGAGCACCGCCAGCGTCCGCCCGAGCTGCCCTAAGAGCCCCACGACCACTCCGCCCGCCGCGCGCAGGGCACGCGGCAGACGACCCAGCCTCGCTTCGAGCCACGCCGTCACTCCCTCCGCGCGGCGGCCGAACCAGTAGAGCGCGCCCAAGCCGACGACGGCGCCCGCGAACATCAGGAGCCCGGCGTTGCGCACCTGCGCGAAAGTCGCCGCGTCCACGCCTTGCAGCCGCACCAGGAGAAGGTTGGCGGCGAAGAGCAGGATGACGGCCGCCGTGTCAAACACTCTCTCAAGCGCGATGGTGACGAAGGCCGCGCCGGGCTTTACCGCGCGGTCGCGCAGCGGCAGGAACGCGGGGCGTACGACCTCGCCCATGCGCCCCATCAGGAAGATGGCGCCGAAGCCGACGCACGTCGCCGCGAAAGCCTCGCGCAAAGAGGCGTCCGGCGCGAGCGGCCGCAGGAGGGTTTTCCAGCGAAACGCCCGTATCAGGCACGTCGAACAGATGATGGTCGCGGCCAGCGCCACCAGCGGCCAGTCGGCCCGCCTCATGGCCGCCCACGCCTTGTCCCAGTCCATGCCCCGCCCGAACCACCACAGGGCGAGGCCGGCGACCAGACAGAGGGCGACGAATTTCAGGTGTTTACGCAAAAGAGATAGTCCCGCCTTGCTCGCCCCCTGCCCGCCGCGCCGTTAGATTGGACGCGCGGGCAGACTCTTACTTGTGTACGGGTTTGACTTCGCGTGACGTTGGACACAAGATATAGTGTAACATCGTTCGGCTATAATAGTCACAACGGGGGCCGGGACGCAGCGGGAGGTCTCCGGCCCGATTTCGGGGCGCCGAGGGGTGCCGAAAATGGCCGTCCCGGGTCGCGCGGGGGCGGCGGGAACTTTCCCCTTCAGGCGGTCGTAATGCCCGTTTGACAATGGGTTGACTACCCACGCGGGACGCTTAAACCGAGGCCGCGGAGGGAGTTGAAGGGGCGCGAGGTGGGAGTAGTCACGGCGGTGAGTGTCGGCGAAGGTGCTGAGTTGGTCAGGAGGTGTCGGGCCGGGGACGGCGCGGCATGGGAGGAGATTGTCTCCACTTACTCCCGCCGCATCTACAACCTCGCCTACCGCTTCACTTCGCGCTCGGACGCGGCCGAGGACCTGACTCAAGAGGTTTTCGTCCGCGTCTACCGCTCGCTCGAACAGTACGACCCGAAGCAGGGCGACCTGCAAAACTGGCTGATGCGCCTCGCGCGTAACCTGGTCATCGACGACTACCGCCGACGCCAGCGCGCCCCGCAGGACACGCAGGCCGAAGACATCGAGGGTCACACCTACCACCTGCGCGCCGCCGGTAATACGCCGCAGCGCGAGATGGAGCGGCAGGAGTTGGGCGAGCAGGTGCAGGCGGCGATTGATAAGCTGCCGCCGGACTTGAGAACCTGCGTCATCCTCCGAGACATCGAGGAGCTGAGTTACCAGGAGATCGTTGACCACTTGAAGATTCCAGAGGGCACGGTCAAGTCGCGCATCAACCGCGGGCGCATCGAGCTGGCTAAAATCCTGCGCCGGATGCGGGTGGTCGCGATGAGCGACGTTTGATGAGATTGTGGGTGTCGGGGCGTCCCCGGTTCGTAGGGTGAACGAACCTTGGTGGGCGCCGGTCGTTTTAAAATCAGGAGTGGAAGGGATGGAGCGGATTTAGGATGCTGTGCACAGAGTTTGAAGATCGTCTGACGGACTATCTCGACGCCGCGCTCGAAGGCGAGACCCAGCGCGCGTTCGGCGAGCACGCCCTGCGTTGTCCCGTCTGCCACGACCTCCTGAACGAAGTCAAGAACGCCATCGTCGAGTGCCGCGCCGACGTGCCGCCGCAGCCCACGCCGGGCTTGGAGGCGCGCATCCTTCTGAAGACGGCGCCCGAGACGGCGATGAGGTGCGAAGAGTTCGAGGAGCACCTGACGGATTACCTCGACGGCTTCATCCCCGCCGCCCTCTACCACCGCTGGGAGCGCCACGCGGCGCTCTGCGACCGCTGCTCCGACCTGCCGGGCCAGGTCGTGCGCGCCATCGGCGCCTGCTCCTCCTACATCGGCGACGAGCTGCCCGTGCCCGCCGGGCTCCACGCGCGCATCCTTCAGGCCACGCTCGGCACGACCGAGGCCGAGGCCGTCCGCCCGCCCCTGGGCGCGCGGATTACGGAGTGGATGCGCGGCTGGCTCGACGTGATGGTCACGCCGCAGCTCGCCACCGTGGCGACGATGGTTCTGCTGGCCGTCCTCGTCGGCACGAGCACGCTCTCCGACGACGGCTCCATCGCCGGCATGTACAACAAGAGCCTGCGCCTGGCCTCGCAGACCTACAGCTACGGCGCCGTGCGCGCCGACGCGATCAAGCGCGCGACGACGGGGCTCGTCGCCGCGCCGCAGTCGGGGGGCACGAACAACTCCGGCCAGCAGCAGCAACAGCAGAGCCCGAACAACAACAACCAGCAACAGAAGTAACTTGAGCGAGCGAGAGGCGGGGCGAAAGTCTTGGCAGCAGGTCTGATGAGTTGTGCGTATCACCTGACGAACCGCGCGGTCGTGCAGTGCAGCCGCTGCGGCCGCCCCCTGTGCCCCGCGTGCGACCACCGCATACGCGGCTTCCCGTACTGTCAGGACTGCATCGTCGCGGGCGTCGAAACGCTGCAACAGCAGCAGGCGCGCCCCGGCGCGGCCGGCGTCGTCCGGCGTAAGACCTCGGCGTTCGTGGCGCTGCTGCTCTCGCTCATCTGCCCGGGACTGGGCGCGGCCTACAACGGGCAGACCTCGAAGGCGCTCGTCCACTTCACCATCTTCGCCAGCTTCTTCCAGATGGCGACCGTCACCGACGGGACGCTCTTCTTCGTCCTCGGCATCATCGGCACCTGGTTGTTCGCGGCCGTGGACGCCGTCCGCACCGCGCAGCTCATCCGCTCCGGCCTCGCGCCCGAGGCCGAGCAGGACGCCATCGCGCGCCGCCTCTACGGGAACCCGCTGGCGTGGGCCGTGACGATGATCTCGCTCGGCACGGTCTTCCTGCTCCACACGATCTTCAACGTGCGGCTGCCCGTCAGGGAGTTTTTGCCGGTCGTGCTCGTGCTGCTCGGCGCCTACATGCTCTTCGACTGGGCGCGGGCGCGCGGGAGCCGCCGCGAGACGCCGAGCTTCGACACGTTCTCGCGGCCGCCCTCGGTGGTCGGCGGGGCGACGGGCTCGCTCCCTTCGGAGGTGACGAGGTTCGGGACGGGCGAGTTGGTGACGCAGGTCTCCTCGCGCGAGCCGGTCGGCGGCTGGCCCAACGAGCCGCGGTTTTAGAGGCGGGCGGGTTCGGGATTTCCGGCCGCGGTTTCTGTTAAGATGTTTGCGGCGCTGGGGCGCAAAAGGTTCGAGCGTTCGGTACGGGGAAGGAGATTTCAAGAGATGTCAGGTTTTCTCATGGCGGCAGGTCGCTTAGGCAGCATCGCGGCGCTCATCGCGCTGCTCATCATCCTCGTCAAGAAGCTCATCGCGTTTGTCGGCTTCCTGACGTTCATCCTCAAGGTCGGCGTCGTCGTCGCCTTCATCGCACTGATGCTACTCATCGTCATCACCATCCTCAGCGCGCGCAACCGCCGCCGCCGCGAGGCCGAAGAGATTTAAAGCCCGGGCGCACGCAAAACTCAAACACTTCGACGCCCGCCGTCTGGCCTCCGCGAGGAGGCTTCGGACGGCGGGCGTTTTGCTGTCTCAACGGAACCGCACGCGGTTCTGACTTTTGACGGTTTGCAATCAAAAGACCCCTGTGGTAGGGTCTAGCTCCTTGTGCAGCCCCAAATCAGGTTCCCGCCTTGGCTGTATCTTCAAGAGGCGGGCCTCGGCAGCACCGTCAGGAAGGGTCTCGCAAACTAGAAACCCGGAAATTAAATAGTTTTCGCACTCGTCGCCTTCTTTCGGCAGACAGTGCCTTTCGCGCTCATCCGTGTGCCTGCTCCCCCAAAGTGTGGCGCGCGGACGGGGCGCCCAAGGAGCACACTCCGATGAACAGAGACGAGCGTTTTTACGCTTTCATCGTTTCTACCACCTCGCGTTCACGTTCCTACGTCCGCCGCGTCTCCATCCACAAGCGCTGGGTCAAAGCCTCCGCGGTCGTCGTCACCGTCCTCTTCTGCTGCGCCGCCTACGGCGTCTACGGCCTGACGCAGCAGGCGATGCACCTGCGCATCGAGGAGGAGAACAACCGCCTCCGCATCGAGAACGAGCGCCAGCGCCAGCAGCTACAGAAGCTCGAAAACCGCGTGGACGCCATCGAGGACGCCTCGCGCCGGCTCTCGGAGATGTCCGGCGTCCCCGCCGAGGGGCAGGAGCAGCAGCAGCAGCAGCAGGAGGGCACGAGCCCGCACGGCGCGGGCGGCCCCCCGCTCGACGCCGCTTCGGTCGAGCTGCTGGAGTTGCGCGCCTCGCGCCTGGAGATGGACTTGCAGGTCTACGAGGCGGCGCTCAAGGAGCGCGCGCGCGTCCCTTCCATCTGGCCGGTCGAGGGCGAGTCCACCGACAGCTTCGGCTACCGCGGCAACCCTTTCGGGGGCGGCGGCTCCGAGTTCCACCCCGGGCAGGACATCGCCGCCCCGCACGGCACGCCCGTCCTCGCGCCCGCCGACGGCACGGTCTTGGAGGCGGGCTGGAAGAACGGCTACGGCCAGACGGTCGTCATCAACCACGGCAACGGCCTGACGACGCGCTACGGACACCTTTCGAAGATAGAAGTCTCGGCCGGTCAGGAACTTAGGCGCGGTGAGCAGTTGGGGCTCGTGGGCTCTACGGGGCGCTCGACGGGACCCCACCTCCACTACGAGGTGCGACTCGGAGACCTGCCCGTCAGCCCGCGGCACTACCTGCCGGCGCGGTAGCCCGAAGAGCCTGCGGCGGGCATAAAGCTTTGGGCGGCGTGAATTTTTGTGTTGACAGAGCGTACGGTTCCGCTTATTATGCGCCGTCGTCAACCCGCCGCGGGCGGTTTAACTCGCCCAAACCGTTAGACTTGCAAGCGTTAGCAATGAAGTTGCAGTGGTTCCGCCGTGTCCGTGAACGACGAGTCCGAAAGGCTTCGAAGCCGGGGGCCGTCGCTCGCGGGCATTTTTTTTGAGTGTTAGGGCGCGTCTCGTTGCGGGCGCGCGCCGGCTCGTGAATCAACCTTGCGGGGACGGCGGATGCCCTTGATATTCCGCCAGACCCTTTTCACCGAATCGTTAGGAGGATTCGTCAGCTATGCCTAGAATTACCGGTAAGGTCAAGTGGTTCAACAACGCGAAGGGCTACGGCTTCATCGAGCAGCCTGGCTCTTCCGACATCTTCGTTCACTACAGCGCCATCCAGGGCGACGGCTTCAAGACCCTCGAAGAGGGGCAGGAGGTCGAGTTCGAGGTGACGCAGGGGCCGAAGGGCCCGCAGGCCGAGAAAGTGATCAAGATGTAACTCTCCCCAACTGAACACTTCAGCTTTCGTTGAAGGCCACTGGCCGCTTCCGGACTTAGCAACGAGCCGGCAAGCGCACTCAGCACTCAAGAAAGCAGTAGGCAGTACGCAGTAGGCAGAAGGCAGTCAAAACCGTCAAGGTCTTGACTGCCTTCTGCTTTTAAAAAGCAGTGGTCAGTAGGCAGTAGGAAAAACCACAAGCGGCGCGTTCAACCTTCAGGTCGGGCGCGCCGCTTTGTCTGCCTGCTGACTACTGCCTACTGTTTACTCTTTCTCCGCCTTCGCCTTGAACTGAACGCGCCCGTCTTTGACGGCGACGGAGAAGTGCACGCGGTCGCAGCCGGCGCGCTCCTTGAGCGCCTCGGACTTCTCGGTGACCATGCGGTGGAAGCGAGAGAAGGAGAGGTCGTCGGTCGGCTCGCCGCACTGGCGGCGGGCCTCGACGAGCGCTTCGTAGATGCCGCGCACGGTGCGCACGTCGCCGCGCGGGTCGGAGCAGACGAAGGTGGCGGGGGCCGCCTCGGGTTCGGGCGCCGGCGCGGGGCGGCGCGAGGGGCCGCGCCCCTCCTCGCGCTCCTGCATCGTCCTGCGCCAGAGCTGCATGAAGGAGTTGTAGCGCGCCGCCAGAGAGTTGTAGTGGTAGCGCTGCGCGAAGGTGAGCGTGCGCTCGTCGGCGAGGCGCTTGATGAGGGTGTCGACGCGCCCCTTCGTGTCGTAGGGCGGGCGCTTGGCCGCGCCGTTGAAGTAGATGTCGAACTCGACCTTAAGGCGGCGGATGTCCTCTTCGAGCCGCGCCAACTGCTCCTCGACCGTCGGCTGCTGGTCGCGCAGCACGACCTTCTTTGTGTTCACACTCACATCACGCTCGCGAGCGCGGCGCGCGAACTTGTTTTCGCGAATCGGCACAGTCTTTAACTCCTCACGAGGCCGCCCGCGCGGCCTCACTTTCGAGAATATGTTTTAGGCTCGGAGGGTGTCAACAACTTTGAAGTAGGCAGGAGGCAGATGGCAGTAGGCAGTTAAAAGTCTTGCAGTCGAAACCTTCGCTCTACACCCTGCAACGTCCTTAACGCCGAGCGACTGCCTCCTGCCTACTGATTCATTGTGGCGGCCACTGGATGACTTTGGGGCGGCCGGGGGTGGGCTGCGTGGCGGGCGGGGGCGTTGGGTTCGGGGGTGCGGCGGGGGGCGCCGGGCGCTGCTGTTCGGGTTCGGGTTCGGGCGTGCGCGCGGGGCGCGGGGCGGCGTCGGAGGCGTTGTCGTTGCGCGCGGGCGCTGAGTTGTTGTTGGCGCTGCCCCTGCGCCCGGACTGTCCGGCGTCCTGGGGGGAGGTTGAGCCGCTCTCGGAGACGACGGTCAAATCGTTCGGCGCGCCGGACGCGACGGGGACGGCCGGGCCGGGGGTGACGTAGTAGGGCTGGCCGGTCGTGTTCGGCACGGGGTAGCCCTGCTCGGGCACGGGAATGATTCCCTGCGGTTCGGGCGTGGGGATGGCGGGCGACGGCTCCGGCGTCGGGAGCGGCGGCGTGGACGTCTGCTGCGCGGCCGCCTGCGGCGCAGTAGGCGCGGGCGCGGCGGGGTCGCGCGGCGCTGTGCCCCCGCGCATGAGCGCGAAGACCGCGACCCCGAAGGCGACCAACAGTACCAGCGCGCCCACAGACCCCTGCCAGGAACGCATGAAGTGTCCGAGCCGGAACGTGGAAGCCGAAGGATGTGCGGTGACTTGTCCGCCGCGCCGGGCGGAGACGCCCGCCGCAGTCACATTCGATGAATGGTCATCCTCCGCGAAAACGCCCGCGCGCAGGGCACCTCCGTCCGGCGCGGGGGCCGGCGAATCGGCCGCACGCTCTTTCCTGCGCGCGTCCGCGCGCCGCTTCGAGACGATTTCGACCTGGTCGGACGACTTCGTCGTCGTGTCTATCGCGCGAACTGACTCGACCTTCTCAGGTACGTCCGCGGCGGCGACGTGCGGAGTGGACGTTTCGGCCGCGCGCAGCAAATCGGCCATCGCGGCGAAGCCGCGTGACTCGGCCCAGCGCGCGGCCGTCGTCCCCAGACTGGTGCGCGCGGAGACGTCCGCGCCGCGCTCGACGAGCAGGCGCACGACCCCTTCGTGCCCGAAGAAGACGGCGAGGATGAGCGGCGTGAAGCCGTCCGCGCGCCGCGCGCACGCGTCCGCGCCCGCGTCGAGCAGTGCGCGCACGACATCCTCGTGGCCGCGCGCGGCGGCGCGCATGAGCGGCGTCTCGCCGCCGGGCTCGACGCGCTCGTCCGCGGACGCGCCCGAGGCCAACAGCCGCGCGACTGCGGCGGCATCGCCGTCCTCGGACGCGCCGCAGACGGTCGGCGCGTCCATCATCCTCGTCATGGCCTGTGAGTTCACGGTTTTCTGTTTCTCAACCGGGAGGCGCGCGGCGTAGAATACGTCGGCGCCGCGGGGCCGCCATGCCAACTTACCACTAACGTCTCGTCCCTGACTACCGGCTCGGCCGACATGCCAGATTCGACCCTGACAGAGAGACTGCGCGCGCTCCCCTCGATAGACGCGCTGCTGCACACGCCCGAGGCCGACGCGCTCCGCGAAGCGCTCGGCGCCGAGCGCCTGACCGCGCTCGCGCGCGCCGTGACCGACGAACTGCGCGAAGAACTTCGTTCGAGTTCCGAAACGGCCTCGACGGACGGCGACGGCGCGCGCGCGTCTCTGCTCGCCGAGGCCGCGCGGCGGCTCACACTCTCCGCGGAGCGCGAGCGGGCGCGCGGCTTGCGCCGCGTCATCAACGCGACCGGCGTCGTGCTGCACACGAACCTCGGCCGCGCGCCGCTCTCGGAGGCCGCGCGCCGCGCCGTCGCGCGGGAGGCCGCGGGCTACTGCACGCTCGAATACGACACGGAGACCGGCCGGCGCGGCCGGCGCGGCGCGCGCGCCGAGGCGCTGCTCGCGGAGCTGACCGGGGCCGAAGAGGCGCTCGTCGTCAACAACTGCGCCGCCGCCGCGCTGCTCGTGCTGACGGCGCTGGCGCGCGACGGCGAGACGATCATCTCGCGCGGCGAACTGGTCGAGATCGGCGGCGACTTCCGCGTGCCCGACGTGATGGCGCAGTCCGGCACGGCGTTGGTCGAGGTCGGGACGACGAACCGCACGCGGCCGTCTGACTACGAGCGGGCCATCAACGAACGCACGCGCCTGCTGATGCGCGTGCACCCTTCGAACTTCCGCATCGTCGGCTTCACGTCCGCGCCCTCGCTCGAAGAGCTCGCGCGGCTCGCGCACGAGCACGGCCTGCTGCTCTACGAAGACGCGGGCTCCGGCGCGCTGGTAGACCTCGCGCCGCACGGGCTCTCGGGCGAGCCCGTCATCCGCGACTCCGTCTCGCGGGGCGCCGACGTGGTCAGCTTCAGCGGGGACAAGCTGCTCGGCTCCGCGCAGGCCGGGCTCGTCGTGGGCCGCCGCGAGACAATCGAACGCCTGCGCCGTCATCCGCTTTACCGCGCGCTGCGTGCGGACAAGCTCGCGCTGGCCGCGCTCGAAGCGACGCTCGAAGCCTACCGGCGGGGCGAGGCCGCGCGCGAAGTGCCAGCCCTCCGGATGCTCTCCGCCACGCGCGCCGACATCGGGGGGCGCGCCCGCGCCTTCGCCGACCGACTGCGCTCAAGTCTCGACCAGGGCGCGCTCGACTTCGAGATTATCGAAGGCGAGTCGGCCGTCGGCGGCGGCTCCGCGCCGACCACGCACCCGCCGACCGCGCTCATCGCCCTCAAGCACCCGCGACACTCGGCCGACTCGCTCGACCAACGGCTTCGTCAACACTCGCCCCCCGTCGTCGCGCGCATACTCGACGACCGCCTCGTCCTCGACCTCCGCACCGTCGCCGAGTCCGAAGAGGACGAACTGCTCGACGCCCTCGCACGCGTCTGACGAGCCTGAAATTGCGCGCCGGGACGGTCGAAAAATCGTCCCTTGTTAACCCGTCGGCCGGCGTGTTAAGTTGGATTTGGGTCTCGCGCCGCCCGGCGTTCACGTCGGAAATTCCTTCCTCAGACTTGCCCTCCTGATAAAGTCTTGAAAAGTCCGATCTCGTTCTCCTTCGAATCATTCCTGTCTTCGGCGGCGCTGTCGCTCGGCGTGTCGGCGCTGGCGGTCGGGGCGTGGGGCGTGGGGCTGCTGGCCTCGCCCGGGGCGTTCTTCGTGTTCGACGCACCGGCGACGCCGAGCGTGCCGCCGCAGGTCTGGGCGGTGCTGCTGCTGGTCGCGGCGGCGGGACTCGGCAGCGGGTGCGCGGCCGAGCTGATGGGCGTGCGCCGCGCGTTCGTGGTCGTGGCGGGCGCGCTCGTGGTTCTGTGCGCGGCTTCCCTGCTCGCCTCGCGCTTCCTCAACCTCGACATCGTGTTCGCGCCGATGATGTTCGCGTGCTTCGGGTCGCTGCTGACGGCGCAGGCGCGGCGGCTGTGGAAGATTGACTCGCTGCTGACGGAGAACGTCGAGCGGTTGGCCGTCCGCCGCTCGGCGCTCGAAGGGCGCGGCGCGGACGGGCGCCTGCTGAGCGGGCTGCGGCTGCTGAACACGGTGCTGCCGCTCGAAGAGGCGGTCATCTTCCGGCTCGACGAGTGGGGCGCGCCCGTGCAGGCCGCGCGGCTGCGCGCCGCCGCGCGGGCGGGCGCGCGCGACGACGGCGGCAGCAACTCTGCGTGGCGCGAGGGCGTCGAGACCTGCGAGCGCGTGATGCGTTCGCGCGAGCTTGCGGTGAAGGCCGAGGGGCCGGACGCCGCCGCGGCCTCGACCGTCGCGGTGCCGCTGTGCCACGACGGGCAGGCCGTCGGCGCGCTGCTGCTGCGTCTGCGCGGAAGGTTCGACGAAGAGGACAGGCCGCTGCTTGAGAACGTGAGCGCGCAGTTCGCGCGCAACCTGCAACGCGACGACGCGCGCACGCTGGGCGTGCCGAGGGGGAGGGAGACTTTCTACTCGTCGCGCGCCGCGCGCCAGCGGCTCGAAGCCTTCGGCGTGGTGAGCGGGCTGTTGACCGAGCAGGGCTTCGCGGGGCTCGTGCTCGCCGAGGGCTCGGACGCGCACGCGGTCGCGTACCTCGACGGCACGCTGGCCTTCGTCAACCCAACGATGCGCGCGGCGGCGCGGCTCGGCTCGGCCGAGTGGCGCAAGCTCGACCTCTTCGCGCTGCTCGAACGCTTCCGCACGGGCGTCTTCGACGAGCCGCAGATCGCCGTGCGGCGCGTGCTCCAGACGGGGCAGGCGTACGAGCGCGAGCTGACCTTCCTCGACCGCGACGAGACGCTGCTGCTGCGCATCGCGCTGGTGACGAGCGCCGCGGCCGACGAGCGCGAGGGCGATTCCCTTGAACCGCGCGTCCCGCTCCCGCTCTGCCTCGCCGTCACCGTGCGCGACGTGACGCGGGTGAAGGAGCTGGACAAGCTCAAGAGCGACATGCTCTCGCTCATGTCGCACGAGCTGCGCACGCCCGTCACCTCGATCAACGGCTTCGCCGAGCTGCTGATGTCGGACGACAAAATCCCCGAGGACGCGCGCGAGTTCCTCTCGATCATCCACGCCGAGTCGCAGCGCGTCGCGCGCATGCTCTCGACCTTCCTGTCGGTGGCGAAGCTGGAGCAGAAGGACAGGCAGGAGGTCTTCATCTCGCCGCTCACGCTCGACGACGTGGTGCGCGAGACGATCACGAGCTTCCAGCCGGTGGCGAAGCGCAAGCGCATCCGCCTGGTCGAGCGCGACGGGCAGCGCCTGCCGCCGGTCGCCGCCGACCGCGGCCTCATCACGCAGGCCGTCGCCAACCTCGTGGACAACGCCATCAAGTACAGCCCCGAGCGCACGTCGGTCACGCTCTCGACGGCGCTCGAAGCCGACGCCGTCCGTCTCACGGTCGAAGACCGCGGCTACGGCATCCCGCCCGAAGACCAGGAGCGCGTCTGGGAGAAGTTCTACCGCGTCGCCCGCGACGGCCGCGTCAAGGAGGAGGAGTCCACGGGGCTCGGCCTCTCCTTCGTCCGCCAGGTCGTCGAGCAGCACGGCGGCCAGGTCTTCCTCCACTCCGAACCGGGGCACGGCTCCAGGGTCGGCTTCACGCTCCCAAGACTGTAAAGGCGCGTGAACCGTGACGAGAG
>DAIRFV010000451.1:0-3293 GCA_036794905.1 Pyrinomonadaceae bacterium | reverse complement strand
GCGCGTGCGCAGGTCGGCGCCGAAGCCGATGCCGCGCTTCGTGTAGATGTCGTTGCGGAACGTGATGTCGGCCGAGCGGCCCAGGGTCTGGAAGTAGGCGTTCGAGAAGCGCATGCCCTTCTCGCCCGAGCCCGAGAAGGTCGGCGTCAGGAAGCCGGAGGCGCGGTCGCGCTGCTTGAGGGAGACCGAGGCGTAGGGGAGCCAGAAGACGGGCACGCCCTTGACGAGCAGGCGCGGGCGCTTGAGCTTGACGCGGTCGGCGAGCTTGATGACGGCGCGCGCCGTCTTGAAGCTCCACTTCGGCACCTCGTCGTCGCCGCAGGCCGTGACCTCGCCGTTGATGATGACGATGCGGTCGCCCGCGACCTTCTCGACGCGGTCGGCGGTGAAGTACATGATCGTGCCGTCCTGCGTCTGGTTGGTGAAGCCGGTCGAGTTCTCGAAGAAGCCGATTTTGGTCGCGTAGTTCCACTCGGCGCGCGAGCCCGTGATGCGCTGGAACTCGCCCTGGTCGAGGACGACGTTCCCTTCGGCGACGACGCGGCTCTCGGCCTCGTAGTCGGTCACCTTGTCGGCCTGGAGGCGGTAGATGCCGACGCGCACGTCCACGTTCCCCTCGAAGACGGTGACGTGCGCGTTCTCGGGGCCGCTGACGGTCTGCTTGTCGGCGCGCACCTCAAGCTCGTCGGTCGGCTGGGCGCCCGGCTCGCCCGGGGGGCGCGGGCGCGGGCGCGGGCGGACGGCGGGTCTGTCCTGCGAGAGCGGGTTGACGCTCGGCGTGTCGGTGACGGGGTTCTCGACCTTGCGGTCGACGGGGTTGGTCTGCTGCTGCGCGCGTGCGCCGGCGGGCGAGAGCAAAGAGACGACCGAGCAGACGAGCACGAGCAGCAGCGTCAACGCACGTCCACGGCTGTGTTCAGGAAAGTAAGCGCGCAAGAGTATGAGTCGAAAGCCTCCCCGTGGCGAAACGCGCCGATGCTAACACGCGTCCGACGGAAGTCAAAAGGCCGTAAACCGTCAACCGTCAACCGTGACAGGAAGGAAGGCAGTTCTTACCTGTCACGGTTGACGGTTCACGGTTTACGGTTTGCGGTTTACGCCGAAGGCAAGGCGGTAGCGGGCGGTGAGCGAGAGGCCGAGGCTGAGGACGACGAGGCCGAGGACGAAGAAGGGCCAGACGTATGGGAGCGCGAGGACGACCGCCCAGAAGGCCGCGCCGAGCAGGAGCGCGACCGACTCCGAACGCCGGTCTTCGGGCAGCAGCACGCGCTGGAGCCAGCGCCCCGTCGCGGCGTGGACGACGACGCGGCCGAAGAGGTAGGAGAGCAGGATGAGCAGCAGCGCCGTCACGCCGACGAGCGCCGCGAGCGCGGGCGGCAGGAAGTGCAGCGCCGAGGTCACGCCCGGCCCCAGCACCAGCGCGCCCACCAGCCCGATGAGCGCCACGCGCGGCAGCGTCAGTTGCAGACGCGCCGCCGCCCGCCCGACCGCGCCCGGGCTCACGGCCGTCAACGCGATGGAGACGACGAACCAGAAGAGGACGGCCATCAGACGCCAGCCGACGAAGGCGAGCGAGAACTCGGGCGTCAGGATCGAGGCCGGGTTGCGGGCGAGGTCTCGCAGCTCCTCCTCGTAGCCCGCGTACATCAAGGTCTCCCCGGAAGGCCCGCGCCCGCCGCCCTCGTTGCGGTACTGGCCGCCGAAGACGATCACGTCACCTCCGACGTGCGAGCCCCCGAGTTGGATGACCGAGCCGCCGACGGCCGCCGCGTCGCCCTCGACGCGCCCCTCGACGATCACGTCGCCGCCGAAGGCGATGACGCCGCGCACGTCGCCGCGCACGCGCACGCTCCGCCCCACCCCGAACACGTCGCCCGCGTGCCGCCCGTCGATGACCATCTCCTCGCCCCGCGCCGCGTCCTGACCGTTGACGATGACGGCGGCGAGCAGGAGGAGGAGCAGGGCCAGGACGCCCTTCGTGAAGTTGAGCGCGACGCGCCGTGAAAACTCGGCCTGAGGGTCAAGCCGGATGGATTCGGCGCAGGGGCACGGCGCGCCCGGAGGCAACAGGGAGAATTTGAAATGTGAGATTTGAAATTTCAAATCGTTGGATGCGACGAGCGGCCAGCGCCCGTCCCTCACGCGAGTGACGGGCGCTGGCCGCGGCCCGGCCTTTCAAGGTCTCATCAGTCGCGCGCCGAGGCCCGGTGATAGCCGCTCACCAACCGCAGCAGCAGCAGGACGCCCGCGGCCAGCAGCAGCACCCAGAACGCGGAGGCCGATGACGCGCCCGAAACGATCCGGCCCGCCACGGCGCGCAGCACCACCGTCGCCCCGGAGCCCGCCTCGGCCGACGCGCGCCCGGCGACGCCCAGCACGCCCGAGGCCGCGCCCAACGCGCGCGCGGCGGGACGCGTCACCACGTCGAAGGCCGCGAAGCCCAGCAGCGCGAAGGCCGCCGCGCCGAGCGCCGCGCAAATCTTCAACGCGCGCCGCCGCTCGCGCGCGTCGCGCACGCCGCTCAGGTCGTTCTGCGCGCGCGCCTTGAGCTGGCGCGTGAAGCCTTCGGGCAGCTTCAGTCCCTTTTCAAAGGTGTCGTCGAAGGCCGTGTCGAGCAGACACAGAAGGCGCCGCTGGTCGAGGAGCGCGGCCGAGCAGTCGGGGCACGCGCGCGCGTGCCGGTCGAACTCTTCGCCCGCGGCCGCGTCCAACTCGCCGTCGAGGTAGGCGGCCGTCAGGCTCGTCCGCGGGCACTGCGGCCCTTCGCGCGCGACCTCCGCCATGCCGTTCACATCCCCGTGATGCCGCGCGCCACGAGCAACTCTCGCATCGCCTCGCGCGCGCGGAAGATTCGGTTCTTGACCGTGCCTAAGGGGAGCCCCGTCACCTCGGCGATCTCGTCGTAGCTGAGGTCGTGCGAGTGGCGGAGCACGATCAGCTCGCGGTAGGCGGGCGAGAGCTGCGCGACGACCTCCTCGATCTCCGCGCGCCGCTCGCCGCGCTCGGTCTCCTGCTCGGGCGTCGGCGCCTTGCTCGCCAGGGGCTTCTCGAAGGTCGTGCCCTCGTGCCCCTCCACCTCCATCTCCTCGACGCGCGAGGCGCCCTGGCGGCGCAGGTGGTCGATGGCCGCGTTGTGCGCGATGCGGTAAATCCAGGTCGAGAACTTGAACTCGGGGCGGTAGCGGCCCAGCGAGTTGTAGACCTTGATGAAGACCTCCTGCGCGAGGTCGAGCGCGGAGTCGTAGTCGCCGACCATGCGGTAGACGTAGGCCACGATGGGGCGCTGGTAGCGG